>JBCBZA010000172.1:0-7865 GCA_039815575.1 Bacteroidota bacterium | reverse complement strand
CGATCAGATTCTTGAGCGCGCGCAGGGCCAACGCGCCGTGGCCGATTTCGCGCCGGCTCGTGCTGCGCATCGGTCGACTCTCTCCGACCGAGTACGGCGTGAAGTTGTAGTTAACCAAAGCAACGGAATAAGGTGATTGCGATACTTCGAAAACTAAGACAAAAACTGCTTTCTGAGAACAAGTTCTCAAAGTACCTGCTTTATGCCATTGGTGAAATAGTTTTGGTGGTCATAGGTATTTTAATCGCACTCCAGATCAACACCTGGAACGAAGGGAAAAAGACCAAGGAAGAAGAGCTTAAATATCTTTCGCTCATCAAACAGGAAATGTCGGGTAACCTTCAATCCTTAAGAATTGAAAAAGATGTCCTGGCTGATTATTTCCGTGGGTTAGAGCAAATTTTGGAAGCCTATGCGCAGCCAAAGCCGAATATTACCAATAAGGGACTTTCTGAAATCTTGACACCTATTCTAAGTAAGGACATGGATATTAATTTCAAAAGTGGCACTTTAAATGAAATTATAGCCAACGGCAATTTAAAGGATATTACCAATGATAGTATTCGAACTATTTTGTCTTCTATAGAGGGAAATTTAGAACGATTACGTGCACAGGAAACCAGGGTGAATGAATACATCTCCAAAGGGAGTTCAATTCTGGAAAAAAAGGGCTCCCTCAGGCAACTGGTTGGCGATTCTGGTGTTAGCGCGGAGTTTGGTGTCCCTGAGAATACCAAAGAATTCAGTCATCTTTTTCTTCTTAAAGACAATGAATTTGAAAATATCATGGTATTGGCAGTATTGACCGGCGTAAGCTTGGATGAGGAATACTACTCCGTATTGGAGGAAGAAATTAAAACGCTGATTGCATTAATTGATAAAGAACTTGAACAATAGGTAGTATGATTCAATTCTTTAGAAAAATCCGGCAAAAACTGCTCCAAGAGAATCGCTTTTCAAAGTACCTCCTCTATGCCATTGGGGAAATCGTACTAGTGGTCATTGGTATTTTAATCGCCCTGCAGATCAATACTTGGAATGAACAAAGAAAGCTTAAGCAAGAGCAAAAAGTGATTCTTAAAGCCCTTAATACCGACTTTAAATCAAACAAAACCCTGATTCAAGAGGGAATAAAAAAACACAAATACCATAAAGGAATTGGTTTAACATGGATCAACCTAATGCGCAAAGACACCATGAATGTAAAAAAGACACCTTTTTTGGATAGTCTTTTGTATTGGGGTCCAGAATACGAAGTAATCGATCTTATTGATGCATCACTGAACAATGTAATCAATAGTGAAAAATTGGACCTTGTTAAAAACACCACACTGAAACAACGCTTGATTGAATACCCATTGTCCATCAACCAATACAAAGATCTTGAGGCCGTAGTTCGTAGTATTGTAATAGAGCGTATTCGTCCAAGAAATGAACAGTACATTTCGCTAGCCGAGATGTTAGATGACAGCGATTCATTTCCATCAGATTACACAGGTCTTTTGAAAGACAGAAAGTTAAGCAACGATTATGTGAATAGGCATTGGCAATTGGAAGAACTTCTAAAGGCCCTAGAAAACCTGGAGGCGAAAACCGATATCTTGATTAAGCTAATTGATAAAGAACTTGAAAATGAATTTCAGAAATAAAAAAGTATTGATTACCGGTGCCTCCAGGGGTATTGGAAAAGCCACGGCCCATGCTTTTGCCAAAAATGGGGCAGCCGTTGGCATCAACTTTAGAAGCAATCTTAAAGAAGCTGAAAAAACGCTGGCCGAGCTACCTGGTGAAGGCCATCAATTATTCCAAGCAGATATTTCCCAAAAAGAAAACTGCCAAAGCTTGATAAATGAGTTTGTAGCCACCTACGGCCAGTTGGATGTCTTGGTCAACAATGCGGGTATTTCCATTTTTCATGAAATTGATAAGGTTGATTTTGGGCATTGGACCTCAGCTTGGGAAAACACCTTTAAGACCAATCTCTTTGCAGCCGCCAATATGACTTATTGTGCTGCACGGGCTATGATCCGGACCGGAGGTGGGCGCATTGTCAATGTATCTTCTCGTGGTTCCTTTCGCGGCGAACCCACCAAACCGGCCTATGGGGCCAGCAAGGCGGCACTCAATGCCATGACGCAATCACTGGCCAAGAAATTAGCGCCCCATCATATTTACTTAGGCGTTGTGGCTCCTGGTTTTACAGAAACCGAGATGGCAGCGGTGACCCTTACCCCGGTGGAGCGGGAAAACCTATTGCGGGAATCGCCATTTCAACGTATGGCGCAACCCAAAGAAGTGGCCCATGCCATTCTATTTTTAGCCTCTGATGGGGCTGAATACGCATCAGGCACCATTATTGATGTTAATGGGGCGAGTTATTTGAGAAGTTGACCGTTCTATTTGTTGGAAGAAGATTTTACATATGGTTTTGTTACCGCAATCAGTAGTTTGGCGGCCCTTCAAGGGTTCCTACTGGCCGGAATCCTTCTATTCACAAAACGATTTGCTTCTAAATCGAACCGATTCTTTGCCATGACCTTGGTAGGGGTTTCGATCATCATCTTATACGATCTATTTTACTATTACTTTGAAGAACACGAGGTGTATGGCTATTTCCTATACCTACCCATTTACATAAGAAGTTTCATCCCCGTCGGGCTTTATTTCTTTGTCCGGTATCTTATTGAGCCCAAAAGGCCAATGAACAAATGGGAACCTTTATGGTATATCCCCATCCTACTGGAAATATTACTTGAACTGGCCTATATTCCGGCTGATGTCTTACTGCCAGAACATGATGCCGTAGTGGCAAACAATATTCTTCTTATAATGGAAGAATCCGTAGGCCTTTTCATTTGTGTTATGCTCCTCGGGCTGACCATTCGCAAATTAAATCGTTACCAAAAATTCCTGTTGAATACGTACTCAACACTTTCTGGAAAAAGTCTGTTGTGGCTTCGTAATTTAATCGTTGCAACCCTCATCATTGTAGTCCTATGGCTCTTTAGCCATGTACAGTTTATCATGGGGTACGATAATGAAGGTACCTACTCAATTGTTACTTTGGGCATGGTCCTTTTTCTTTTTTGGATGGGGTATTTTGTTATTCTGCAATTTCCTTTGTTTCAAGCGATGCCCTATTCTGAAATAGCAAACCCAGCGGAAACGCCAAAACAACTCTCTCCAAAGACGGTCGAATACCATAAAAAATTGATGCAATTCATGGAAGAGGAGTCCTTGTACACCGATCCAGAACTCAATTTGCCCTACTTGGCCAAGAAGCTCCAGATCAGCCCGGGCTACCTTTCCCAAATTATTAATGAAAAGGAGAACAAGAGCTTCTTTGAGTTTGTAAATCACTATCGGGTTGAAGCGGCAAAAGCAAAGTTGACCAATACGGAGTTTGATCAATATAGTATTATGGGCATTGCTTTGGAGAGTGGATTCAATTCAAAATCCACCTTTAATTCCCTCTTTAAGAAATTTACCGGACAAACCCCCTCTTCGTACAAGAAGTCTTTTCAAATGTAAACTTAACTCGAAATGGTGTCCGAAATCCAACACTTTTAAAGATATCGGACCGAAATTACCCACGGGTTGCCATATTTGTACTGCTAAGAAAAATCTAAAAAAATGAATCGTAGAGAATTCGTTGCCGCTTGTAGCCTTTTTGGTATTTCCTTGCCCTTTCAATCCTTTCTTCAGTCCTGCTCAGAAGATGATGAAGCGCCTATTGTCCCTGGTGATTTTAATGGTTCGGTACTGATTATTGGGGCCGGTGCCGCTGGAATGGCCACAGCGTATCTTTTGGAACAGTTGGGTATTGCCTATCAAATATTGGAAGCTGACACTTCCTATGGGGGACGCTTTCGCACCAACGATTCCTTCACTGATTTTCCAATTCCCCTTGGGGCAGAATGGTTGCATGTATCGGAAGCAGAGCTACCAGCAATTGTTAACAATGAAGCAGTTGAAATAGATACTACCTTGCTGGCTTACTCCCCTTCTGACACCTCGGGCCATTACAGCAATGGGCAGTTGACCATTCAAGAGGTGGGGTCAGTTGTGAATGATGATCAGGACAAGAAGTTCATCGGTTCATCTTGGTTTGATTTTTTTGAGAAATACATCGTTCCTAGCATTCAAAGCAATATGCAATTCAATATCCAAATCGCTGCAATTGATTACTCAGGTAACAAGGTCATTGCAACCGATAGGGACGGCAGATCTTATGAAGCAGATAAATTGGTACTGACCGTACCGTTTAAATTGCTGCAGTTGGGGCAGGTGAATTTTACCCCGGAATTACCAAGCAACAAACAAAATGCCTTGGCAGATGCCACCATATGGAGCGGAATGAAAGTGTTCTTAAAATTCTCCGAGGCCTTCTACCCTACCTTCCTTTATTTTGATGACAGTCAAACCAATGAAGGGCAGCGCTTGTATTACGATGCCGCCTATGGTCAAAACTCTTCCGACAACGTACTTGGCCTTTTTTCCGTAGGGAAACAGGCTGAAGTGTATCAAAACTATAGTGGTGATGCCCTTAGGGATTACGTCTTGAACGAATTGGATGCGGTTTTCGATGGAAAAGCTTCAGAAACGTTTCAAGATATGTTGGAACAAAACTGGAACGAACAGCCCTTTGCAAGGGCCGCTTATCTGCACGACAATGCATCGAGTGGCATTTCAAGGGCCATGTCACAATCCGTTGCCAATAAACTCTTTTTTGCCGGATGTTCCTATACCCAATTCGATGATTGGAGTTCCGTTCACACGGCAGCTCGATCGGCACGTGATGCCGTTCGAGAATTAGTAGGCTAAAACGTAATCCTCTGAATTTTGCACTATCTCTTGGCCTAACGGTCCGTTTTAGCCATTACTTGCCGTCACATCCTGGTTTGGCATCGGTATCGGATTCCAAACGGACATTGCCAAGACCAATATCTACACCAGCGTCAGCGGTAATCATAAGAACAGTTTCAATTTGGGTCATATCTACACCCAAATCATCAAAACAACTAAGGCTTAAGCGATATTCTTCCCAATCGCCAGAACCTATGGTAATTGTTAAGGTATGGTCACAATCCATATCAGGATTACACATACCTATTTTTACGGTTGCCTCATTGGATGTGAAGGATTTAGCTGAAAATGCCAATTCCATAGCCCCGTTGGACTGGCGCGCCATATTAGCTGTGGATGCGGCTTTTATCCGCACCTGGTCATAATCTGACCTTGTCCACTTGATTCTCAAAGCATCTTCTTGTGCCAGATGATCCGTTTTGCTTACCAGCAATCCTCCCACAGAAGTAGGAAAACTGGCTATTTGTTTATTCAAAACGCTTGATCTGAGCCATAGTCCCCAAGGTGCCACCGGTGCGCCCCTTCTGAAGAACTCGTTGGTTGAAACCACAGCAGCGCCTTGCAATCCATCATTTTCGGAGAGTTCTCCAATCACAGACTCACCCCCATAAGTAAGGCCATATCCATATTCGAACAAGGGTGTAGCTCCTTCGGATACCTTGGCACTAGATGGCCAGGAAAAGGACAGACGCCCTGTAAAATCATAAGTGGGATCACTTTGAAACAACAGGTCAGCAATGCCAGCGCCTTCGCTACCCGGTAACCAGGCTGCAACAAAAGCATCCGATTGGTTCATTTCTGGGTTGGTCCATAGCGGACGGCCCGATAGAAAAACAGATACCACAGGAAGGCCCTTCCCTTTAAATTCCTCTAATTTTGCTACATCAAAGCCATTGGGAACAAAGTCCAGATTTTCTCGATCTCCTTGAAATTCCGCATAGGGGTCTTCTCCATATACGGCGATAACAATATCAGCGGCCACATTCGTAGTTCCATCCGCCGAAAAGATGACTTTTCCACCGGCCTTGTTAACCTCCCTTTCTATTCCTTGAAGAATGGTTTCCCCATTGGGAAATTTATCATTGGTATGTCCCGCTCCTTGCCAAGACAAGGTCCACCCCCCGCAGGCTTTGGAAATACTATTGGCCCCGTCCCCGATGACCAAAACAGTTTTTGAGGCATCTATAGGGAGGGTCTTATTGTTGTTTTTGAGCAATACCATCGACTCACGAACCGCTTGACGCGCAACGGCCCTATTCTCTGGCAATCCCAATAGGGTTTCTTCACCGGCATTTTTTCGAGTGCTCGGTGCTCCTTTTTCAAAAATTCCAGAAGCAATTTTTACGCGAAGAATGCGCCTAACGGCATCATCCAAACGGGACATGGGGATGGTTCCCTCCTTTACGTGCTTCAAGGTGCTTTTATATAAGCCTTTCCAACTATCCGGCGCCATATACATATCCAAACCAGCGTTTAAGGATTGCGGACAATCCGTATTGGTACAACCTGGCACCTGACCATGTCCATTCCAATCGCCAACCACAAAACCATTAAATCCCAATTGTCCTTTTAAAACATCTGTTAAGAGTTCCTTGTCTCCATGTAATTTTCTTCCGTGCCAACTGGAAAAAGATGCCATAACCGTTTGGACGCCAGCTGGGATGGCGCTAAAATATCCTGCGGCATGTACTTTAATTAGCTCATCTTCCCCGATAAGGGCATCCCCTTGGTCTATTCCTTTTTCGGTAGCCCCATCTGCCAAAAAATGTTTGGCGCTAGACATGACCCTACCGCCCCCCATAAAATCTTCTGAACCTACTTTGCCTTGTAGACCAATGACTATGCGATCCGCATACAACCTTGGGATTTCAGGACGTTCTGAAAAACCTTCATAACTCCTGCCCCATCGAATATCCTGAGGTACTGCCAAAGTTGGTGCAAAGGTCCAGTCATGACCTGAAACGGTCAACTCATGGGCAGTAATTGAAGCAATTTGCTCCATTATGTCTGGATTGTTCATCGCCCCAAGCCCAACGTTATGGGGAAAGACGATGGCTCCACTTAGATTGGCGTGACCATGTACTGCATCAATGCCCCAAATACAGGGAATGGCGATCTCCACACCCTCGGTATCAATGGACGCATTATAATATTTGTCCGCCATCTCCAACCACTCTTTTGTGCCGGCATACGGCAAGGGCCCAGGCGCAGAATTACCACCACTTAACACAGAGCCCAGGCGATATTTCTTTACTTCTTCCGGGGTCACAGACCCATTGTCTGCTTGTATGACCTGGCCTACTTTCTGTTCAAGAGTGAGTTTTGGAAGTATGTCATCTATCCGTGCCTCAATGGCTGGATCTAAAGGTAACGGTTTAATCATAGGCCAATCTTGAGGGTTAACTGATACAACCGGACCTTCAGAGGGCTTTGATTCTTCTATTTGTTTGCAGCTAAAGAAAAGAAAGGCAAAACACGACACCAAAATGGAGGAAAATCTAAAATAAGAAGGAAACAAGTTTGTCTTACTTATTGCGTCAGTGGAAATTCTCATTAAATAGGTTTGTTTTTATTAAAAAAGGAGGAAGTTACCCATTTTAAACCATATGAAAAATCTGTTCCAAGTTTAATCTAGATATATCTAAATATAGGTGGCACAAATTTTCATTGAGGGTATCCAAAATTTGGTCTTAGATTTATTGAAAATTAGAACGTGCCAAAGATGAAAGCAGCAACCGTCTCCCAGCTAAAAAAAGAACTACAATACCGTAATACGGAAGAATTGCTCGCTCTTTGTCTGAGGCTCGCCAGGTTTAAAATGGAAAACAAGGAATTGTTGACCTACTTGCTTTTTGAGGCAGAGAATGAAAGTGGCTATATCGAAACAGTGAAATCACAAATGGATATCCAATTCTTGGAAATAAATACGACTAGCTATTACTATATCAAAAAGAGTATACGAAAGATCTTAAGGGGGCTTCGAAAGTACATCCGTTATT
>JBCBZA010000181.1:0-7333 GCA_039815575.1 Bacteroidota bacterium | reverse complement strand
TTGGATTTCTGCTGCACCTCTAAATTGTATTGCTGATTCAGCTTTTCAAAAATATATTCCGTTTGGTTGGTTTCTTCGGCCACCTTTATTAATGAGGACATTTTGTTATCAAATACGCGATTGCCCTTTATGCTTTCATGGAGGCTGGTACCTCTCATAATTTTTTGTTCCATATCACCCAAGGCATCTTGTAAGGGGTAAAACGGAATCATCCGTTTTACCATTTGGATGCTGTTCAACATAGGTACCTTGGAAGCGGTCAATAGGGCTACGGCCTGTGTAAATTGGGCCAAGTATACTGTTTTAATAAAACTTCCCAAAAAGGGCAATCGCAATAGAAGTTCATGCTTTTTACGCCGTATCGCCTCCCCATTGAATATAAATCGGCGTGCCACAACTAGGGTCAAAATGAAAATGACCAACAACCAACCATAATTCCTTAAAAAGTTGGATGCCGAAATGATCCATTGGGTAATGGGCGGCAGGTCTACCCCATTTTGACGAAAAATATCCTCAAACATAGGCACTACCATACGGAGCATAAAGACCACCACCAAAACGGCCGTACATAGTATAATGATGGGATAGGTCATGGCATTCATCAGATTCCTTCGCTGTTCGTTCTTTCGCGCAAAGAATTGCCCCAGTTCGTCCACAATTTTTGAGAGATTACCACTCTCTTCCCCAATCTGTAGGGAATAATATTCGTATTCCGTAAACTCCTTTCTCGATTTTAGGACTTCAGATAAACTTTCCCCAAGGTCCAGGTCATTCCTCATTCCCTCAAAAAAAGCTTTGAGTTTTTCCTTTTTCTGATTTTGCACTAGAATCTCCAAAGATTCCCGTAGATGTACACCAGCTTTCAGTAGTACTGCCAATTCAGCATAAAAGTCTTCTTTCTTTTTGGCATTGAAAAAACGCCCAAAAAAGGTAATTTCCTTTTTTAATAGGGCTTCCAACCCGCCTGGGGAAGGAGTAGTTTCATTTTGGGGCGCTATGGAAGATTCTAACTTAAATCCCATACTATTCGTTTACACTGCTTGTGGCCGCATTTGTTTTATACACGAACAAACGTTGGGAACCCTTCTTTTTATCACTACTAAAATTAAGCGCATCAATTTCCCCTTCCTTTTGTAGCGCTCCCTTAAAGAAAAACTGCTTTTCCTTAAAAATCACTTGAAAGGTATCAATGTCCTTAACAACCTTATCATCAAGGAATTGATAGGTAACTTCTTTTATTTCATTGGAAAAAAGGAGTTGCCTAGTTTTGGCATCGTACCAAACGCCATCACTCTGGTTAAAGTCCATCCACAGGCTCTGTCGCAAGAGGTTCAATTGCGTATTACGGCCATAATTACGGTCAATACCACCCATCTGCTGTTGTACCAATTGCAGTACGGCAAATCCCATCCCTACCACAATGGTGGTCAGCAGTAGAACGACCAACATTTCATTAACCGTGAATGCCTGTATTTTTTTAATCTTTTGCATATGTTATTGCTGTTTCCAAGGCCTTCTGACTTCCCTCATGGACCGCCCTAAAAATGGTTTTGTTCCCGTCTTTCCACTTTACTTCAGATACCTCCAGTTGCCATGCCCCCATTTCCCCATAATAGGGTAGCTCCAAGCTGTTGTTTTCATACCGGTACTGTAGCTGCAACAGTTCCTGTTGTACCTCACGGTCGTTCTGGGAAATGCTACTGGCAAACAAGGAATTCAACACCATACTGGCCACCATAAAGACCACAACGATCAAAACCGTGGCCACCAAGGTTTCCACTAATGTGGAGGCCTTTATTTTCCTGTTCAATACACCCATTTGGCCACTTGGTTTGGTTCGGTATTGTGATACGTTATACCGGCATATGCCTTGGGCAGCATCGCGCTATGGATACTCCCATTATAGATATGGTTCTGATAGACGTTCCCATTTTCCAGGGCTACAAATCCTGAGGTGGTCAGACTACCGTACACACTTCCCTTCAGCTCCACGTTTTGGGTACAGTGAACTTCCCCATGTACTTTGGCATGTTCCCCAATGGTAATATGGGCCTTGGACCTATTGGGCTTTTGCCCATCCTCATAGAGTACCATCCCGCGGACTTGGGCATAGGCATCCAAGGAAATGTTAGGTTCAAAGGAAGGGTCCACTATGCTGTCCTGAGTTTTTGTCCTTACCGCCAAAATGGAGGGATAGGCCAATTTCGCCCCTTTTCCAAGCTTTATGGTTTTCGTAGCCACCGCTTGAAAATTTCCCTTGGTCCAATCTTCTATTTCAATGGCCGGGGCCAATAACAGGACATCGTGCAGGCTGGAGGAATTCCTAACCCGTATTTTTCTGGAGGCGCGAACGATAATGTTTCCCTTGAGGGTCACCTTATCCAAATCTAGCACCTCCCCCTGTAGTATTTTTGTTAGCTCCTTGAAACTGTTTTTAAGGACCATCTCCCGTTTTAATCCAACGATGGTTCCCTTATGGGAAAAATGGGCGCCCGTAAGGGCTTCCATTTTTCGCTTTAAGTCCTCAGCGAGTTGTGGCAGTTGTTCCGTACTCTGCTTTTCAGTACCATAGATCAATTGGGAGGCATAATAGCTGTTGCCATAAATATTTCCCATTTTAACCCCGCGTTCCGGCAAATAGGCCGTACCCTGGATCTTGGTGTTTCCTGCCAATACCAATGGCCGTTGATGGTCTTGAAGGTATAAGGCGGCCCGTTCCTTTTGGGAATATCCTACCAAGGCTAACTTCTCAAATTCAAAGGATCCCTTTTTTGTCCTCACTTTTCGCAGTTCCAATAGTCCCCAATCCGTTTTAGACGCTTCCGCCGTAATGCCCAATGCATTCTTTATAGGCATACTATGGGTTTTTCCAGTTTCCATCCGCTCAGAAAAGGATGTTTTTAGGGCTATATCCGCCGTGCGTATCACTTCAATCGCAACATCGGTCTTTTTCTGAAAAACGGAATGGGAGTAGGAGACCAATACAAAAGATAGTAGCAGTACGGCAATCACTGCCCCTACAAAGAGGACAAACTGCAATGCGCCAGCCGGTATTTTTTGTTTCCAAATCACGGGTTAAGGACAATGGTTTCAGTGTGACCAGGGTATTTGACGGTAATGGATTTTTGATTGCCCTTCACTAGGGTCACTTCGTTCACTTTTTGGTTTTTTTGCATCAGGTGCTGCTGCCCGTCTATGGTTACAAAAAACATGCGGTTC
The DNA here is from genome assembly GCA_039815575.1 of Bacteroidota bacterium. Classification (GTDB taxonomy): domain Bacteria; phylum Bacteroidota; class Bacteroidia; order Flavobacteriales; family Flavobacteriaceae; genus Croceivirga. The sequence continues at coordinate 4,114 of JBCBZA010000181.1, read as the reverse complement.
TTAGTTCCATTCTGGGCTACCGACCCGGAATAGGCAATGTTCTTTTTAGGGGGTTTGGGTTTTACAGGCTTCTTTTTGACCTTCTTTTTGGGCTCTTGGCTTTTTGGGGGTGTTCCCAGAAAAGGGTCGCGATAATTGGCGGCTATCACAATGGGTTCCCTTTTTTCCATGGTCTGCACTACAAAGGGGGTATCCAAACGGACTTCTTGTGCTACCGGCTCCTTTGGTCCCAGACCGTTGACCACCTTAAAACCGAGAATGCCCCAAACGGCAAGCACAACGGCCAACAACGCATATGTCTTTTGATTTTTGGTCATAGGATACGACTAGTTGCCATTTTCAACGGTAAAACCGTTGGTGGAGAATGCTGTAGAGAAGGCACTATTTTGGGCCTGTACCCGCCATTGATAGCTATTGTCCGATAGTCTTTTTGAAATGCGGTTGCCCACAAAAGTGGAATCGATGGTGATGACCGTATCCAACACAATTTGGGAGGCACTCTCAAAATTTGGGGTGGCAATCTGTACCAGATAGGCCTCCGCTTCCTCAATGCCATTCCAATTGAAATTGACAATACTGTCCGTCACCACACTCTGGTTGGTAGGTGCCAAAAGTTGTACCTCCTCGTTAGTGATGTCGGTTACCTCAAAAATATCTTCACAAGCGGTTAAACCTCCTATAACTAATAGGAGAAGCAATGTTTTTTTTAGCATGGTCACAGTTTTAAGTATTGACGGGTTTCATCCAATTTATTGGCGCTCTTTTCCGTTCCACGTGGGCAGCTCTCACCGGTTCCAATCAATACGGCAATGGCCGGTTGATTGCGTTGGTTGGTTTGCCAACAAAATCCGGACGTTTCAAAATCAAAGACTTCAAGGGACTTCATATCAATTTCTAGGTTCCCTATGCTGTTTTCCACCTGAAGTATAAGGTGTCCCTCTTTTTGGGTAAGGGAAATGTGTTGGGCTTCTTCAAGCGATTGGTGTTGTGGTCCCATGGTAACAAACGATATTCCCGTCAACATTTGGATGTTGCTATCCTCCTCCAGGTAATGTAATAGGCTTGTGTTGCTTTTGGCATTCAATAGGCTTTTAAGGCGCACCCTGTCGGCAACCTCCAGCTGAAAGAACCGCGGGGCCACCTCCAAAGAATCGTGGTAGGCCACCGATGGGGGTTTTCCTAGGTTTTCACGGTATTTTTGATAGGCCCTGTAGGTGACATTGGTAAAGGCATGTGATTGTAGGGCCACGGCTATGGATTCCGAAATTTGGGGTTCCCCCACCTTTTGGAATTCCTTGGAAAAAACACCGTTTTTTATCGCTCCCACGGAGCCGATACAGGGAATACGGGTAGCAACGGTCTGTAAATTTTTTAGGGGGGTACATGCTGCTAGCAGCAGCACAGATAACAAAAGTCCAAATGCGTATTTCATAGGTCGGGTTTGATTGGGATGCTATAACGGAATTTGTAGGAAAGTGTTGTCTTTTTTTCGATAAACGGCACGTTAGAAATGTGTGCTTTAACGCAAGCTGTTTTGGGTGAAAAAAAATGCTACGGATTTACGGCTTCAGCCACGGCCAACGCCTGTTTGCAATGCGTGCTATGACAACCATAGGTTATACCCAGAAAACGCAGTGCGAAGTCACAGACTTCGCAGCCCGAACTACCAGGAAATGCTCTTCCAAAACGAATCATCCCAGCTCCGCAGTAGTTGCACTGCTGCGGACCATAACATCAAATAGTCCTCATCATCTGCGGCAAAACCAATACTTCAGGTAAAATCGACTCCCCTTCCATATAATTAGATGCCGATGAATACAACCAGTGTTCCGGTTTGGCAACAAATTTTTCCACTACCGGATTGTTGTGTATATAATTTATCTTATCCCATAGAAATTTTTCAGCGTACAGTTCAATAGCATGGTTGCCTGTTTTCCAGAATTTGAACACCTTGTTTTTCGAATTTTTGTCAGCAGCTTTTTTGAACAGTGAAACAAAATTCTCTCTTCTTGACTCGGGCTCGTTCACAATCTGGTCCAGAATTGTCCTTGCGGAATGTCTTTTGAAATCCCTTATAGTGTCACTAAGTTGAAAGGGTTCATCACAATTGGCAACTAAATGTAGATGATTTGTCATCAAACAATATGCATATAGGTTCAGCCCTTTGTGCGCTATACAATAACGCAATGATTCTATAATGGCTTGCTTATGGTTCTTCCTTGTAAATACATCTGCCCAATCAACTGCGGTCAATGTCATATAATATGAACCATTGGTCTTGATCGTATGCTTTACCCCTTGTTGCACACCACAATTTAATAAAAATCTAAAGCGAAGCAGCTAGGCTGCCTCGCCCTATTATAATTATGCCTTGTTTTATAAAGTATTCCGCAGCAGTGCAACTACTGCGGAGCGGGGGGGATAAGTTTCTTGAAGTCACTAGGTTTCAATCCGAAAAGAATGAAAATGCAAATAGTGGTAATTTTTTCATTTTTTTTGATAGTTGCTACCGCGCATTTCGAAGCAGGTTTTAAACTGTTATCCTATGGAAATAGGGTTGTAGAGTTTAAGTATAATGACATAACCATATCCACTTTAAATGATCGATTTGTCCATGTGGGAGAGACAAACAAATATTTGTTCTTATTTGACAAAGCCAATACAGAAACCAAAGTGATTCCCTACTCAGATATTTCAGATATGGTATTTTATAATGAAATGGTTAAATGGGATTATGAAGACTGGAAGGATAACCGTGAAAAATACGAGCAAGAGAAAAAAAGGAAAGAAGAGTTGGAAAAAGAATAGTTGAATTTCTGGGAAATATCAAAACCATTTCTTGCACTCTCCATTTTTCACCCCCAATCCATTATTTCCATTACTGTAAAAAGAAAAAGCCAACACGGACAGGGCTGGCTTTGTTTAATCTGCTATAACGGTAAAATTACTTAGATTGAATTAATAAACTGGATTTCGTCATATAATCAATATTTTTGTTTTGCACTCTAGTTTATAATATTACCAACCTGCGTGCGATAAAAGCGTATTCTCAAATGGCCGATTTAATCGCAGAGCTACTAATACTTTTTGAGTCTCTTAAATTTTGGAAGAGAAAAAAAAAGCGTAGAGAAATAGAGAAGGGTAAAAACCTTCCAAAAAAGACAATGATTCACCCCACTGTATGGATTCTTTTAATATTGTTGGGCTTGGTATTCAGTTTTAGATTCCTTTACGGTGTCTTCTTTAATCAGGGGGAATCTTTGACCAAAAATAAAATCGTAGAAATAGGGAAAATTTTAGAGGACGAAAGGAGCGGTATGGGCAAGTATCCCTTAACACTGGATGAAATAATCAGGAATAATCCATTAAGGAAGAACTTAAAAATCGATGCGTGGGGCAACGACTTTCATTATAGACTATTAGATAATGGGTTAAAATATGAGCTTATTTCCGCAGGTAAAGACGGTATTATGAATAGCAAAGATGACATCAAAAATAATTAGTGTTTTCCCCACTCCTCAAATATTCGTTCTAATCCTTTCACAATACCAATGTAATAATGTTCTTTTATAAAACTTGGGACAATTTCTTGATCTATAATGTTCTTACATGTAATATCTGTCAAAGTATCTCTAGCTCTATCACTCGTAGAAATTGCCACTGATTTCAGTTTCTTACTCATTGCAATTACCACAATTTCCTTCCGATCAACTTCACTGCTGTATATATTTCCCAAGTGAGTTGCATATGCCTTTATGTCTTGAAATTTACCTACTGAATGTGTCGTTACCAATAGCACTTCTTTCATTGTTTTCTTTTTATGCTCTGCAATAATTTCAGATATCTTTTCCCTCTCTTCCTCGGTCAATATGCTTTCATGATCATAAACATATATTTCCTGCTCAAGAGCAATAGTTTTGCACCAATTCGAATCATCTTTTATCAAAACTTCATCAGCACTAGACAAAGACTTATCGGCAAAACCAACTGTAAATAAAACCAAAACTATTCTAAAAAATAACTCCATTTATTCCTAAAGATTTACAAAAAAACCATTACAGGTTCTACCCTGCAATGGCCTTTGTTTTCTATAACTCTCATTAATTTCTATTTT
>JBCBZA010000242.1:0-3663 GCA_039815575.1 Bacteroidota bacterium | reverse complement strand
CCACCTTAATGATGGAAAAGTACTTTTAAAAGTACCCCTTTTACCAATAGCGTTGCAAGATGATTTTTTGAAAGAACATGATCAGGATGCCTTTACAAAAGGACTGATTGGAATTGACTTTTTACTTCAGTCCCCTGAAGATACTTTTTACATGGCTTTTGAAATTACTGGAAATGCAATGGACAATGGAACATCGCATTCCATTCCCAATGGGGCATTGGTATTAGCGAAAAAGGTCGATAAGTTTAAATTACATAAAGACAAAGGAATAAGGAACAAAGCCTTTGTGATGATGTGCACCGATAGAATTATCTGTAAATCAATTACAGATATTTCAATGGATACGGGGACCATTATGTGCCATAATCTAAACCCATCCCCTGAATTTAAGGATTTCGAAATTCAAATAACCGAAGTAGGTGCTATTTATGAAGTCCTTAAAAAGCAGGTCTGATATAAACCATGCTTTGCTTTGTGCATTAAATTTTGTTTAAAATTTCCGCAGCCCTGTCCAAAGTATCCTTTGTTTTTGCAAAGCAAAATCGCAATTGTCCATTATCGCTATGATGAAGGTTGAAAACAGATAAAGGAATGCTGGCAACGCCATACTCCAAGATGAGCCGTTTAGAGAAATCAACATCACTTTCGTCTGTAATATCAGGATAGCGCATCACTTGAAAATAGGTTCCCTTGCATGGGGTAAATTGGAATCTTGAGCTATTAACTGCCTTAATGAAATAATCCCTTTTTTCTTGATAGAACTGATTGAGCTCCAAATAATGGCTTGAATCCTCTAGATACGCTGCAACAGCATTTTGGATGGGATGGTTAATGCAAAAAACATTGTATTGATGTATTTTTCGAAACTCTTCCATCAGGACTTTCGGCCCGACAATGTATCCTAGCTTCCATCCGGTAACATGAAATGTTTTCCCAAACGAGGCGCAAATTAGGCTGCGGGCGGCCAAATCCGAAAATCGCGAAACACTTTCATGTGCCAATCCATCAAAAATGATATGTTCGTAAACCTCATCACTCAATAGAATGACATTGGTTCCCTTTAAGGCTTCCTGTAATTGCAATAAATCATCTTTGGATAAAACCGTACCACTGGGATTATGGGGCGAATTTATAATTACCATTTTGGTATTGCTGTTCAAATTTGTCTTGAACTGTGCCCAGTCTATTGAAAAATCATCCTTTGCTAGTTGTATGGGGACCACTTGCCCACCATAGAGTTCAATAGCAGGTTCATAACAATCATAGGCCGGTTTAAAAACGATAACCTCATCATTGGGTTGGACGAATGTGGAAATGGCCGTAAACAAGGCTTGCGTAGCGCCGGCCGTGATGGTTATTTCGGACTCCGGGTGATAGGAATATCCATGCAAGGAGGCAATTTTTTCAGTAATTTTTTCCCTTAGGGAATAAATACCTTGCATCGGCGCATACTGATTATGTCCGGCCTTTAGGGCTTGCTCCGCCAACTCCAGTAGTTTTGGGTCCGCCTCAAAATTGGGAAAACCTTGCGAAAGATCGATAGCCTTATGCTCGATTGCCAATTTACTCATCACGGTAAAAATCGTAGTGCCTACATTGGGCAATTTGGAGGAGTAATCAATCATGACTTTTTAGATGTTGTATGACTTTTTTTAGGCAAGTATCTAAATTTTTGTCTACCTCTTTTTGCCAGAACCGAAAAACGGTATAGCCCATTTTTTGGAGCTCACGATTTACTTCGGTATCCCGTTGCATATTTCGTTCAATTTTCGGAATCCAAAATTCGCGGTTACTCTTGATTTTCCCTTTTCGTTCCACCCAATTAAAGCCATGCCAAAATTCGCCATCAATAAAAATAGCCGTTTTGTACCTGTTCAAGACAATATCAGGCTTACCCATCAATTTTTTATAATCGATTCGGTAGCGGTATCCAGCTGCCCAAAGAGCCCTGCGAAAAGTCAATTCCGGCTTAGTGTTTCTGCCTCGAATTTTAGACATGATTTTGGAACGCTTGGGTGTGGTATAAAACCCAGATTCTTCATTAAATCTTGGAACTTTGATACGTTCGTTTGAATATGTTTTGGGCATATGTGAATATAAAAAATCCCAAACTCTTTTTTGAATCTGGGATTTTATTTTTCCGTCTTTAAGGGAAGGGCAATCAACAAAGCTTATCCTTTTACACTAGCTACTAGGTATTCCCGGTTCATACGTGCAATATTCTCCAACGAAATTCCTTTAGGGCATTCTACCTCACAAGCTCCTGTATTGGTACAGTTGCCAAAGCCTTCCAAATCCATTTGTTTTACCATATTCATGACACGCTCCGTGGCTTCCACCTGACCTTGGGGTAATAAGGCAAATTGAGACACTTTTGCAGAAGTAAATAACATGGCACTGGCATTTTTACAAGCGGCTACACAAGCCCCACAACCAATGCAGGTAGCTGCATTAAATGAGGCATCCGCAGCTTCTTTTTTAATGGGAATGGCATTGGCATCAACAGGACGTCCAGAAGTGTTTACAGAGATATATCCTCCTGCTTGTTGAATACGATCAAATGCAGTTCTATCCACGATTAAATCCTTAATAACCGGAAAAGCTTTGGCCCTCCAAGGTTCTATGACTATCGTATCTCCATCGTTAAAACTACGCATGTGTAGTTGGCATACCGTAATTCGCGAATCCGGGCCATGAGGTCGACCATTAATCATTAAGGAACAAGTACCGCAAATACCTTCACGACAGTCATGATCAAATTCAACAGGCTCTTCTCCTTTTGAGACCAATTCTTCATTCAAGACATCCAACATTTCCAAGAAAGACATATCACTTTCTACCCCATCTAGGGTATAATCAACCATTCTTCCTTTATTGTCGGCATTTTTCTGTCTCCAAATCTTAAGATAAATTTTCATAGCAATCTTATTTGTAAGAACGTGTTTTAACCTTTATGTTTTCGTAAACCAACTCTTCCTTGTGTAATTGTGATTTGCTCGGCTGTACGTTATATTCCCAAGCAGCCACATATTTGAAATTTTCGTCGTCCCTAAGGGCTTCTCCCTCTGGCGTTTGGTATTCTTCCCTAAAGTGCCCCCCACAGGATTCATTTCTATGCAGCGCATCCATAGCAAAAAGCTCGCCCAGTTCCAAGAAGTCAGCTACTCTGCCGGCCTTTTCCAACTCCTGGTTCTTTGCATTTGCTTCACCAGTTACTTTTACGTTTTCCCAAAAGTCCTTTCGTAAATCGGAAATCTCTTTAATGGCTTCCAATAAACCATTTTCATTCCTCGCCATACCACATTTGTTCCACATAATTTTACCCAATTTCTTGTGGTAATAGTCAACGGAATTGATACCATTGGCAGACATTAACTTATGAATTCTATCACGGACATTCTGCTCAGCTTGCTCAAATTCTGGAGAATCGGTTGGAATTGCCCCAGTTCTAATGTCATTGCTTAAATAGTCCCCAATCGTATAGGGAAGAACAAAATAACCATCAGCAAGTCCTTGCATCAAAGCTGAAGCGCCTAATCGATTGGCGCCATGGTCACTGAAGTTAGCTTCACCTGCGGCATAGCAACCAGGAATTGTGGTCATTAAATTGTAATCAACCCAAAGCCCTCCCATGGTATAATGTACTGCCGGGTAAATCATCAT
>JBCBZA010000005.1:0-46712 GCA_039815575.1 Bacteroidota bacterium | reverse complement strand
CAGGGGCTCTCAGTACGGGAAACCGAAGCGCTGGTGAAACGGCAGAACGCAGGGCCAGAAGCGCTGAGTATATTACTTCAAAGGACTTTGATCAGAACCATATTGCCAATTCTTTATTGGGAAGGGAAACGCAACTTTCAGAGAAAGAAACGGTATCCGAAGAAATTGAACCCAATCCCAACACTGAAACTATTTTAGGGCAATCGGATGAGGAACCACTACCCCAAAATATACATCATGCGGAAAAAATTCTGAATCCAGCACTGTTTGACCAAAAAAAAGCTTCCATAGATGCTTCATCCGAAAAAGTTTTGGAACTGGGAAAGCCTTTAGCGTTTACTAAAAATGAGAAACATTCCTTTTCCGAATGGTTGCAACTTACCCAGAAACATCCTATACAAAGAAGCGCTGCATCCGAGAAAAAGCCTTTGGCTAAAAAGAAAAAATTTGAATTACTGGATAAGTTCATTGAAAGTAACCCCAAAATTGTTCCAAAGGAAGAAACTGAACTAAAAATAGATATTGCCGATTCTGTCAAAATTGATAAGACCGAGCTCATGACAGAGACTTTGGCAAAGGTCTATTTGGAACAGAAAAAATATAAAAAGGCCATCCAGGCCTATAAAATATTGAGTTTGAAATATCCAGAAAAAAGTGGTTTCTTTGCCGACCGAATTACTGCGGTGAAAAGACTGCAAAAAGAAAGGGATTAAAATGAGTACGTTTTCAATTTTTTTGGTGTTGATTATCCTTGTCTGCCTATTGTTGGTTTTGGTCATTATGGTGCAGAACCCTAAAGGTGGTGGACTTTCTTCTTCTTTTGGAGGTGGAGGAACCCAAATAGCTGGTGGAGTAAAGAAAACCGGGGATTTTCTGGACAGGAGCACATGGACCCTAGCGGGACTTTTAATTGTTTTGATCTTGCTCTCCAACGTTGCGATTAAAGGAAATTACAGTACTCCAGATTCAAAGTTGTTGCAAGGTGACGATGTAGAAACTACAATTCCTGAAACGGTGCCGGAGCAAATCCCAGAACAGCTCCCTGCCTCGGACAATTCTTTGGATACGATTCAATAAAAACAAACGCTATTTTGATATACATGCCAGCTTAAATGACAAGCTGGCATTTTTGTTTTAGCAGTTTGTCAGTTTTAATAACATGGCACAATTTCTGACCACTTGAATGCAGAATTGTTAAAATAAAACCTAAAAATTTATACAAATGGCTAAAGTGAACATTAAACCACTAGCGGACAGGGTCTTAATTGAACCTATGGCAGCTGAAACCAAAACAGCTTCAGGTATCATTATCCCGGATACCGCCAAAGAAAAACCCCAAAAAGGAAAAGTCGTAGCTGTTGGGCCTGGCACCAAAGACGAAGATATGACAGTTAGTGTTGGCGACTCTGTGCTTTATGGAAAATATGCAGGGACCGATCTTAAATTGGACGGCGTAGATTATTTAATTATGAGACAGAGCGATATTCTCGCAATTGTATAAATGGGAAAATTCTAATAAACAAATAACAAAATCCAAAACTGTACTTCAATGGGCGCTTCGGTGGCATTTGGAATTTGAGTTTTGGAAATTTAATTTTTTTAAAATTTAAGAAATGGCAAAAGACATAACATTTGATATAGATGCGAGAGATGGCCTTAAAAAAGGGGTCGACGCATTGGCGAATGCAGTAAAGGTTACCCTTGGACCTAAAGGAAGAAACGTAATTATAAGCAAATCGTTTGGAGCACCTCAAGTAACAAAAGATGGGGTAACCGTGGCAAAAGAAATCGAGTTGGAGAACGCCCTTGAAAATATGGGTGCCCAAATGGTAAAGGAAGTGGCTTCAAAAACCAACGATTTGGCTGGTGATGGTACCACTACTGCCACTGTGCTGGCCCAGTCCATTGTAAAGGAAGGATTGAAAAACGTAGCTGCCGGTGCCAATCCCATGGACCTAAAAAGAGGAATTGACAAGGCAGTGGATGCCATTGTAGCCAACCTTTCAAAACAATCCAAAAAAGTAGGTGACTCCTCTGAAAAAATCAAACAGGTTGCTGCTATTTCTGCCAATAACGATGAAGCTATTGGGGATTTAATTGCCCAGGCTTTTGACAAAGTAGGCAAAGAAGGTGTTATCACTGTTGAAGAAGCTAAAGGAACGGATACTTATGTAGACGTCGTTGAAGGGATGCAATTTGACCGAGGTTATCTTTCCCCCTACTTCGTCACTGATTCTGAGAAGATGATTGCCGACTTGGAGAATCCATACATCTTGTTGTTTGATAAGAAGATTTCTTCGATGAAAGATTTACTTCCTGTTTTGGAACCTGTAGCCCAATCAGGAAAACCTCTTTTGATTATTGCTGAAGATGTTGATGGTGAAGCTTTAGCAACGTTGGTAGTGAACAAACTGCGTGGATCTTTGAAAATAGCAGCGGTAAAAGCCCCTGGTTTTGGTGACCGCAGAAAAGCTATGCTAGAAGATATCGCCATCTTGACCAATGGGACGGTAATTTCAGAAGAAAGAGGTTTCTCTTTAGAGAATGCCACTGTTGATATGTTAGGTACCACAGAGCGTGTGACCATTGATAAAGACAATACCACCATTGTAAACGGTTCCGGTTCCGCAAAGAACATCAAAACCCGTGTGAACCAAATCAAATCGCAAATTGAAACTACAACTTCAGATTATGATAAAGAGAAGTTACAGGAACGATTGGCGAAATTGGCCGGTGGTGTTGCCGTACTTTATGTAGGTGCTGCTTCTGAAGTTGAAATGAAGGAGAAGAAAGACCGCGTGGATGATGCCCTGCACGCCACTAGAGCTGCCGTTGAAGAAGGTATCGTTGCCGGAGGTGGTGTGGCGTTAGTTCGTACTAAAGGCGTTGTGAAAAAGGTAGAGACTGAAAATGCAGATGAAGCCACTGGTCTTCAAATCGTTGCTAGGGCCATTGAATCCCCGTTGAGAACCATTGTAGAAAATGCCGGCGGAGAAGGTTCCGTAGTAGTTGCCAAGGTAATGGAAGGTAAAGCCGATTTTGGATATGATGCCAAAGCGGACAAGTATGTCGAAATGATGAAAGCAGGTATTATAGACCCTACCAAAGTGACCCGAGTTGCTTTGGAAAATGCTGCTTCGGTTGCCGGTATGATACTTACCACGGAATGTGCCTTGACCGATATTAAGGAAGACGCTCCTGCCATGCCTCCAATGGGTGGTGGTGGTGGAATGCCCGGCATGATGTAAGTCGGTAACACCGACAAGCAAGGACTAACTTGTTTGCGGATAAGCCATAAATTTAAGAAGCGCCCTGAAAATCAGGGCGTTTTTGTTGGTATGGATAAGTACGGTATTCCTAATGAGCCACCTCATTACCTAGTCCCTATTAAGCTAAAAGATATTATTTAAGTAACATGAGACCTCTCATGGGGTTCTCAGGTTTTCGTCTGCTGATCATTAAAAACCCTCCTTTGGAAAAAGTACCGGAAGAGGGCATATAGTAATTTCTTCCCTTGTTATCCTGAATCTTATTGTATTGAATTTCACCCATGTTACTAAAGGTAATATCGTAAAGGGAAGTTGATTCGAACCAACCTTTTGAAACTTTGGTCCTTCCATCGTCTTTCTCGAGAAGTTTCTTTCCGGAATTTAGGATAAGATGAAGCTGATTGTTCTTAATAAATGCGTTATAAGATGGAGCTGTGGATCTTTTAAAAATGTTTCTACCCCATTCCATTTCACCCAAATTGTTGTATTTAATAACAAGTACATCATCATAATGGAGTGTAGTGGTGGTGATAAAAGCACCATTAACCCCACCTGTTGAAGTAGAATTTGTAGTAGTATAGAACTCCTCGGCAATAAGGTAGACATTGCCAAGATTATCTTGCAACACGTGATCCACATAAAATGTCCCATTGGAACCTAACATAAGTGAGCCTCCCAGTTCCTTTCCCTCCATGCGTTTTCCATATTCATCACCATAAAGATCTTGATAGACATTTAAAGGCAAATCTTCGTATTCACTTGAAATCAAATCAAGACTGGCCTGATTAAAGGAGAAAGAGCAAACACCCTTTATATTCGATACATTTCTATCAGAGAAAAAGCCCACTAGTATCAGTTTTTCAGATTGTGAACCAAAAGATAGTGTACTGATGAACTTATCTTCCCTTTCAATAGCAATTTCTTCTGCTCCTTCTTGAAATACTTTCATAAGCACAAAAGTGGTGTTGGGTTCGCCTTTTTTCTTTTCCCTTTTGCCCGATAGGTACGTTTTTTTTATTAAAAATACACGGGCCACGTCATCAACAAGAATATCGTTTAGGTCATAAAACTTTTCTGATGTTATATTCATGGTATTCTGCCATGTAAAAGATAAGGTCTCCGTGTCCATTACATAAACTGTGAAGGACTGATTCTCATTTTTATAATCATCCAAAACAAACGAGATGTATTTTCCCGATAGAGATTGATCAAAATTATTTTGATGATAATTTGTTCTTGATAATATTCCTCTTTTGGGGTTCTCCACATTAGAGGTTAATAGCATTTTTTTTGATAGCATTCTGGCACTGATGTCAAAAACGTTGACGTACAGTTCCCGAATCTTTCGCTTGGGCCATTTGACAGTCAAAAAAACAATCCGATCTTCAGTATAAGCAGTTCCCAATAAGGTCTCTTTTTTTTCCCTAGGCTTTGTTGTGGTAAACAAAGGTTTCAATTCTTCCCCGAAAACCTCCAAAGTCACATGATTTTTGGAAAATCTAACAATTCCTTTCTCACCATTAGACGTTATATGTATGCCCACAATTTCGTTTGATATAACTTGCTCCCTGAAATTGGGGCTTTCTAGAATATTCAGTTTTGTTTCTTGGGTCTTTCCTTCATGAAAGACTAGTAAAATCAATAGAAGGGAAAATAAAATTCTAGCCATTGCTCATTATTTTAGTATGTTAAAAATAACGAACTAAATGCTCATTAATTTCATGGGAAAATTAACATGGCAAACGCCATAATAACCATTATGGCGTTTTCAATAAAAGTAGCCTCCGTCATTGGCAATTTTAAGGCCGTACCCAGACAGGCACATTGAATCGATTTTTTATCCAGAAGGGTCTTGGTCACTCCAAAAGTTGTAATACCCAAAATTACAATAGTTGTGATGAGCGCTAATGGAATCTGAAACCTCATTAATAGCATAAGCCCAAGGACCAATTCCAAAAAGGGATATATCCACCCATAGAAGGGAAGGGCCTTTGCTAATGGGTCATACATTCTAAAGCTTCTAGGAAAGCCCTTTAAATCCAAGAATTTAAAAAAACTAAACACTATGTAAAACAGTCCCATAAAATCCAGCATGGCTTTCTGGGTATTCCATTCCTGATAATTCAAGAGTAGGCTAGCACCTAACAAATAAGTAAAAATCAGGAATAAGGGGCGAAGTTGCTGGAACTTGGTCTTTTTTCCATTAGAAGCATCGTTCCTGTTTTCTGGGGCATCCAAGACATTTGGCCCATTCTTCGTAATGGTATATCGCTCAGGAAGTGCCCCCTTAAAAACGTTCAAAGGAATATCATGGCCCATTAGAATCTGGGCCTGCCCTTTTTCCAAACTCACCAAAACATTTTCAACTCCCTCAATCCCTGAGAGCTTTTCGCTCACAGAAGCCACACAACCTCCACAGGTCATTCCTGAAACGGTATAGGTTTGCTTCATCAGTGATGTTTTTCACCGTGGTCCGTATCATCCTCCCGATATTTGCAACAGGGATGGATTTTATCATAGGCCTCTTGCGTAGCTTTAAGCTCTTTGGTATCGTGCCCTGCACTTACCAATGCCGATTTAATGACCATGGCATTGGTTTTTCGTTCATCTACTACTAGCGATAATTCATGAGTGGGGATATCCCATGACGCAAACTTTACGCCAGGCACCCCCAGTACCGCTTTTTCAATCCGCATCTTACACATTTCACAAACTCCCTCAACATCGAAAGCCATTTTTTTGTTTTTATCCTGAGCAAAGCCAAATAGCATTAAAAAGAGGCAAAACGTTGTAACTATATTCGTTTTCATACTTCTATTATTCATTAGTAATTTAAGATTTAAATCGAAATCCTGCATACACCATCCGACCCAAAATAGGGGCATACACAATGGTAGTATCAAAATTGGCACCAAAGGGGTCCATCCCTCCCAGTACAGGGCTAGGCTGTGTTACAGCTGTAAGGTTTTCACCACCCAGATATACTTCGAACTTTTTGGAAAACACTTTGGTCACCTGTGCATTCATTAAACTATATCCCTCCACAAAATTCCCTAATTGTAACGGTATGGGATTCGCTTCGGTACTGGGCAAACGCTGTTCTCCCAGGGTATGAAGCGTATAGTCGAAGCGCCATTGACTTCCTTTCTCCTTAAGTTTGGTCTCATAGCCTAAATTGGCAAAAAATCGGTTTCTCGCCACCAAGGGTCTTTGCAACAATCCTGTTTGATATTGCGTCTTCACATCATAGAATTTATAGGCTGTTCGCAAATCCAAATTGGGGAGGATCTCATGGTTCAATTCAATTTGAAGACTGTTGGCATAGCTTTCCCCATTCAGATTCGTAAAAGTGACTTCCCTGGGGTTTTCCCAATCCACAACGACCTGATTTTCAAAATCGGTGCGATAAAAATCGACGGAAATATTTCCCTGACGTTCAAATAAGTTGAAGCCTTGAATAAAACTCAAACCAAAATTAGTGGCCTTTTCCGGCTCAAAACCGTAGATAGGACCATTGTTCCCCAATAACTGAATAGCCCTGGCAGAACCAAATAATTGTTGGTTCTCTGCAAATATATTGGCCGCTCTACGCCCAATTCCGAAAGAGCCGCGAAAACTCCCTAGCTCCCAAGGGGTATACCGAATATGGAACCTAGGGGTGAAAAAATTCCCCAAGCGGTTATGGGTATCATAGCGGAGTCCTGCCGTTAAACTGACTTTTTCTAAATTGTCATAGCTATACTCAAAGAAAGCTCCAGCAGAATTGTCCGAACGTTCAAAATTGATGTTATTGACCAACTCCACATAACTGTCATGGGCAAAAGTGAGCCCTGCTTTGAACTTATGCATGGTATTCCCCATAATGGAGTTGAAAATGAGGTTGGAGTAGATGCTCTCATGGTCAATATTGTAGACATTGAATCCGTAGTACGATTCCTGTTGGTGATTGCTGTAAGAAGCTTGAAAACCAAAACTCTGGAAGGGCAATTCGGGAAACACATAACCCAATTTCAAGGATGAATCAAATCGTCTCGTATCAATTTCACTGCCCCATGCATTGGCTGTAAACCTATCGGTATCAGGATCAAAAGCGGTCTGCCCAACCTGCTTTTCATCATTCAAAAATCTCAGATTAAAAAAGCTAATCCATCCTTTTTCCGGATTTTGATATTGCCATCTATTCAGAACGTTGATTTGACCGGCCAAGGGAACATCCAAAAATCCATCCTTATTGTTATCCACTTCAAAGGGACGTTCATTACCGTGTAAATAAAGTCCCGTACTCCATTTGTCCGATACCTTATAATTCAAATGGGTATTCAATTCCAATCTTCCATTTAAATTGGCATAACCGTTCACAAAAATGGGTACATCCATTAAAGGTTTTACCAATTCGGTGTTGATCTGTCCTGAAATACTTTCAAACCCATTGATTACGCTACCTGCCCCTTTTGTAATTTGAATACTTTCCACCCAAGTACCAGGGGTAAAACTGAGCCCATATGTCTGTGATGCGCCACGAACCATAGGGATATTTTCTTGGGTAATCAACAAATAAGGGCTTGTTAACCCTAGCATCTGTATTTGTTTGGTCCCCGTTAGGGCATCATTAAAGTTCACATCAATGGCCGGATTGGTCTCAAAGCTTTCAGAAAGGTTGCAACAAGCCGCCTTGAGCAATTCCGCACTGTTGATGGTCACCACATTCTGTGAGGAAAAGAAGGTCTTTTGAAGCGCTTCCCGCTCTTGCTCAACAGTAACTTCATCCAATTGGTTTGAGGGTTTTAGCCAGTGGTGCACCATCTTGGGTTCATTTATTGTTAAGGTATCTGTCTGAAAACCGATATAACTAATAACCAACTTATTGTATTTTTTATCATAGGGAATAGCGAAGAGCCCTTCCTCATTGGTGATTGTTCCTAAGGGAGAATTTAACCAGTACACATTGGCACCACTGAGGCCGATGTGTTTTCCCTTGGTATTGGCCTCCATGACCATACCCTCTACTTTTTCCTGGGCCATGGATGGAAGTACACCTATAAGTATACTTAGTAAACCGAAATATTTTTTCATTGAATTCTAGATTTGATAACTATTCTTTTGGTGATTTCCGCCAAGGCAGAAATCCATTTAAAAGAAGTAATACATCAAATCAAAAGGACTTCGTGTAAAAGAATCAAGTCATGTACCAGTAAAGGAGGTGGGTAAGTATCCCTTTGAACTTCATCTCCAGAAGAAACTGGACCTAAATGAAAATAAGATTGGACGAATGCCGAAAGAAAGACTTGGGATGGTACATCCAGTTCATCCCAAGAGATTTTTAAATCATCTTGACCTTCCACCGTAAACGATTCATCATCACAGCAATGTTTACCTTCCATTTTTTCACCCATTGCTGTCATAGCATTCCCCATGCCACAGCTATCGGCATCGTGAAAAAAAGCAACGTCCATAACGCGCCCCATACAAAGGTGTTTGTCCACGGTCCAAGAAACGGTGGACATTAGCACCAAGAGGGCAAGTAATGATGAAAGAGTTTTGTGGAATAAACGTTTCACATTGCAAATTTAATAAAACTGAATTTCAGAATTTTGTTACTTAACCAAGTTTTAAGAACTAAGAGATTGTAATATTTTGAATTTTCAACGACTTTTACCCTCAAATTATTTTATCCATGTTTGATTCTTTGAAGACTACAGTTGGGGATATTATTTCTGATTCAAGTCAGAATTCTACCGAGAAAATGCAAGGCATTTGCCAAGTTTTAAGTGATGGCATCGATTACTACGATTGGGTAGGATTTTATTTCAAAAATGGGGACAAGCGCGAATTAAAATTGGGGCCCTATGTAGGTGAACCTACGGATCATACGATTATTCCTTTTGGCAAAGGCATCTGTGGGCAAGTAGCGGAAAGCAATCAGAATTTTGTGGTACCTGATGTCCATGCCCAAGACAATTATATTGCTTGCAGTCTTACGGTACGATCAGAAATTGTGGTACCCTTGTTCAAAAACGGGGAAAATATTGGGCAAATCGATATTGACTCCAATACCCCTGACCCCTTCACGGATGCCGACGAACGATTTTTGGAATGGGTCAATGAGAAAGTGGCCAAGATTCTTTAAAACTTCCCCAAAATTGTTGATAACCTAACTTTACATCAGGAAGCAAAAAAAGTACTTTTGGCTTTTTCCAATTGAAATCTCCATGAGTACCACTAAAAAAGCTTCTTCAGCCCTTATTTCCGTTTTTCATAAAGATGGTCTTGAACCCATAGTAAAAAAGTTAGATGAACTGGGGGTAGCACTATATTCCACAGGAGGTACTGAAAAATTCATTAAAAACCTAGGTATAGATGTGATTGCTGTTGAGGACATTACAAGCTATCCTTCTATTTTAGGCGGTCGCGTGAAAACGCTTCATCCCAAGGTTTTTGGGGGCATTTTAAACCGTCAGGATGATCCTGGTGATAGGGCGCAAATGGAAGAGTATACCATTCCACAATTGGATATTGTTATCGTTGATCTTTATCCCTTTGAAAAAACCGTTGCAGACGGTGCCTCAGAACAGGATATTATTGAGAAGATTGACATAGGTGGCATCTCATTGATCCGTGCTGCTGCTAAGAACTATAAAGATGTACTCTGCGTTTCCTCCATGGAAGATTATGGCCGTTTTTTAGAGGTCATTTCTACAGGGAATGGGGAAACTTCCCTTGACGATCGAAAGTGGTTTGCCACAAAAGCTTTCAATATTTCATCGCACTATGATTCGGCCATTTTTAATTATTTCAATAAAGGGCATGAACAGGCTGCACTAAAAATAAGCGAGACGCAAGGTATCACATTACGCTATGGCGAGAACCCGCATCAAAAAGGATTTTTCTTTGGAGACTTTGATGCCATATTCGATAAATTTCATGGAAAAGAACTATCCTATAACAATCTTTTGGATGTTGATGCCGCGGTCAACCTCATGGAAGAGTTTAAGAACGATGCTCCAACTTTTGCCATTTTAAAACACAACAATGCTTGTGGCCTGGCTACAAGGGGTACCATAAAACAGGCCTATATGGATGCCCTAGCTGGTGATCCCGTCTCGGCTTTTGGGGGAATTTTAATAGCCAATAGGGAAATTGACACCGAGACTGCTGAAGAAATCCACAAATTGTTCTGTGAAGTGGTGATTGCTCCTTCCTATTCTGATGAGGGCTTAGGCATCCTTAAAGGAAAAAAGAACCGTATCATTCTTGTTCAAAAATCTGTGGAACTCCCAAAAATGCTGATTAGAACCTGCTTAAATGGTGCTTTATTACAAGAGAAAGACACTAAGACCGACGCTATTGGGGATTTGAACCATGTTACCATGAATAAGCCTTCGCAACAAGAGTTGGAAGATTTGATCTTTGCCTCAAAACTTTGTAAACATACCAAGTCCAATACCATTGTGTTGGCAAAGAACAAACAATTATGTGCCAGTGGTACAGGTCAGACCTCACGAGTTGATGCCCTCAACCAAGCCGTTCATAAGGCGAAACACTTTGAATTTGATTTAAATGGTGCGGCCATGGCCAGCGATGCCTTTTTTCCTTTTCCGGATTGTGTGGAAATTGCCAATAAAGCGGGAATTACAAGTGTGATACAACCTGGTGGGTCGATTAAAGACCAATTAAGCATTGATTATTGTAATGAAAATGGGGTATCCATGGTAATGACTGGCACCCGGCATTTTAAGCATTAATTTTCCTACTTTTGCCGATAAAATTTACCTTTAATCCGATACTAAACTAGCTCTATGGGATTTTTTGATTTCATGACCGAGGAAATCGCTATTGACCTTGGTACTGCAAACACCCTTATTATTCATTTGGACAAAGTGGTTGTCGATAGTCCATCGATAGTGGCCCGTGACCGGGTTTCCGGCAAAATTATTGCCGTGGGACGGGAAGCCAGTATGATGCAAGGGAAGACCCATGAAAATATTAAAACGATTCGCCCATTAAAGGATGGCGTGATTGCTGATTTTGACGCCTCGGAAAAAATGATAAACATGTTTATCAAAAATATTCCGGCCCTTAAAAAGAAATGGTTTCCCCCAGCTTTACGTATGGTCATATGTATCCCGTCTGGAATTACAGAGGTGGAAATGCGAGCGGTACGTGAATCGGCTGAGCGAGTGAACGGTAAGGAAGTTTATCTGATTCATGAGCCCATGGCCGCAGCTATAGGTATAGGACTGGATATTATGCAACCAAAAGGGAACATGATTGTAGATATTGGTGGTGGTACTACTGAGATTGCAGTTATAGCCCTGGGTGGGATTGTCTGTGACAAATCGGTAAAAATTGCAGGGGATGTCTTCACTAATGACATTATTTATTACATGCGAACCCAGCACAACCTTTATGTGGGTGAAAGCACCGCCGAGGCTATTAAAATTGAAATTGGTTCCGCTACTGAGGACTTGCAGACCCCTCCAGATGACAAATTGATTCAGGGAAGGGATTTGTTGACCGGTAAACCAAAACAGGTTCAAGTTTCCTATCGGGAAATCGCCAAGGCATTGGACAAAAGTATCCTTCGTGTAGAAGATGCGGTTATGGAAACGCTCTCCCAAACTCCCCCTGAATTGGCAGCAGACATTTACAACACCGGGATTTATCTCGCCGGTGGTGGCTCCATGCTTCGCGGATTAGATAAGAGGCTGTCCCAAAAGACGGATTTACCCGTGTATATTGCCGAAGACCCGTTGCGCGCTGTTGTTCGGGGAACAGGTATCGCACTGAAAAACTTGGAACGGTATAAAAATATACTGATTAAATAATCCCCATCACCCCTGCTTACGGATGGGCATTTCAATATTTAGGAATGCAACGCATTATCAACTTTATCCTTAATTATAGAAATGCGTTTCTCTATGGACTGCTTTTGGTATTCTGTTTAGCGATGACCATTCGTTCCCATTCCTACCACCAATCAAAATTCTTCAACTCTTCCAAATTGCTTACAGGAAGTATTTTATCTACAAAAAGTGCCGTTAGTGATTATTTCAGACTTAAAGAGGAAAATCAACAATTGGCCCAAGAAAATGAAAGGCTTAGATTATTGTTGTTTAATGCTAAAAACAATACTGTAGGTATCAATAGTGAACCTATTTATGAAGTCATCCACGCCAGGATTATCAAAAATATGTTTTCCTCACCTAGGAATTACATTACCATTAATAAAGGATTGAAAGACGGTGTTCAACAAGATATGGGGGTCATCACACCATCAGGTATTTTGGGTATTGTGGAGAATACTTCCAATAATTATGCGACCGTACAAAGCATCTTGAACACTAGGTCCAATATCAATGCAAAAATTAAAAACACTGATTATTTTGGTTCGTTGAAATGGGACGCGGAAGACTACGACGTGGTACAATTGGTAGATATTCCAAGGTCAGCAACGGTTACCGTTGGCGATACCATAAGCACGGGGGCCATGTCCAGTATTTTCCCAGAAGACATCCCCATTGGGGTTATCAAAAAATACGACTTAAATCAAAACCAAAGCTCTTACAACATACAAGTAGACCTTTTCAACGACATGGCCAATGTTAAGAATGTTTACATCATTAAGAACAGGGATAAAGAGGAAATTTTAGAATTACAAAAAAGCACCGAAAATGTTGAGTAACCCAATTTTTCTAAACGGGCTTCGCTTTGCGCTTTTGGTTTTGGCCCAGGTAATGATTTTCAACCGATTGAATTTTATGGGTTTCATCAATCCTATGATTTACGTTTTGTTTTTCTATTGGTACCCCATAAGGACCAATCGCCCATTATTTCTTTTTCTGGGTTTCCTTATGGGATTTGTAATTGATATGTTTTCAGATACTATGGCTTTGCATGCAATGTCTGGTCTTACACTGGCCTTTGCAAGACCTGTGGTCATGCGTTTTTGTTTTGGAGCCAATTATGAGTTTCAGGGGTTTACCTTTAAAAATACGACAAGGATACAGCGTATTACTTTTTTACTGTTATTGATTCTACTGCAACATATTGTCTTCTTCACATTTGAAATTTTAAGTTTTTCACATATCCTTTTAATTTTGAAGAAAATACTGTTTACCGGTATTGTTACGTTATTGCTATGTGTTCTATTAAGCTCATTGTTTGCAAGGGAATATGACTAAAGTTGAAATGTCAATTTAAAATATGAGAAGGCTCCTACTTTCATCATTTGTTATAATTATTGGGTTCGTCTTTGTGGGACGCCTCTCCTATCTCCAATTGTTCAGTTTTTCTCCAGACCAGGTACTGGAAGATCCCGCAATAAAAGCAGTCTATGATTACCCCGAACGTGGCTATGTCTATGATAGAAATGGCAAACTCCTTGTGGGGAACCAGCCTGCCTATGATGTTATGGTCATTCCAAGGGAAACCAAAGCTTTGGACACTTTGGAGTTCTGTTCCCTTCTCAGTATTACCAAAGAAAATTTTATCCAAAAAATGCGAAGGGCAAGACGTTATTCCCCAAGGTTGCCTTCCGTATTAGTACCTCAACTGTCCAAAGAAGATTATGCCAGGTTGCAGGAAAAAATGAGAAAATACCAGGGATTTTATATTCAAAAACGTTCGCTTAGGGACTACAAAACCATTAGTGCCTCCAACGTACTTGGTTATATCAGTGAAGTTAATGAAACCGATCTTCGCGCCAATCCATACTACAGAGCTGGGGAGTTGAAAGGACGAACGGGAATTGAAAAACAATATGAAGAAATTCTTAGGGGAAGAAAAGGGGTAAAATACATCCAGAAAGACCGGTTCAATAGGGATATTGGACCCTATAAAAACGGTAGGTTGGATACTTTACCCGAACTTGGTAAAGAAATCCATATTACGATTGATAAAGCCCTGCAAGAATATGGAGAACGACTCATGGTTGGTAAGCGTGGAGGCATCGTTGCCATAGAACCTGAAACTGGCGAAATACTTGCCATGATTTCGGGGCCTACCTATGACCCCGCCCTATTGGTTGGCAGGAAGCGTTCCAAAAATTACAGCAAACTGCATTATGATAGTATTTCAAGGCCCACCTGGGATCGATCCATTTTGGCACAACCTTCACCAGGTTCCCCTTTCAAAACCTTGAATGCTTTGGTTGCACTGCAAGAAGGTGTCATTGATTCCAAAACAAAGTTTACCTGTTACAACGGTTTCTATGTGGGAAATCAAAAAAAGGGCTGCCATTGTGGAGGTGGGGTACGAGATATGAACTCTGGAATTTTTCGTTCCTGCAACGCTTATTTTGCTGGTACCTTCCGAAAGATTTACGGAAAGTATGACACCACTGACGAAGGCATGGATGTCTGGGAAAAACACATAAAAAGTTTTGGACTTGGAGATTATCTAGGGGTGGACCTTCCAACGGGTGCGCCAGGAAGAATACCAGATAAAGCATTTTATGATAAATGGTATGGGGATAACAGATGGGCTTCTTCCACCATCATTTCCAATTCCATAGGACAGGGAGAAGTAGCGGCAACACCCATCCAACTGGCAAATATGACGGCAGCCATAGCCAATAGGGGGTTTTTTTACACCCCACACATTATTAAAAAGTTTGGCGATAAGGGGACCATTGACCCTACTTATACCCAAAAAAGATATACTACTATAAGTCCTCAGCACTTTGGCCCTGTAATTCAAGCCATGTCCAATGTATATAAATACGGTACCGCAAAATGGATACAAATCCCAGATGTTGAAATTGCTGGTAAAACAGGTACCGTGGAGAATTTCACTAAAATTGATGGGGAAAGGGTTCAACTTACCGACCATTCTATTTTTACCGCTTTTGCCCCGGTGAACCAACCAAAAATTGCTATTGCGGTTTATATTGAAAATGGTTATTACGGCGGGAGATACGCGGGGCATATTGCCTCCTTAATGATTGAAAAATTCATTAAAGGGGAAATTACTAGAAAAGACTTAGAGAAAAAGATGTTGGAAAAAACACTGGAGCATGAATATGCCAAACCATTAAGCGGTGAACCTTTCAAGATCAATGAGTATGTCTGGTAAAAGTGTACTTAAAAGTCTGGACTGGCTTACGGTACTTTTGTTTATCTTATTGGTCTTTTTTGGTTGGGTAAATATTTATAGTACAACCCTTACGGAGAACCATACTTCAATTTTTGACATCTCTACCTTATATGGTAAGCAACTCTTTTTTGCTGGGTTGTCATTGGGTTTTGTGGTCATTATTCTTTCTCTGGAGTCAAGCTTCTTTGAGCGGTTCTCAAGCTTATTTTATATTATCTCATTAGTTTCCCTCTTAGGGCTATTCCTTTTTGGGAAGACCATTGCTGGTGCTACCTCCTGGTATGATCTGGGTTTTTTTAATTTTCAGCCTTCCGAACTAGGAAAACTTACGGCTGCTTTGGCCTTGGCAAAATACCTTAGTGACATTCAAACAGATCTAAAGAAAACAAAGCATCAATTTTACGGGGTTCTTATCATTTTGGTGCCCATTGTTCTCATCGTACCCCAACCAGACCCTGGAAGCGCACTTGTCTATTTTTCCCTGTTCTTCGTGCTCTTCAGAGAGGGTTTTCCACTGCGGTATCTCGGTTTCGCACTCCTTTTTATTTTACTTTTTGTTACCACCTTGATGTTTGGTGTCATATGGGTGGGGATAGGCTTAGGTATTTTGACCTCGCTTTTCTTCCTGTTCAAAAAACCGGAGTTAAAGGTGCCTACACTCCCTCTTATTTTATTCTTAATTGTATGTGCAGCATTTTCCTTTTCGGTCAACCTAGTTTATGAAAACGTTTTTGAGCAACGACATAGAGACCGGTTTAGTCTCTGGTTAGGACTTGAAAAAGACCCTGTGCGATTGGAACAAATAAAGAAAACCATTGGTTATAATACCTATCAATCCGAAAAGGCCATTGAATCTGGCGGGTTTTTGGGGAAGGGATTCTTGGAAGGGACCAGAACAAAGGGAGATTTTGTTCCTCAACAGCATACCGATTATATTTTCAGTTCAGTAGGTGAAGAATGGGGGTTTTTAGGCACGGTATCCATCATTATCATTTTTACCCTATTCTTTTTGAGGTTGATATACCTAGCAGAACGACAGAAAAAAGATTTTCAAAGAATGTATGGTTATGGAATTATTTCCATATTGCTCATACATTATTTCATTAACATCGGTATGGTCATAGGCCTTTTGCCCACTGTGGGCATCCCCCTACCGTTTTTTAGTTATGGCGGTTCCGGACTCATTTTTTTTACGGCAATGCTTTTCATCTTTTTGAAATTCGACGCATCACGTTTAAGTGAGCTTTAAAATTTCCAACCGGAAACATCTACTTTCTTTTCCAGTTCCTTTTCCGCATCTTTCAAATCTTTAAAGAAATCCATCCCAGTCAAAGATTCCAAGGTATCTACAGGAACCAAAAATTCCGAAAGCGATAATGTACTTTCTTCGTGGGGCATTAAAAAGGCCAAAATCTTATAGGAATCTCCATTTTTTCGAATCAAAATCTTATAAAAGGCTTTGGGAACAGCAACATCCTCATCTCCGATTTCCTCTAAATTTCCATTTAGAATACCACCCGTAAGCACATATAGGGTTCCATAGTGTTTGCACCATTCTCTGACTTGCATTTCCAGTCTGTTCCAAACCCCAGCATTAAACGCTTTGTTCTGTGGGGTAATATTACTGGTATAAAACGTCTCATTGTAAGCATACTCAGAAAACCTGCGATCTCCTGCCGGGCAAAGATGTCCCCTATCGTAACCCGACCCTTTATAGTTTCGCCAATCCGCTGATTTTGTCCTTACTTTGGGATCCTCTATGAAATAAGGTCGTTTTCTGTCATCGTAGGTCAAATGCGATTTTTCCAAGGTATATGCCACCCATTCTGCTTGCTCATGGGATTCCCTATAAGAAAGCATAAAATAATCGTGTCTAACGATAGCATCATCGGTTGAGCCAGGTAGTAGTTCTTCAGCAAAAGGAATACTACCATTTTTCTTGTCAGGTTCTGAATAGTGTCCAGGAGTATAAAAATTTTCAAATAGCCAAAAGCCTATGATACATGCAAATAAAAGAATGGTATACACTAATCTATTCCTAGTCATTGATAAAACGATTTTAAGAAGTAAAATAAGATAATTTTGCCCATTTGCAACCTACCCTTACTTTTGCGAAAATTTAACCTCTTGGCTCAAATTGTAAAAGATATTTCACTTGTCAAGGATTACTTAGATTCGGAAGAACTGGTGGCAATTCCCACAGAGACCGTTTATGGTCTGGCAGCTAAAGGGACCTCCACAAAGGCCTTAAAGAAGATTTTTGAAGCTAAGGGTAGACCGACCAATAATCCCCTCATTTTACATTTTAAGGATTTGGAATCCATCACCCCTTTTGTAACTGATTTAACTGATGAAATCAGTCACCTAGCCTCCCAATTTTGGCCGGGTCCTTTGACCCTGCTTTTACCAAAATCCCAAAATGTGCCTGTCACAGTGACTGCAGGCTCAAATAGAGTTGCTGTTCGAGTGCCCAATCATCCCATCACCTTGGAATTACTCAAAACATTGGATTATCCCTTAGCAGCGCCGAGTGCCAATCCTTCCGGCTATATAAGCCCCACCCGCCCTGAACATGTTGAAATCCAATTGGGTGGGAAAGTTGGATTGATTTTGGACGGAGGCCCTTGTACCAGCGGTATTGAATCTACCATCGTGGGCTGGGAAAATGGAACCCCGATAATTTACAGAAAAGGCCTAATTACTTCAGAACAGCTTGGTGAGGTACTTGGAAAAAGACCTGAGTTCAAAGGCAAATCCCATATCCTTGAAGCACCGGGAATGCTATCTTCCCATTACGCTCCAAACACCAAGACCGTAGTTACCGAAAAGGTCAAAGAGAGCGTAGGTATCCATAAAAACAAAAGGATAGGTCTTCTTACTTTCAAACAACCAATGGGATTAAAGGTAGAGAAGGAAATTGTACTGACCCGCGGGGGCTCATTAGAAGAAATGGCCAAAAACCTCTATGCTGCCATGCACAAACTAGATGCCATGGGACTCCATGTTATCATTATTGAAAAGGCTCCGGATAAGGGTATTGGGAAAGCTATTAATGATCGTCTTTTGCGATCATCCACAAAGCTTTAGGCCAATAAAAAACCATCTGCCTTGGGCAGATGGTTTTCTTTAGCTATTTTTTACGAATCAACCTTTTACGGCCAACTTCGTATTTTCTTTTTTAAGGGTGTTGAGTTTTAAGTCCTGTAAAACATGGATGGCTTCCTCAACATAAACATCATTGGCCAAATCTTGGTGCCAGCGGTCCCTTTTTTCCCTCAGAACGGGGTCTTGGGTAAAAAGCTCTTGTTCGTATTTCAAGGATTCAAAGGTCAGCTTTGAATCGTATTTGGAGAGGTTTTTGAAATAGTTTGATTTCTCTTTATTGCGCTCTTGCCTGGAACTGTAAGCCTTATAATTTAGGGAAACCACCGTTTCATCTTGTTGCTCTTTAAGCCATTTGGCGTTTTCCTCAATAAGCTTTACCTGAGGGTTCTGGGACAATCTGGCCTTACTCCTTGTGACAGTAGCTTCATAATCAATGTAACCATCCCAGATAGTATAATCTGCCGGCGAAATCCTATCCCATCCCAAAGGGTTTTCTTGATCCCGTTCACCTAAATCTATATAGCTATAACGGTCTGGTACTACAATATCACTTTTTACGCCTTCCAGCTGCGTAGAACCTCCGTTTATTCTGTAGAACTTCTGAGTGGTAATTTTGATAGCTCCTAAATCCCCATGTTCATTGCTTCGCACTATATTATCCAAAGGAATGACATTTTGTACGGTACCCTTACCAAAGGTCTGTTTGCTACCAAGGACTACTGCCCTTTTATAATCCTGCATCGCAGCTGCCAATATTTCGGAAGCTGAAGCAGAAAGTTCATTGACCAAAATGACCAGAGGACCATCCCATTGAATGCGCTCATCTTTATCCTCATGAACTTCTTTTCTCTGACCAGAAGAACGAACCTGAACAACAGGGCCATCTTTTATGAATAAACCGGCCATTTCAACAACAGTTTTTAATGAACCACCACCATTGTCCCTCAAATCCAGTATAAGTCCTTCCGCACCGGACTGTTTCAATCGTTCAACTTCTTTAGCAACGTCTGTTGCAGCGTTGCGCTCTGTATAGTCATCAAAATCCACATAGAACTTGGGCAGGTGTATTAACCCATATTTGTTTTCATCTTTTTCAACGGTGGCCGATTTGGCATAGGACTCTTCAAGTTCAACGACGTCACGGGTTATTGATACCACATCAATGGTACCATCCACTTTTCGTACCGTTAAATCTACTATGGTACCTTTTGGGCCCTTAATTAATTTAATGGCATCATCCAATCGCATACCCACAATATCAATGGGTTCTTCCCCATCCTGACCCACTTTTAATATTTCATCCCCAACTTCCAGATTTTTGGCTTGCCATACCGGTCCGCCGGATATAATTTCCACTACTTTGGCTCCTTCGGGCTTTTTCTGCAAGCGTGCACCAATACCTTCAAATTTGCCAGACATACTTATATCAAACTTATCTTTTTCCGATGGGCCAAAATAATACGTATGGGGATCAAATTCGTCCACGATGGTATTGACGTATTGTTCAAACCAATCTTTGCGCTCCAAATCATCCACAAATTCAAAGAACTCATCCAAGGTGTTCTTGGTAGTTTCCCTAGCAGCAGCCTCAACTTCTACCAAAGTCATATTTTTTAATTCTTCCTTGGCAGGATCTAATGCCTTAACATCCACCTCAACGCTTACAGAACCGTCTCCTTCAGCAGTGGTCATGGCCGTTTTTCTAATTTTTACTTTGTTATCATAGACGCCAAGAGCGTTATACTTCAATTGCTTTCTCCATCTTTCCTTAAGTTCCCTTCTGTTCTTGGCATGGGGCACTTTGGCGTAGTCAATATTTATGGTCTCTTCTTTTTCAAAATCAAAAGGCTCCTCAAGCACTTCGGCATAAATACCTTTCGCTTCATTCATCCGTTTCATCAAACGCTGGTGCACCAAATTAAAGAAGGAGATATCCGTATTCTTTATTTGGTCGTCTATCTGATACTTATATTTCTCAAACTCCTTAATATCACTTTCCAGAAAATATCGTTTTGTAGGATCTAGGATATCAATAAAATCCTCAAAAACATTGGCAGAAAATTTATCATTGATGTCTTTAGGCTCATAATGACCTCGCTCAAGAACGTAAGTTATTAGGTCCAATAGCAATTTGTCCTTGTCATTGGTTTCAAAAGATTTGTTGGTAAAACTACAAGAGGCAACTGCAATTAGAATGACCAGCAGGCCAAGTACGAAGTTCTTTTTCATATGTATGGTTTTGGGACGATGATTTAACTAAAATGATTTCTCTAACACCTTAATTCAACTACATTTCAACGCCTTACGAATTCCCTAAGATACTGAAAAAATCATGCCACATTCTAGAGGGGCGTTTAATTTTTTGTTAAACGGACAAACACCCCTGTCCTAGTGAAAAACGTATTTTTGCACCAATAAGTATACTCTATGAAAAAACCGTTGATTCTTGTAACCAACGACGACGGAATAACAGCCCCTGGACTTAGGACCTTAATCGGCTTGATGAAAGACGTCGGTGATGTGGTCGTAGTAGCTCCTGACAGTCCACAATCAGGAATGGGACATGCCATTACCATTGACAATACCTTATACTCAAAAAAAGTGGTTATTGATAGGGAAAATGGGGCACCCGCTGAATATTCCTGTAGCGGAACCCCAGCGGATTGCGTGAAACTGGCCTTAAGGGAAATTTTAGATCGAAGACCCAATATTGTGGTCAGTGGCATTAACCATGGCTCCAATGCTTCTATTAATGTTATCTATTCAGGCACCATGAGCGCTGCCATAGAAGCAGGAATTGAGGGTATTCCGGCCATTGGTTTTTCATTGTGCGATTACTCATGGCGGGCAAATTTTAAAGGAGCGGAAAATGCCATAAAATGTATTGTCCAAGAAGCATTGGAACACGGTTTACCTACTGGAATTGTGCTCAATGTAAATATTCCCAAAACCGATGGCAAGCCCCCTAAAGGCATTAAAGTATGCAGACAGGCTAGGGCAAATTGGAAAGAACAGTTTGACAAACGTAGAAGTCCGACCGGAAAGGAGTATTATTGGCTGACTGGCGAGTTTGAACTTTTGGACAAAGGGGAAGACACCGATGAACATGCCCTTAAAAATGGGTTCATATCCGTGGTGCCTACACAATTTGACCTAACGGCCCACCACGCGATTCAGCATGTAAATAACTGGAAACTAAATGAATAACAGAAAAGAAATCGGTATAGGGTTTTTAGTTGGTGTCATAGCAAACACCTTTGGCACTTTACTTTACATCCTTTTGTTTTCGGATTTGCCCATTGGTGAAACATTCAAGGCTGCCTTTGCCCAAGGGTATCTTGGAAGCCTTTTGGCCCTTGGGGCCATATTAAATTTGGTCGCTTTTTTTATTTTTCTTCGGATAAAAAGGGATTTAAGGGCCCGCGGGGTAATGATAGCTACCTTACTGACCGCATTGATGATACTGGCGTATAAATTCGTTTAGGATGAAGTATTACATTATTGCCGGTGAGGCCTCAGGAGATCTTCATGGTTCAAACCTTATCAAAGCTCTAAGACATACTGATCATTTGGCAGAGGTGCGCTGTTGGGGCGGGGATTTAATGCGGGAAGCCGGTGGTACGCTTGCCAAGCATTATAAAGAGATGGCCTTTATGGGTTTCTTGGAAGTCTTAAAGAATATTTCAACCATTTTTAAGAATATCGAATACTGCAAAAATGATATTAGGGAATTTCAACCCGAGGTTCTCATTTTTATTGATTTTTCCGGCTTTAACCTTAGAATAGCAAAATGGGCAAAACAAAATGGTTTTAGGACCAGTTATTATATCTCCCCGCAAGTTTGGGCTTCCCGGGCCAAGCGGGTGGAAAAAATCAAGAAGTACATTGACCGGATGTATGTGATATTGCCTTTTGAAAAGGCATTTTACGAAAAGTACGGGTACGAGGTCACTTTTGTAGGGCATCCCTTAATGGATGCTATTTCCAATACCAGGGTTAAGGAATTCAATATCTTTTGTCTTGAAAACCAATTGGAAAAAAACAAACCCATTATTGCTTTATTACCTGGAAGTCGGAAACAGGAAGTCACCAAGATGTTGGAGATCATGCTTTCCGTAGTACCTAAATTCCCCGATTATCAATTCGTAATTGCCGGGGCACCTAGTTTGGAAAACACATTTTATCAAACGTTTTTATCCAAAAAGAGTGTGTTTTTTGTTTCAAATCAAACCTATTCGTTACTGGCACACGCGCGCGCTGCTTTGGTCACCAGTGGTACGGCTACCCTGGAGACTGCCTTGTTCAAAGTCCCTCAAGTTGTTTGTTACAAAGGCAATTGGGTATCTTATCAAATTGCAAAACGCATCATTACGCTGGACTACATTTCCCTTGTGAATTTGATTATGGATAAGGAGGTAGTGAAAGAGTTGATCCAAAGCGATTTGAATACCGAAAACTTAACTTTGGAACTGTCCAAAATATTGGACGGGGAAACTCGGGAAAACCTACTTAAGGAATATGGGATATTAATAGAAAAATTGGGAGGTTCAGGTGCCAGCGAAAAGACCGCCCAATTGATTGTTCAAAATATGTAATTTTACATTCCAAGAAGAAATCCTCCTTGGATGCGCATTAAGACCCTCTCTTGCATTAGTATCTTTTTGATTCTTGGCGGCTGTATCGTTAAGAAGAAAACGACCTATAGCAAGAAAAGAACCGTGACCGTGGAATCCAAAGAGGGGGATACCCTTACCACGACCTCTTCAAGAAAGAAACGAATCAATAAAAGAGCGGATAACATCGTGGACAAGGCCATGACCTATTCTGGAACCCGATATAAGTTTGGGGGTACCACAAAAAAGGGAATGGACTGCTCAGGTCTTGTCTATATGGCACTGAAGGACAATGACATCCCTTTTCCTAGGGTATCCTACCAAATGGCCAACGAAGGAAAACGCATCAAACTCAAAGAAGTTGAAAAAGGGGATCTGCTCTTTTTCAAAACGACAAAAAATGGAAAACGTATCAACCATGTAGGTCTCGTAGTGGACGTAGATGGTGATGACATTCGTTTTATTCATTCCACATCATCGAGAGGGGTTATTGTATCTTCCCTTAGGGAAGGGTTTTGGAACCATGCCTTTATCAAGGCCACCCGAATTTTATAATGCGCTTTTTCGACTTTATTTCCGTCAAGCTCACGCTTTACCTCATTTTGGGTATCGGTATCGGTTTCCATTTTGAACTAGGGATTCCCATAGTCGTGGTATTGCTCACAGCCTCGCTAATACTCCTCACTTTAACTTGGAAAACGCAAAAAAGCAGGGCTTTGCCTTTTTTTGGCGCAACAGCTTTTTTAGCAACAGTCGTATTGGGAATACTTATTATTAGTTTTTCCATACCCAAAAATCAACCCAATCACTATTTAAATTTTCCAAAGTCAAAAAGTAAACTCCAACTTAAGATTACGCAAGTTTTAAAACCGAACACCTATTCCTACCGCTACTTTGCCCGTATTAAAACGATTGACACTGCTATGGCATCCGGTTTTGTCACGCTCTATGTAACCAAGGATTCCACCACTAGGGAACTTGCTGTGGATGATGAGGTATTGACCTTTTCTTCGCTGAAATACGTTCCTCCCCCTTTAAACCCATACCAGTTTAATTTCAAAAGGTATTTGAAGCAGCAAGAAGTGTATGGCCAGCTTCGTATTTCCGGTAATCAGTTTGTACTTCTCAAAAACCCCACAAGGACATGGATGGGAATCGCTGCTAATTTTAGGGCTGAACTTATTGGCAAGCTTCAAAAACAGGGATTTGGAAGCGAGCAGTTAGGGGTCATCCAAGCACTTTTGCTTGGACAACGAAATGACATTTCCGAAGCAACTTACACCTACTATAAAAATGCGGGAGCAGTACATATTTTAGCCGTTTCAGGACTCCATATAGGTATATTATTGCTCCTATTTCAATTTTTATTGCGCCCGTTGGAGTACTTCCCGAAAGGAAAAACCGTAAAACTGATTACCACTGTCGTGTTGTTATGGAGTTATGCTTTTTTAGCAGGACTGTCCCCTTCTGTAGTGAGGGCGGTCACCATGTTTTCTTTTTTAGCGTATGCCATGCATTTGAACCGACCCACAAACACCTTCAATATCTTGGCGCTTTCCATGTTCTTTATTCTCTTGATACGACCATTATTCCTATTTCAGGTGGGATTTCAAATGAGTTATGCCGCTGTTTTTACCATAGTTTGGGTGTATCCCAAATTACAACAGTTCTGGTATCCCAAAACTTGGATATTACGAAAGGGATGGCAGTTGTTATCGGTTAGCTTAGCTGCCCAGCTAGGCGTCTTACCCCTTAGCTTGTTCTACTTTCATCAATTCCCTGGCCTATTTTTTGTTTCCAATCTTGTTGTGGTCCCCTTTTTAGGAATTATCCTTGGATTGGGCATCTTAGTGCTTGGAATGACGTACTTTAATATTCTTCCAAAATTTTTAGTTGCTCTTTATGATATACTGATTGGGAAAATGAATGACGTCATCGCTTGGGTGGCCCAACAAGAAGCCTTTCTTTTCAACGACATTGCTTTTGATGAAATGCAGTTGGTACTCGGATACACGGTGATAATAGGTGCTGTTATAACACTTTTTAAGTTCCGTTTTAACAAACTTGTTTTTCTCTTGATTGCCGTTGTGGCCTATAGTGGCTATCTATTGGTGGATAGTTGGTTACGCAGAAATGAAGAACAGCTGTGGTTATTGCATCAAACCAGAAACTCCGTATTACTATACCAGAAAGGTACCGCTTTAAATGTGCTGTCTTATGATTTCGACCAAGCCCAAAAAGGAATTCGAGGGTATAAAATTGCCAGAAGGATTGCATCGGTTAGCTATGATTCCCTTAAAAACAACTATGTCTTCAACAACAAAAAACTACTGGTCTTAAATGGTTCGGATAGCTACGGCAGTATCGAAAGTCCAGATTATGTACTGCTTTCCCAATCCCCAGACATTCACTTGGAGCGGTTTTTGGATTCGGTCCAGCCCAAAATGATTTTAGCGGATGGTAGCAATTATAAAAGTCATATCAATAGGTGGAAAAAAACTTGTCTTAATAGAAAACTCCCTTTTCACTATACAGGTGAAAAGGGAGCACATGCGTTTACTAAATAGAAATTTCAAAAGTGCTATTTGATATCCCCCATCCATTTTTTGACAAAGGGACTGGCCGCAAAAAACACAAGTCCTGAACCAACGGAAACCCATACTACGTTGAGGAAGATATTTGGCATCTCTTGGACATTCTCCGGGTCAAAATTACCTCCTACCAATCCGGCAATAAGATTACCCAAAGCTGCACCAACGAACCAGATACCCATCATCTGGCCTAAATATTTGGCTGGGGAGAGTTTACTGGTTGCACTTAGGCCCACAGGGCTAATTGTCAATTCTCCGATAGAATGTAAGAAATAGGTAAGAATCAAAGCGAACATTCCAGCTTTAGCACCACTGGCAGCAATCTGTGCGGCACCGACCATGACCCAAAACCCCAATCCCAGCAGAACCAGTCCTATTGCAAACTTATATGGTGTTCTCGGATTAAGATTCTTTGTGGACAGTTTCACCCAAAGGGCGCCAATAATGGGTGCAAAAATAATAATAAAGGCGGAATTCACGGATTGTAGCATACCTGCTGGCATTTCCCAACCACCTATAAACCGATCGGTGAAGTCCCTTGCGAACAAATTCAATGAAGAGGCGGCCTGCTCAAAGCCTGACCAAAAAATTGCAATCCCGACAAAGAGAATAAAAATGACCGTTACTTTTTTCTTATCAATTACGGATAATCCCCCATTAAAAAGGATGTTGATAAAATAGCCCATGGTAATGACCACGATAATAAGTCCAAGGGCTTGTGCAATACCGGTAGCTGTGGTCACATCGATAGAACCGGTGAATTGAAGTACTAGTAAAAGAATAAGCACAAAGGCAATGATTCCGAAGGTAACCGACTTGTTGGATTTTTCCACTTTTTCAAGTGACTTCACCTTGGGTTCTACACCAATATCGCCTAAGTATTTTGGTGCATAGACTTTATAAGCGATCAGTCCGAACAACATTCCTATAGCTGCTAACCCAAAGCCCAGATGCCAATTGTGTTCCGCTAGAAGGGGAACCAGAATCTGTCCAAAAAGTGACCCCAGATTGATTCCCATATAAAATATGGAAAACCCGGCATCGCGTTTGGCCCCATCTTCATTCGCGTACAATTCGCCTACCAAAGTGCTTATATTCCCTTTTAGCAAGCCCGTCCCCAAAGCCACAAAAGCCAAGCCAGTAAAAAATATGGCAGGAGATCCCGGTATGGCGAGAATCAAATGTCCAATCATGATGAGAACACCACCGTAGAAAACGGCCTTTCGCTGCCCAAAAATATTATCGGCAAGCCAACCACCGGGTAAGGTCATTAAATATACCGAAGCCGTGTAAAGGCCATAAACTGCACCGGCCGTTTCAGTGGTCAAACCCAATCCTTCCTGCACAACATCCGTTGTCATAAAAAGGATAAGAATGGCTCGCATGCCATAGTAACTAAAACGTTCCCACATCTCAGCGGTAAACAATACGTATAATCCTTTTGGGTGTTTGAATTTACCTTTGGCAGGTTTTGCTATATCGGACATATAAAGTTGGTTTGGTTATAAATTTTCTTTGATGAAGTTCGTCATTTTGCTATACAAGTGCAGTCTGGTATTACCTCCATAGATCCCGTGATTTCTATCGGGATAAATAGCCCAATCAAAAGATTTATTGGCTTGAATCAATGCTTCTATCATTCGCATGGAATTCTGCACATGTACATTATCATCTCCGGAACCATGCACCAAAAGATATTTTCCTTTCAATAATTCGGGATAGTTAAATGGCGATTCGTTGTCATATCCTTCAGGGTTCTCCTGAGGGGTACGCATAAAGCGTTCGGTATAAATGGTATCATAAAATCTCCAGCTGGTAACTGGAGCCACTGCGATGGCCATTTCAAAAATATCATTGCCCTTTAAAATACAGTTGGTGCTCATATGACCACCAAAACTCCAACCCCAAATACCGGTTCTACCTTCATCAATATAAGGTAGCTCACTTATTTTTTTGGCTGCTGCAATTTGGTCTTCCGTTTCATATTTGACCAAGTTCAAATAGGTGGTTTTTTTAAAATCCCGTCCCTTTAGTCCTGTTCCGCGGCCATCCACACATGCCACAATGTAACCTTCCGATACCAACATTTGATGCCAATAATCATTGGCACCAAACCACCGGTTGGCTACTTGTTGTGAACCTGGACCGCTATACTGAAACATTAGTAAGGGATATTTCTTGTTGGGATCAAAATCAACAGGCTTGATCATATACATGTTCAACTCATTTCCATTGATAGCAATGGTAGAGAATTCTTTTGGGGACAGTTCATAACCTTCAAGTTTTTCATCCAAAACCTTATTGTCCTTTATTTTTTTAACCACTTTCCCATTGGACGCTTTTTGTAAGGTATAATCCGGAGGTGATATGGCGCTGGAAAACGTATTGATGAAATAGCTATAATCCGCACTAAAAGCTGCGGAGTTATTTCCTTCACGGGTACTTAAACGTTCTTTGTTCTTACCCGAACTTGATATGCCATATACATCGCGATTAATAGAACCATTCTCCACGGATTGATAATAAATTCTATCATTGGCCTGGTCATATCCGTAATAATTGGTGACCTCCCAAAATCCTTGGGTAATTTGGTTCATTAAACCACCCTCTTGGTCATACAAATAAAGATGGTTGTACCCATCTTTTTCACTTGTCCAAATAAAGCTATCATCAGCCAAAAACGTAAGATTATCGTGAATGTCGACATAAGCATCGTCCTTTTCCTCCAGCAACAGCTTCACCGTATTGTCATTGGCATTCACCTGATTTAGTTTAAGGTGATTCTGATGGCGGTTAATGGTTTGAACGCTTAAATAATTAGGATTGTTCATCCAATTGATCCTTGGGATATAATACGCATCCCCCAAATCTACCTTTGAAATTTGGTCTGAAGCAAGGTCAAACAGATGCAAACTTACTTCGGCGTTTTCTTCCCCGGCTTTTGGATACTTAAATTCATATTGAAAAGGATAAAGTTCGGCGCCATATACATCCATAGAAAATTGAGGGACATTGGTTTCATCAAAACGGATAAACGCGATTTTGGTGCCATCGCTATTCCATTCAAAAGCCTGTACAAATGCAAATTCCTCCTCATAGACCCAATCCGTTATGCCATTAATAACACTCCCATAAACGCCATCCATTGTTATTTGTTGGGTTTCCCCAGATTGCAAATCCATGAGATACAAATTGTTATCATAGGCATAGGCCACTTTTGTACCATCTGGAGAAAGTTCCGGTTCCTGAATCTTATGCTCTGAAATCTTTTTTATGGACTTGGAACCGATATCATACACATAATAAATCCCCAAACGAGACCTCCTGAAAATAGGCTCGATTTCCGTGGCCAAAATTACTTTAGACTCGTCACCACTGAATTCGTAAGACGTAAAAAAGGGAATGACCTGAGACGACGAAACTATGGTCTCTACCTTCTCCAAGGTTTTATAATCGTACTTATCCAAGGAACTGTTCCTAGGGTTTCTGTTAAAATTGAGCACGGTATACTGCTTTCCACTCTTCATGGAACGCAATACATCCATGCCTTCGGTCCTAAACGCGCCGCTCCAAATCCCATCTAAGGTGATTTTCTTTTTTTGAGCGATAATAAGGGAAGATGTAGTCAAAAAGAATACGAAGAAATAGGATATGTTGCGCATTGGGAACGATAGTTTAAACTTTCAAGTTTACTAATAATTTATGGAATCCTTAAATATAAGGATAGATACCTGCAAAGCACAATAACTCACTAAGAAACCGTAAGATGTATCTTTGCATCTTTAAGCAAAACCATGCAAAAAACCGTAGAAGGTTTCTCCAAACTATCAAAGCAGGAAAAAATACATTGGATTGCCCATAACTGCACCTCAGACCCAGAGTCTACAAAAAAGACCTTAGCACAATATTGGAACAAAAGTGAGGTACTTCAAAAGGTACATGATGAATTCATAGAGAATACGCTTACCAATTATTATTTACCCTTTGCCGTTGCTCCAAATTTTATGATCAATGGAACTTTATATGCCATTCCCATGGCCATCGAGGAAAGTTCCGTCGTTGCCGCAGCAAGTAAAGCAGCGAAATTTTGGTTGGATCGAGGCGGATTCAAAACCACTGTCTTGGGAACGGAAAAAGTGGGACAGGTACATTTTATGTATCATGGTCCCAAGGCGTCCTTAGAGGCATTGATCGAGGACATCCTACCCACTTTTTACACAGCTACTGAAGCTATCACTCGAAATATGAAGCAACGTGGCGGCGGCATCACGAACATTGTTCTGCGGGATAGGACGGATACATTGGAAGGCTACTACCAACTGCACTGTACCTTTGAGACTTTAGATGCCATGGGAGCCAATTTTATCAATTCGTGCTTGGAACAATTTGCCAAGACATTAGAAGAAGAGGCATCTAAAAGCGATATTGAACTTGAGGTAATCATGAGTATTTTGAGCAATTACGTGCCTCATTGTGTCATAAGGGCAGAGGTCTCATGTGCCATAAGTGACGATAAAAGTGATACAACCGTATCTAAGAATTTTGCACAACGTTTTGTACAGGCAATTGCCATTGCCAAATCCGAACCCTACCGCGCAGTGACCCACAACAAGGGTATTATGAACGGCATCGATGCTGTGGTACTGGCCACAGGAAACGATTTTAGGGCAGTGGAAGCAGGTGTTCATGCCTATGCGGCTAAAGAAGGGAGTTACTCCAGCCTTACCCATGTCGAAATAAGTGAGGGCATTTTTAGGTTTTGGATTGATATCCCCTTGGCCCTTGGTACCGTTGGTGGTTTGACCTCTTTACATCCCTTGGTGAAATTGGCCTTGGAAATGCTTCAAAACCCATCAGCAAAGGATTTAATGCAAATTGTAGCAGTTGCAGGATTGGCACAAAATTTTGCGGCCCTTCGATCTTTGGTGACCACTGGGATCCAAAAAGGTCATATGAAAATGCATCTGCTTAATATATTGAACCTATTAGGAGCTTCAGAAAAGGAAAAAAAACAGCTGGTAGCCTATTTCAAAGAGCATGCTGTGAATAATGCCGCGGTAAAAGAACGTTTGGAACTACTCAGAAGACCATAATGGAAAGCGATGTATTACAGTAACGGGAAGCTACTTTTAACGGCTGAGTATGCAGTATTGGATGGAGCCCTCGCACTGGGTATTCCCACCAAATATGGCCAATCCTTAAAGATAGCACCTTCTGAATCCGATACTTTGAACTGGGAAAGTGTAGACGCGGATGGAAACCTATGGTTCAATGCAAGTTTTGATTCTGCTACCCTCAAAGTAATCTCATCATCGGATAGTGAAATTGCACTAGCCCTAGAAGGGCTATTGGGCAAGGCAAAGGCCTTGAATCATGAGTTTCATAATCAGATTGGGGGGCTCAAGATAATTTCCCAACTTACCTTTCCAAGAAATTGGGGTTTGGGATCTTCCTCCACCTTAATCAATAACGTTGCACAATGGGCCAATGTAAACCCCTATGAATTATTGCAGCATAGCTTTGGGGGAAGTGGGTATGATATTGCCTGTGCACAACACGATTCACCCATCTTATATCAATTAAAGGAGGGCATCCCCATAGTTGAAAGTACTCCATTTGATCCACCATTCAAAGATCAACTCTTTTTTGTCTATCTCAATCAAAAACAAAACAGTAGGGATGCCATTGCCAATTATAGAAAACAAAATTTTAATTTGGATGCTTTGGTGGAAGAACTGTCTATCCTTACAAAAAGAATTTTAGGGATAGAACGTATTAGTGAATTTGAATGGGTGCTTCAAAATCACGAAGAAATACTTTCCAAGGTATTAAAAATTAGGCCCATCAAAGCGTTGTCCTTTCCAGATTATTTTGGAACTATAAAAAGCCTGGGAGGGTGGGGTGGGGATTTTATTCTGGCCACAGGCAATGAAAAAACCCCTGACTATTTTAAAGCCAAGGGTTTTGATATTGTTATTCCTTATGGGGATATGGTACTATAATCTCATTATTACCAATACCTAAAGGCCTATTTTACCCCTTAATAGAAGGTAGCTCGATTATCTTCGATATCCGCCCCTTCCTTTAACGCGTTATATACGCCTGTATTCACGGTATTTCGGTTTTGACCAGCTAACCTATTTGTGTCCGTGCTATAATTTGGGAGGCTGACAGCATCCTCTTTTTTGGTCAATTTTACCATAAAAACCCCCGTTTCCCCTTTAATCAGCTGAGAGGTCTCCCCTTCCTCCAAGGTAAATGCTTTTCCCACCACTAAAGGCTCGCGGCCCGCTCCAGGAATGGTAGGAGCTTTTCGGGTGACGGCTGTAGCGTTGGAAGTGGCCACCCCATTATTGGTAGCAAAATCCTCCAATGTGGCAATCGTTGTTTTCCCCATTACTTGCGCTGCCTTTTTTTCCCTTCTAATTTTAGGTAAGGCTTGTGAGGAGGCATCCTCCACGGACATGGTCCCTTTTTTAAATTTTTTGGTCAGTTGGACAACAGCATAACCATTGTTCAAATCAAAGCGTTTAATTTCCCCAACTTTAGTGTCATCATTAAAGGCCCACTGTACAACGCTTCTTTGGGAATTTAATCCAGGCAGGTTTTCATCCATTTCCTTGATTTTATTCACTGGACGCACGGTGAAACTTCCCTCTTTGGCAATATCCGAAAATGCTTCCGGTTCCGCATCTGCGACCGACATTTCAAACTTTGTTGCGTCTGTGAACAAGGTATTGACCGTTTCCTCAGAAGGTTGGATTTCCCTTGAAAGTGTAGCCACTTGAACAATGTCCTGTTTATCATCCACTCGAATGATATGGAATCCAAATTCAGTTTCCACCAAACCAATGGCGCCCACTTCATTTCCAAAGCAGAAATCGTTGAACTCATCTGCCATAACCCCTTCTTGAAAGTATCCTAGGTCTCCACCTCTTGGCGCTGAAGGTCCGTCAGAATTATCCCTTGCCAGAGCGGTAAAATCCGCATCTGCTTTCTCTGCTTCGGCCAATATCTTTTTGGCTTCTTCCTCGGCTTCTTCCTTAGTTCTTGTAATTTCAGGATTGGCCCTTGTAGCCCCTTCATAAGCAAACAAAATGTGGCTTGCCTTTGACGTACCATTGGGTTTTCTTGCCATTATCCGAGATACTTTAAAGAAATCCCCATCCCGGTATGGACCATAAATTTCTTCGCTACCCAGACTAAAAATACTGTCTGCTGCGACTGCGGGTAAATCTTTTTTGGCTCTGAAAATAGTATCGAACTTCGCATCTGAATTCCGGTCTAAAAAGGCCGCTATGTCCGTTGTATTCCTAAAACCTGGAATGGTATCCGTACTATTGCTTTCTTGGATGTACTCCACCGTATCGCCCATGAGTTGGGTCAGTTCATCCTGTACTGCATTTTCATCGGATGCTGAGGCCTTCTCTTCAAAAAAAACGAAACGAATGTCCCTTGCCTTTTCCTGTTCAAATTCGTCGGCATGGTCCTTTACATAGGTCGCAATTTCATCCTTGGATACTTGAATGGTGCTATCTGGAATGGAGGCGTAGGGCACCCGCACATATTGAAAGTCCACCTTATCATTGGTCAGTCTATAATCAAACTCCCCTTCGGTCAAGGTGGCACCGGTCCCAGCTTTTATGAGGTTAAAATAAATCTGTTCTTTTGCCGATTGCATAATCTGTTTTTCCACTTCCAACCAGTTATCGTATAATAACGGATTGGTTTCCCGCCAATCAGCAATAGTGGCCTTAAACACTTCTGGATTGAATACCCCATTTTCATCTTGGAAAGATGGGTCTTGGGCATAACCGGTATTCTTAATGAAATCCACAATTTGGTCGCTCTCCACATCAATCCCCAAATTTTCAAATTGTTGATTGAGTATGGCACCTCTTATTTCTTGATCATAGACTCGATTCACCAGTTGGGTAGAAGAAAAATTTGGTCCAAACTGGCGTTGTGCCTGTTCCAATTTTTTGGTAAAGTCTTCTCTAGAAATGGGTTCCCCATTGATTTCAGCAATTGTGGAACCAATCTTTCCTCCTGCAAAATCACTCCCAGTAAATACCCCGGAAATTACAAAGGCAAACAAGGCCATACCAATGATAAGGATAAGTACGGTGGTCCGCTTTCTAATATTTTCTAAAATAGCCATCTATTGATTTTCTTTTGCTTTGATTTTAGTGGGCGAAAATACCATTTTCTTTTCAATTGGAAAAGCTCAGAACCCCTTATAAATCATTGGGTAACGGTTTTATATGTACCCTATTCCTGGTTAAATGACCGCACTTCTACCAAATCTATTTTATTATTGGATACTTCTAAAATCCTAAAGAGATAAAACTCTGTTTTTATCTCTTCATTCTGTTCCGGAATTTCTTCCGTAAAATTGGTAATCAACCCCCCCAAGGTTTCATACTCCTCACTTTCCGGAAGCTGTAATTTGTAGTTTTCGTTGATATAATCCACCTCTAACCGAGCAGAAAACCGAAATACATTGTCCTGCAATTGTTCTTCTATCAAATCGGTAGTGTCGTGCTCATCCTCAATTTCCCCAAAAAGCTCTTCTACAATATCTTCCACGGTCATTACTCCAGAGGTGCCACCATATTCATCCAAGACAACGGCCATACTTTTCCGTTTTTTCGTCAAGACGTTTAGTATTTCATGTATCAACATCGTTTCTGGAACAAATTCCACAGGTCTCAAGATGTGCTTTATGGTCTTAGGTTTCTTGAAAAGTTCATAGGAATGTACATACCCAATAATTTCATCAACGGTATCCTTGTAGACAAGTATTTTGGAATATCCTGTTTCAATAAACAATTTGCTGAGGTTCTTTGTGGTTTCATGGAGCTCAATGGCCATAATCTCCGTTCTTGGCACCATAACTTCCCTCGCCTTAACTTCAGAAAATTCCAAAGCATTTTGAAACAATTGTATTTCTGAGTCCATTTCGTCTTCTTCTTCAACGGACTCCATTTGTTCCGTAATATAATCCCCTAGTTCTAGTTTGGTGAAGGCCAGCTGCACCTCATCGCCATCTGTCCTGAAAAAGTTCTTTAAAATAAAATCGGAAACTTTGATCACCATCCAAGACAAAGAAGAGAAAAGTAGATAAAACAAATATGCGGGTAAAGCCAGTACCTTAAGTAGCGTATTGGAATAAATCTGGAAAAGGACCTTTGGAAAGAATTCTGCGGTGATTAGGATAATAAAAGTAGAAATAACAGTTTGTGAAAAAAGACTGAAATCCGTAAGCAGCACCTGTATGGGATTGGAAGTAACGGGCAATACTTTTTGAAACCAATCCATCAACAAATCTCCCATATAAAGTCCATAGACCACCAAAGCAATGTTATTGCCTATCAACATGGTCGCAATGAACTTAGAAGGTTTCTCCGTTATCCACCCCAATACCTTTGCCAAAAATCCGTCCTGCTTTTTTTCCAGCTCAATATGGATACGATTGGCGGAAATAAATGCAATCTCCATGCCCGAAAAAAAGGCGGAAGCAAGAAGGGAAACAAGAATTACGATGAGGGAGAAGTCCAATGTTATTGGGAATTAGTACCTGACCTTTTTTCAAAGCGTTTTCGATACCTTCTTCTAAAAAGGAACATGGCTACGGAGACCACGGCAAAGAAGATGAAAATATAGGTGTCCTTAGGGTTAACGGGCCATAAGGTAATTATCTTATATATTGAAGCAATGGCAACTACCAAATACAAATATTCCGTATACTTTAAAATCTTTATCATATTGCTACTCTTCTTCTTTTATGGTCATTATCCCAAAAGTTTTTTGGGCACTAAAAAAAGTACGTTCCCTATTAAAGTCCATTCCCTGGCCCTCCATTACGGTTCCGTCTTCTGGATTGGTGAAGGTAAATGCGGAATCGGTAAATATCCATTTGTTTTTGCGGTCCCAATACAGTTGCGGGGTTTCCAATTTTTTGCCATCATGGCTCTCTATTACTACATTACCCCTTAAATCCACAAGATTGGTCTGCGAATAGGTGATGCCGTAATCTGCCTTGACTACGGTCTTCTGATTTTCTTCATCAAAAAAATCCACTTGAAGTCCCTTGGGAAATTCTCTATACTTAAACCTCTGATTGTCATAATCTTCGTTCAAAGGACTTCTCAAGATTACCTTAACTCGACTCGCAGATGAATCTAGGGTGGTCATCTCTTTTGTAGCTTCCGTAAGGGTTAGTGTAAAATTAGTGGCCACCCCTTGGGGATAGTTCTTTTTTAAGGCCTCTTGGCCTACCCTTTCATAACGGTCACCACACCCCATAAAAAGGAATGCCACAACAAAAGTTGTGGCAAAGCCCTTATTATATGTATGTTCTTTTTTCAACCTTATAAATTAGGCACCTTGACGCTACCTCCTACCCAACATTTAAAGGTCACGGTTTTTCCAGACATATCGGCATTAAAAATCATGGTCTTATCCGGAGCTCGTTGGGAATAGCTAGCTGCAGTCTTGTTCGCCCTGGAGGCCAAGGAAGGGTCTACACGCCCCGCTTTTCTGGCAACCTCAGCGGCCTTCCAGTAAATGGCCCTCTTTTCAAAAGCTGTTTCACCACAAGCATTTGCACTACCCGCATACAAATTGGCCAACAACAAGTAGGCTTTTCCATTTGAGGGATTGGCATTAATTGCTTTGTTCAAATAATTTCTAGCTTGAGACTTACTGCTCTTTCTAACAATAGTAGCCACCTTATACAGGATATTGGATTTTCTATAGGAATCCGTTTCCAATTCAACAGCTTTGTTAAAGTCGGCAATCGCCCCACTATTGTCCCCATTTTTCGATTTTAATGTACCTAAATACACATAAACATCTGCAGATGGATCTAATTCGGCCTGGACCTCAACCATAGTGCTAAACAAAGGGTCGTCCGTACACTCTTTACTAAACATACGGCCTACTGCGCGTTTCACCCAAGTTACATCACCCTTCTTAGCCTCAAAACTCTTTTGGTACAAAGGAATTAGATTTCCACAATCCGCTAAAGCCCCTAACTTGGAATCTATACTTCCAGAAATC
The DNA here is from genome assembly GCA_039815575.1 of Bacteroidota bacterium. Taxonomy (GTDB): domain Bacteria; phylum Bacteroidota; class Bacteroidia; order Flavobacteriales; family Flavobacteriaceae; genus Croceivirga. The sequence continues at coordinate 9,977 of JBCBZA010000005.1, read as the reverse complement.
TTACCATAAGATTCTGAATTAACCGTTGCTGCCTTTTTTTGCCTTTTTTCTTTTGAAGTAAGTGCTGTACCCGCATCTTCTTTAGTCAGGATTTTCCCGAGTACGTCCGTCAGCTTTTTGTTCTCTTCCTCTACTTTTTCCGTTACATCATCGTAGGTATCAAAAACGGATTGCAAATCTTTCTTACCCGCATTGTGAAGGTTGACCAAGCTAGAAAAATAGAGGTAAAGCGCTTTGGGATTTTTGAAGTTGGCCTTATCCTCTTTGAAGGCTTTGTCCAGCATATTGTAGATTTTATCATCTGAAGCCATTTTGTTGTCGTACATCATAAGTACCTTATCAACAGTTACGCCGGCCATCGGAAATTTTGATGGGAAATATTTCATACTGTCATCATGCAATACCAAGATGTCCTCTATATATCCATCTTGTTCGGCACCGGAAGAATTCTTGATCTTGTGCTTTAAAATTCTTTCCCCATAAGAATAGATAGCCCTATTCAAGTCAGGACAAGATTCATAAACACTCTTCCATGGTTCATAGGCAGCGTCATAATTTTTTACTTTGGCATGTTCCGCAAAAATGGAAAGATTGGTCATGCACTCGGGATTTTGTGCTTGGGCAATACTTAAACCCATCGACATAATCACCGCAAACATCGTCAAGTAGAATTTCTTTTTCATTTTACTTAATTTAAAGTGGTTAATGTACAAATTTTTATAGTTAAACCTCTATTATGGTTGATTTTAAGGGTTTTATTTATGAATTTTTTAAATTTTTTTGATTTAGTTTATTTGTCGTTTAACAAACCAGCGATCATTTAACGAAAGTCCAATACTTACATTCAGGTAACTTTCCTCTAAAAGCCCTGCGGCACGTGTTCCGCGCCTTCCCAACTCAAAACCTACATTAAGATTGGAAAAACGATCTGTTCCCGTTCCAACAATCGGGATACCAAAACCAAAAGTTATGCCAAAGTTGTTGACCTCCCTGCCGTTTACGACCAGCCCAGTTTCATCATAACGCAGTCCAGCGCGATAGGTTATTCGATTAAAAATACCCGATAAGGCCGCATAGTTGGGGACATAGTAGCCTCCCAATGCTATAGAGGCGGCATCAACATAACCTACATTTTCCTGTCCTAGAAAGGAGTTTTCAAATGTACTCAGCCCTTGGAAGGAATACTCCCCTCCAATGAACCATTTTTTGTCTTCACCAAAACCTAATCCCAAAGTACTCCTAGTTGGTATTTTAAGCTCGGTATTCCTAAGGTTCTGAGCCTCCAGATCCACATCAAAAACCTCTATTTGCCCTTGGGTAGGCGAGAAAGAGCCTACGCTCCTGGAATTTTCAGAAACCAGATTGACCTGGGTATCCACTCCAACATGGGTAAACAACGTATATTTTCCAATTCTAGGAGTGTAGGTACCCCCTAGATTTAAATCAAATCCACTAATTCTGGACTCGCGGCTGTCCAGAGTTCCCAACTGAACGCCTTCTATGGTTTCAGAACGGTTATACTCAAGGGTACCAAAGTTAAAATTGGCAGTAGCCCCTATGGACACATTTTTTATGGCCTGGAAACCAAAAGAAACAAATACGCGATTTAATCCTCCCTGTCCCGTAAACACATTTCTAACAGTATCCTGTTCGGCATTTGGGGATTCAGAAACCAAATCGTAGCCCACCGAAGTAAATGGCTGAATGCCGAATCCAACTCCGGCATTTTTGGCTATGGGGAATCCCACAGCTAAATAGTCCAAATTGGTGACCGAGGTACGTTGTGTCTCAAAATTATCCCTTAGCCGAAATTCCCGATGTGTAATTCCCGCTGTGTAGGTAGTTAAACGCAGTTTGGAAAAGGACGCAGGGTTTCTGAGATTAATATGTATACTATCTCCGTACATCTGAAGGCCTCCCATCGATCTGTTATCAATGGTACCGTTATTTCTTGTATCGCCTATGCCAAAACTTGAATATGGAGAAATTGTACCATTTTGAGCATAGATGCCAAAAGAAAGCAGGCATACCAATGCTATCAAAAAATTCTTGACCATTTATCGTTTATTGTATTCCAGCAGGTAGTTCAACCCCTCCAGTAGGAATTTAGAATTGGCAAATATGGAATTTTTTAACCGTTTGGCAAAAAAATGGGAATCCCCGCCTGTTAAAATAACTGTTAAATGTTCGAAGCGGTTTTTGTATTCATCAATGGTTCCGTCCAATTCATGGCAAATTCCCTGGCCCACACCACTATGTATGCTATTGGCCGTTGAGTTGCCTATAAAATCCGATGGGATTTCCGGTTCCAAGCGCGGTAATTTTTTGGTCTGTTGGTGCATCGCCTTATAGCGCATATGCCATCCCGGTGAAATGGCACCACCTACATATTCGCCATTATGGGTAACCATATCATAGGTGATACAAGTACCCATATCAATGACCAGGGTATTGGTCTTTGCCTTATGGTAAAAGGCTGCCGTAGCCAGGGCTATTCTGTCCATGCCCAGCGACTGTGGAGTGGCATAGCTATTTTTAAAGGGGACTTTGGAGGTATGGGAAAGCACGTGTACCTTGCAAAAAAGTGAAAGGATTTCGAACTGCTTTTTATCCAAATCCCCTACCGAGGAGATTATGGCATCTGTTATTTTGGGATATATTTCAAAAAGTTCCTTTACTTTTTCTACGTATTGTCCATGCTCAGAACTCTGATCCATGAGCAACTTCCGTTTGTCAAAAACAGCATACTTTACCAATGTATTTCCGATGTCCACCACAAGGTTCATGGCCCAAAGTTCGGGAAACCAAAAAAAACGGGAGTCTTTTTCTAAGTAGAAGTTTGTAAATCCTATATTTGAAATTATATTTGCAGCCGCTTTGTTAAGCAGGTACCTTAGCTCAGTTGGTAGAGCAACGGACTGAAAATCCGTGTGTCCCTGGTTCGATTCCTGGAGGTACCACATCAAGCGCAGAACCCGAAACGAGAGTTTCGGGTTTTTTTATTGCAGTTATAAGGTGAGCCTATTTTTATATGGTATTGAGAACAGAGTGGAAACCTCAATGGGATTTGAAAAATAGGTTGGAACAGAAACATGGTGGGATGTTTTGATTCTTATACAGCTGAGACAGAATGTTGCCAATTGATTTGCAGAATATCCTATCCCAAGCCATTTTTCCCTGTTCCAATTACTTCCACTTATACTCTAAAACTAACAACAGATTATTGAGTTCATCTTGGGAAAGGAGTTCACCTGAGGGGGAGACAACCTCCAAATTCCATAGGTTTTCCCCTGAAAAATCAAGTTCAATATTTTCACCGGACGTATCCTTTTTAGCATATAACAGCTCTCCGTAATCTTCAACTTTAGTAAGTTCCATAAACGCTGAACCGCTAGCTAATGGACTATTGAAACGTGCTCGGTAATTTCCAGAACCAGAGGTGTTCGCAAGCAAATGAAGTGCATTTACTTCCAATTTTTGTCCTTTATCCCGATAAGGAAAATGGTCTTGCTTTAAATTAAACTCCAGTATGTTTTCAGTGGACCCATCAGCAGGATGTAACATTTTATGCCACTTGCTAGGGAATTCTTGTTTTAAGTTAAAAGCCTTCAGTAAGTGAAGCGTTTTAGTGCCATCTTCGGTTTCCAAAGTACTATTCCCATTTAAATACTGTTTTAGTGCACTTATCCGGTTCGTTTTAAATTCTCCTTCCTCAACTGCTGTGTAACGTATATGCAACACCACATCGGCAATGGTATCATAATCAAATTGGCGAAGAGACTTTCCTTTATCTTCTGCATTTTCATCATAGAACAATTCCAAATCCCAAGAACTAATGACACCGGAACCTTCAAATGGTAAATAGCGTTCATCCCTAAAATTCAATTCATATACCCCACTATCATTTTGGCCTGTACTTGTAGCTACTTTACTGACAGGAGCCATTCGTTTTAACAATTTATCTTCTTTGGTCTGCGTACGAATCGAGCTCGACTTTAGTCTCAAAGTACAGGCTATGGTCGTATGAGGGCCTGTAATACAAGGAATGGATAAACTCACGGATTTGATTCTCCTGTTGTAGTGTCCGGGATAATCCAGATCGAACAATTCTTCAAACAATTCAAAGCTACACTGCCCAGTTTCCTTAAGCATGGCTAATTTTAGTGGATCAAGGAGTTGTAAGGAAATATGTTTGGTCAATTCCAATTCCCGTACATTTTTCTCTTGATAAGCCAATTCCAAACGCCGTAGTTCCAGTTGCAACTTTTCACCGGCCAATAAACCGTTTTTAGCACTTTTAAAATGCCCATATGCAACAATGGGACTTTCTAAAGCCCCTTTTTCATATTCAAAGGCCATTTCTGCTTTTCGGGCCAATTCAAAGGCCATGTCATAGCTTTGCTTATGCACACTGATCAGTTGCTCCTTCATCCATTGGTACAACTCTTTATTGGAGAACTTGGTTTTAATGTAATTTTCTATGGTCTCTGCATTCGCTAGCTGTTGTTTATGGTTTTCCAGCTCTTTTTCAGCAATCTGGACCCGAATACCGGCGGAAAGAATCTGTCGTTCCAACAGTTGTACTTCTTTTGCTGCTAAATTGGCTTGTAGGGTCCAATCTTGTTCCCTACGGATATAAGAGGCAATTGTTGCTGCAATACCAGCCTCCTGAGATCTAATACCACTGTTCATTTGAGCTATACTGGATTGTGCTGAGAGAAAGGAGATGATGTTTTGGCTCCCAAAAGATACTGAAACACCTGCGCCAAAAGGTTGTATCTGAGCACTGATAGAGGGAATTAGGTGAAGAGGATTAGTATTCTTCGTTTTATCCCTTGCGTCTTGAGTAAACCTTTTGGCTTGAACTTTTTTCCAAAAGTCCAAAGCCTCTTTGCTATTCGTTTTGATTCCTTGCTCATTCCCGTCTACCAATGCTGTATTTACATCCGGTACAATTTCCTGTATATCTGGATTAGCCGGAATAATACTGTTTTCATCCAAATCCAATTCCAAATCGATGACCGGAGGGATTTCCACCGCGTCATTGCCCAATAAGGTCTCATTGTAATAGGTAAAACGAAACATCGCAGTTTCCCGTTGTTTTTCCAGCAGTTCTTTGGCGGTTTTGGCATCCAGCACTTGTCGTTCTCGAATTTTTTGCACCATGCCCAAAAGCTCCACCTCCTGAACAGACCGCAACTGGCTCAAAGCCTCTCCTTCACTTTTTTCAATGGCAGAGAGTACTGAGGCACCTAATGCTTTTACATCATTACAGAACTCGTTCGCCTTTTGCAATAAATACATGAACCGATAATGGGGTGGAGGGGTATTTAGGTTACCAATTACATCATCCAAATCGAGACCGGCACTTTTGGCCTTGATCAATGCTGCGGGGTCAATTGGTGGAGCAAATAGCGCCAAGCGTCTTGTAATGCCATTGATGTCTTTGCAGTTTCGTATTTTGTACAAACGGTCCTCGACTAAGTCCCAATACTTTAGCAGGCGTTTGTTGGGCGGAGTGCAGAAATAGAGTGCTGGAGCGTTACCCAAAAAGGAGTTATCCTCACTTGTCTTCGGCGCTCCCGAAGGGGTGCTGCTATAGGGGCGACTATTTTCTAAAGATACATAAGCATTAGACAAATCTGTTAATTTGCCTCGAATGGACGCATAGGTTTCTTTTTTAATGACCCCTCGTTTGGGAATGAACTGTGGCTTAGGACCTAATATATGCCCTGCAATGACATAGAGTTGAATCGCTTCGTACACATTTTCCCTGGTAAACCTTCGAAATAGACTATCGCCCCAATGCACCAAATTTTCTACATAGGCCAACACCAAGTGTTTCATATAGTTCACATGAAAACTAGAGGCGATCAAATGTGGATTAAAGGGGTTCTCTCGCCACTCCTTTATACGCTTGTTTTCTTCGTTTCCAATAGGGTTGGCCTCCAGATCTTCGATAAATTTTTCAAACGAACGGGTATCTATTGTTTTAAAGGGTTTTACCTTAAAGAAACGAGCAATTTCATTAACACTTGGTCCAGTTTCAACTGGCGTATCCGTAGTGGGGTCAAACAGGTAATGGAACCATTTTACAGCTTCTCGGTATTGCCCATTTTTGCTTAATTGGGTAGCAATATAAAGTGGGGCATGGTAGAAGAGTTCCCAATTGTACTGGCTATTGGCTCCATTGGGGTCAAAATCCACCGTTTCCTTAAAGTAGGTTTTTAGTGGATTTTTTAAGTCTTGTTCTGAAGGTTTGTGTATTAGTCCAATTTTAGGATTAAAGGTGTCCTCAAAATAAGAGCCATAATCGTCAAAAATTCCATCAGAAGCTCCAATAGCTATGTCGCTCTCTAAAAGACCAGGGTTACTCATTTCCCCCGAACCAATCCCATTCAAATTTAGATTAGAGATAAAATTTGAGCTAAATGGATGATGAAAACTAGAAAAATCAACAACACTTAATAACCCTCCAGCCAAAACGGTCAAAACCAATATTTCCCCTAGAGAATTTGAATTTCTAAGCTCGTTTAAAAGTTTCTGAAGGTCATGATCAGTATATCTCCTTTTTACAAAATAAGTTTTGTTTTGGGTTGAAAAGAAGAATGGGAAATCCAATGGATAATCAGTATAATTTAAGCTAGAAGGGAATAATAATTGATGTTCAACGCTATTGGTAAAATAAGTATTACCTATTTTCAACACATCGTTTGAGCTGGTCGTTTTCATAAAATTGTAGCCATTTATATCTAACGTTGAATTTAGATAGCGACCGAAAATCACTTTACTTTGATACTCTCTAGCCTCGGCTAAACTTGATTTAATCAGTTTCGTATCTATCCCAATTCCCTCATGAATATTTATAATTCTAAATGAATTAAAATATAAGTTGCCAAAATCCTCGTCTCCTGGATCCAGTGCCAAACCACCCCGACGGGATCTTGGAACAAAAGGCACCATATATATATCTAGAACACTATCATCTGCAATGTCAATTCCGAAAGAAATATTGTTTAAATACAGAGGATCTCTATACTCGGTACTGGATATAAAAGTTTCATCAGTTATAGTGACCAATTCACTAGTCATTAAGGTTAAATATTTTTCGGATAGTTGTTTTGGGGTCCATACTCCTTCATCATATTCGCTCCAAGCCAAACGGACTTCCCAGTATTTTTTAGGCTCTCTAGATGATATTGTGGTTCCATCCTCGGCCAATTCCTTAAAGGTCTTTTCATTTGAACTTGTAGTCTCCGCTTTTTGCATAAACTCTGGCCAAAAAAGCAACAAACGATTTTTCCAAACTATAGGAATTAAATGTACTCCCGTCTTTTTATCACCATTACTAGTATCAGCATCACTATGACTTACCGCTTGAATCGCAGCATCCACTTTTTCCCAAGCCGACCATTTGCCAAATTCATTATAGGTTCTATAATAGTACGTATAGGGGGTATTATTGGTATGACCGAAAACATGTAACAGTTTTAGACTTCCATCTTCATATTTTTCTTCATACATACCTGCGACATTCAAATTGGAGACCTCATCCATCCGCCTCACATAGGTCCGTAAAGCCTCTTCCGCGGTTCTATCCGTAATGTCATTTTGGGTAAGGTAGGATTCCAGTTCCTTAAAGAAGGGGGTTTTGTCCATGCGCCATTCCGGATTAAGGAGGGTTTCATTTTCGTACCATACCCGCATCTGTGCTTCCCAAACTCGATAGTGCTGCATCCATAACCAGCGGCCACGATCTAAGGCCTCCACTTTTACCCGTTTCTCTAAATTCAAGTGGCTACGGTTTACAAATTGCTGGATGGCCGCACTTGCCTGAACAATCCGTGATGTATCCATACAGGCACTCATTTGCACATCGAGTAAAAAGAATTCGTACAGCCCGTTGGCATCCTTAACCTCTAATTCATGATTGCGGATGGAGGGCAATATTAAGCAATAGGCCACCAAGGCATCCCGTTGGAGTTCCCGCAACTGATCGTTCAGTTTTGTAGCTACCTTGACCCACGTACTATGTTCATATTTGGCTTTGAGCAAGAGTTTTACTTTTTGTGCAGTATCCCACAACAATTCAAAATCAGGATTTGGCTCGGTTTTTAGCGCATCTAAAGAGGCTACGGTAACTCCCATGGAGTTGGCCAACCCAATCATTCGGGACATTTGTGTTAATGGAGCTGTATTTTTAAAATCGGCGATATCAGTGAAAAGATGCTCCAAGAGGTATTTAATATTGGCGATGTCCCATGAGGTTACTTTATGAATTGTAGCGAGCAGTTCTTCTTTGGTACCAGGGCTGGTTGTCACTGCGTAGGTGAAAATTTCAGTCAGTTTTTCCCCTTCTTTTTCAATTTCATTTTTCAATTGGTTGTACTGGTACAACTGCCAAAACCCGTTGCGATTCAATTGGGTAATATCCAGGTCTTCAAAATCAGTTGTATGGACAACAAAATGTAGTACTTCATGGGCTTCAAGGGAAAATTTTTGAACTACCGATGCCGCCCTTGCCAATCCATTCAATTGGTCAGGGTAGCTGGCGTTTTCAATAAAGTCTTCCACCGTGCCTGTCCCAACTTCCTTTTCCAATAGGGCTTTTAAGATTTGGACCGGAACGGAAACCAAATTGGCCAAATAGTCATAAGTAGCTTCCCGCTTTAAATCGTTTTGAGCATCTTCCAACAACTGTCCTTCCTCCAAAGCAATGGTTTTGCCTTCAATCTCCACATACTTTTTTAACAATTCCAGTTTGCTTTTTTGGATGGCGGTTTCCCCAAACACCAAATCATCATATTGTACGGCATCGTCCTGCAAGACATAGGCTAACCACTTAGGGGTAAAGCCACCCGACGTCATCTTTTGAACTGTATGATAGGCATCCAATGTACTTTTTGGGTCGGTAAATGGATGGATATCCAAAAGTTGTAGATACTCCATCAACGTACTAACAGGGATATCCAAAACTGAGGCAAATAGTACATGCCTATATATGGTACTGATGTTTTCAATAGAGATTCGTGCGTCGGCGTCCAGCCCAGGGGTGCCTGAATAAATAGCCATAAGGGCTATCTCAGAAATTCCAAACGCGGATAGCAAGACCTCGGTAAAATTAGAAAGCGCTGCATTGGCTGTTGTTGTCAATTCCGAAAATAGATTTCGCTCAGGGGAAGGAACAAAAGCGTCTGGAATCTCCTGGGTGCGTTGCAAAAACAAATCGGTATAGAGATTGTTATCCGTCCTATAATCCATCGTTCCCCACAATGCTGCTGCCTTTTTAGGGGTTAGGGCCGTAGTGTCTATAAACTGTTTGGCGTAGGATAGCTTGTTTAAAAAAGCCTGATCAAAAGTTGAGGTGCCAATACTCGTCACTACCGTATCAAAGTCTTGAATGGACCATCCTGTTTTACGCCATAAACGGATGAAAGTATGTAGTTTTTGCAATACGGCATTGCTTAAATATCTAGGGGTAGTTGTTGCTTCATAGATATGTTTTATGGTACGCATACTTGTTGTAGCCAACGTACAGGTAGTATCCTCTTGATGGAGGGTCAAGACGTTTTTTATCGCTTCAAAGTTTTCTTCTATCCATTTCTTGAATTTATTTGGTTTTATGTGATTGTTGGCCATTGCTTCCCTGATGTCCGAATGGAGAACGGCTATAGTATTTGCTGGAATGGAAAGCTTGTCCAGGTTGGAATAGATTTCGGCAGTGCTCAAAGAGGTCTCCTTAAAAATAAAATCGAGATATTTGATTTTATAGAGCCCTGGATTAAGGTATTGGGTTTTTAGAAGGCTCACCAATTCAATATAGGTCAGCTGTGTTTGAGCCAAAAAAGTAGGCACTTGGTGCAAGTTTCTCAACCCAGATGCGCCATTATACCCGTAATGGTGGTACAACTTTGCAGTGCCCGTATCCAACTCAACCGTTTCCCCCGCAAGGAGATTCCATGCTACGGTGGACAACT
>JBCBZA010000028.1:0-32313 GCA_039815575.1 Bacteroidota bacterium | reverse complement strand
CCCATATTCCACATTTCGGGACAGAAGGTCTATGAAATACGAACAGTAGCTTTTTATAATGTGGAAAACCTATTCGATATTACCAATGATACCGTTGTTCTAGATGATGGGCGGACCCCTAGCGGAGCATATCAATGGACCAGGGAGCGTTACTTAAATAAGATTGAGAATATAAGTAAAGTACTTTCAGAAATTGGTCTGGAAACTACAAAAACCTCACCGGATATTATTGGACTCTGCGAGGTAGAGAACATTAGGGTAGTACAGGATTTGGTCAATCATCCCAACTTAATTGAAAAAGATTACGGCATTATCCATACTGATTCCCCCGATGAGCGCGGTATTGATGTTGCCCTGATATTCAAAAAAGCAGTTTTTCTGCCTACCTTCTTTAAAAGTGTTAGTTTGTTGTTATTTGATGATGAAGGATATCGGAATTATACCAGAGATCAGTTGGTTGTTAGCGGTTTATTGGATGGGGAAGAAATCTATTTTATTGTTAACCATTGGCCTTCGCGCAGTGGAGGGGAATTACGAAGCCGTCCCAACAGAATTAAAGCTGCTCAATTGAACAAACGGATAATGGATTCCCTACGTTATCTAAATTCGGAAGCCAAAATAATTTCAATGGGCGATTTGAATGATGACCCCAGGGATCCTAGTTTAAAAAAGGTCCTGAAAACAAAGGGGAAAAAGCATCAACTGGAAACTTCGGATTTGTTTAATCCATTGGAAAGGCTGTACAAGAAAGGTTTTGGTACGCTTGCTTATCGGGACAAATGGAATTTATTCGATCAGTTCTTACTTACGGCTAATCTAATTAATACAGAAAAGAAGGAATATTCATTTTGGAAGACTGGAATCTTCGCTCCTGATTTTTTAAAAACAAATGAAGGTAGATATAAAGGCTATCCCTTTAGGACTTATGTGGGCACCACATATCAAGGAGGGTACGCCGATCATTTTCCAGTATATCTTTATTTAATTAAAGAGGTTTTTGACTAAATAAACTAAGCTTTTTGACCTAATTTCAATAGATTCCGAGGGTCAATTAAACCACGATCCCCAAGGAATCCGACTCAATATTAAAAGGAACCCCAATCCGTAGAAAATGGCGATGCTCCTAAATTTAGCGGTATCTTCCTCTTTATTTTTATGCCGTGACCAACCTACGGTTATTAAAGCAACAGCGAGAATATTGACCAGGGGGTGTTCCAATGCCAAAAGTCGGGCGGCCGCATTGAGGTTTTTCATCCCAACAACTTGAATGGCGTTCATTCCACTGGCGGAAGTAAAGTATACTATGAGCCCTACCAAAAGTTGAATATGGCTCATAATCAAGGCAAATAAACTAATACGCAGGTCTTTTTCAAAACGAAACTCCCTGTTTCCAAACCAACCGAGCAGGGCGTTGCCGACAGCAAAAGCCAATATGGCAAAAACAGTGTAAGCCAAATAAGAGTGTAAGTTGGTCAATACTTGCATGATACTTTTTCTTTTGAAAATAATAATTTTCACAAAAAGAAGCCCCACCAAATGGTAGGGCTTTTCAACCTAATTAAACTAAACTATACATTTTAGTTAAAGATATATCTAATACCTAATTGGGCTTGCCATCTAGAGGATTGTAGACCTTGATCTTCGATTTCTTCGAAGATGGCATTACCATCCAAATCAACAGCAGCTGTGTTTAAAGAAAAAGTAGGGATATCGCCTGTTGCAACCGTAGTGAGAGGACTTACCTCCCCACCGGCAACTTCATTTAAACGCCCCCAGTCCTTGTTGATTAAATTCGTGAAATTGAAGACATCGGCAGTAAGTTGTATGGTATTTTCAGTATTACCGATCTTGACTTTGAAGTCCTGTATTAATTTAAAATCCACAATATGGCTCCAAGGCCCTCTTGAACCGTTTCGCTCGGCATATTGTCCCCTTCTACCGCTTAGATAATCGTCATTTGATATGAATCTGTCAAGTGCGGCCCACTGCTGTTCGGCAGTTGCAATAATATTCCCATCACCATCAGTTAAGTTCGCCAATTGAATTTCGCTTGCGTTTCTAGGCACATAAATCAACGCATTATCCCTAGAATCATCGTTTAACAGATCACGTCCTTCCCTATAAATAAAGCTATAGGGCTGACCTTGGAATCCATTGTAAAATAAACTTACTGTAGTGGCTATATTTTTATTCCAGTTAAATCTGTACGAGGCATTTGCCTGAAACCTATTGCCCAATGCAAAATCAGATCTTGTTACTGGTAAATTGGAGTTCTTACCATTTACGGTTTGAATATTTCTCCACTGCGAACTGTTTTGGGAAGAGGTACCATCAAATATCTTGTTTGACTCCCCATAGGTATAGGAGAAGGAACCTGCAAAGCCATTTTCAAAAGGCTTGGTCAAGGTGAAGGTCAAGTTGGTCGAATTACCGCCACCCGTGTTCGAAGCCAAAATAATTCTACCGTAGGTATTGTCCAACAAGTCACCAAAACTTCTTGTATAGAATGGCCTATTGTCAGCGCCTTGGTAAAAACCAATGGCATCGGGGATATTTAGGTTCTCATAAAAAATATCGGTAACAACATCAGTATACAAGAAATCTACAGAACCAATCAATCCCCAAAGTGGAAGCTTCTGGTCAATGGCTATATTATACTTTATAACTTGAGGTAATTTAAAATCAGCAGCGACCAAATCTATGTTTCCACTTCGGCCCCCTGTTCCTGGTTCTACAGCACGAGTTTGACTATTGACATCGGGATTAAATTCTGTAACATTGGTATTAAAATCACCGGAAAAACCACCTGTAATACCATTATTGTTGTATGTTCCTCCTGGCCATACCAAGGGTAGGCGCGACGTAAAGATTCCTAGACCACCACGAATCTGTGTGGTGCGATCACCATTGACATCCCAGTTAAAGCCTAGACGGGGAGAGAAAACGGCGTTGCTAATTTGTTGTCCTACACGAGCCCCTTGTAAGTTTTTGCCAGCAGCTTCCAAAATATCTACGGTTTCGGTATTAAACTCTGGATTCTCTGGCCCCGACTTCCATACTGGAATATCAATACGAGCACCAAAACTGGCCCTAAAATTATCCGTAATATCAACTTCGTCCTGCACATAAAAGCCATATTGCGCTGTTTCAAAATCAGCTGAACCATCAGATTCATCGCCTACGGTGGTACTTCCAACCAGCGAATAACCATGCTGAAATTCATCAGGCGCACCATTAGTCAAAAATTGATCTAGTGCAGTGTTAATTAGGTTACCATCATCGTCTGTAACATCGACATAGGTATAACTACCAAAGTTAAATGCAAAGAACAAGTTCTTTACCGTTGCAAACTCCAAGTTGGCCCCTAAGGTAATCGTATGGGCACCAGAATAAATATTGAAGTTGTTATTAATGGTCAAATAATCAGAATTTAACAAGTTAGCTGTCGAAAAAGGTTCGGCACCAAATTGGATGAAACCACCACCATCTTCAATACCAACTGTTGGGAATGGGTCTCCTAAGGGATCCCTATCGTCGCGGACCGTTGTGTAGCCAATAACCAAGTTGTTGCTGTATTTATTACCGAAACGTGAATTCAATTCTAAAGCGGTTGAATTCGTGTTGGACTCGAAAAACTCTGAACCGTTAAGAAAACCAATAGTTCTATTTCCCGAATCCCGGGCTTCCAAATTTTCAGCACCAACAAAACTATGCCTTAAAGAGAGATTGTGGTTTTCATTGATATTCCAGTCCAGTTTGGCCACGAACGTATTACTTTCTAAGGAACGCGTATTGTTGTCGAAAATACCGATATCATAATTATAGGTGTTTTGCACAAAAGATCTCAAGTTCGCCAAATCAGCTTCTGTGGAACGGCCTGTATAATTACTGAAAATAAATGGCTGGGGTGTTTCAGTTTCCCCGCGCTCATAGTTTACAAAAAAGAAAAGTTTATCTTTAATAAGTGGACCTCCCAAACGCACCCCGTATGTATTGGCAGAAAAATCAGCAAGCTTTTCCCTAGAGTCTCCTTCGTTGATAAGACCAGTTGGCGTTTTCCCTGATAAAGATTCGTTCCTCGTAAAATAATAGGCAGAACCTTCAAATTTATTGGAGCCGGAACGGGTCACCGCATTAATGGAACCACCGGAGAAACCGGATTGTCTAACATCAAAAGGGGCAATGTTGATTTGGAAGGTTTCAATAGCATCAACGGAAAGTGGGTTAACACCTGTTTGCCCACCATTTGTTCCAGAACCTGCTAGACCAAAAACATCATTGTTTACAGCACCATCAATGTAAATGGCATTGTAGCGGTTATTTTGCCCTGCAAGGGAAATAGAGAAACCATCATCACCTTCTGTCAACTGTGCTTGAGGTGTCAAACGCACAAAATCCGCTAAGGAACGAGAGGCCGCAGGTGTGTTGGTTACCTGCCTTTGTGAAATGTTGGTTTCGGTTCCTGTTTTACCAGAACCAAAAATACCGCTTGAAACTGCAGTTACCACCACTTCATCCAAAGCTGTGGCTGATTCTTGTAATTGCGTGCTTATCCTTTCTGTAGATCCCAAGTTCAAAAACACACCTTCTTTAACGTCATCATTAAAACCAACGTAAGAAAAAGTAATGGTGTAAGGACCACCAGTTCTCATACCAGAGATGCGGTAGAACCCATCAAAATCGGTTGCCGCCCCATAGGTAGTACCTGTAGGGGTGTGAATGGCAACTACGCTAGCTCCCGGTAGTGGCTCTCCAGCAGCATCGGTTATTTTACCCCCCAATGCAGAAGTGGTCACCCCTTGTGAAAATGCAAATGCAGTCACAAAAAGAGCTACAAATGCCAAGTAGATTTTTTTCATTTTTACAGTGTTTAATTGTTCAATTAGCACTGCAAAAGTGCGCCAAAGGAGATGTATTAACGTTAACATAACGTTAAGAAATAATCGCTTTGTTAACAATAGAAATATTACAAACTACTGTTTTTCAGGAGGTTGAAAAAGTGTAATTTTTTAGGAAGATGTAAATTATTCTTTAAAAAATTTAATAAGATTAAATGTAGAGGCATCATGATTGCCAATTTCTGAATTTTCTAGATCAGATAACACATTTTTGGCGAGCTGTTTCCCTAATTCCACACCCCATTGGTCATAACTAAAAATATTCCACAGTACCCCTTGAACAAATATCTTGTGCTCGTAAAGGGCGATAATTGCACCTAAACTCTCCGGCGTAAGCTTATCAATTAATACGGTATTGGTAGGTTTATTACCGTCAAAGATCTTAAAGGGCCATAGTTTTTCTATTTCTTTCTGGACCAATCCAGATTTTTTTAACTCCGCGTCAACTTCTTCAAATGGCTTACCATTCATCAACGCCTCTGTTTGGGCAAAGAAATTGGCCATTAACATTTGATGATGTTCCATTTCTCCATGCAAAGGCCTTTTAAAGCCAATGAAATCCGTCGGAATTAATTTTGTCCCTTGATGGATCAACTGAAAGAATGCATGCTGCGAATTGGTCCCAGGCTCCCCCCAAATTATGGTACCTGTTTCATAACCTACCCGTTGGCCATTCCTATCCATACTCTTACCATTGCTTTCCATAATACCCTGTTGTAAGTAGGCTGAAAATCGGTGTAAATACTGGGAATAGGGAATTATGGCCTCAGTTTCGGCAGCATGGAAATTGTTATACCAGATGCTTAAAAGTGCTAAGACTACAGGAATGTTTTCAGACAACTTGGTTTCCTTAAAATGGACATCCATTTTATGGGCGCCGTCCAAAAGTTCTTCAAAGTGGTCATAGCCAATGGCCAATGCTATAGTGAGTCCCACGGCACTCCATAGGGAAAAACGGCCACCGACCCAATCCCACATAGGAAATACATTTTCACTCGAAATACCAAATTCATCAATTTTTGAGGTATTGGTCGATACGGCAACAAAGTGGGCCGCAACATCTTTTTCTGAAGCGTGTTGTAAAAACCATTTCTTTATGGTCAGGGCATTGCTCAAGGTCTCTTGGGTTGTAAACGATTTGGAAACTACAATGAACAAGGTTGTTTCTGAATCTAGTCCCTTCAACACCTCATGAACGTGGTCTCCATCCACATTGCTCACAAAATGAATGTTCAAGTGGTTTTTATAAAACTGAAGTGCTTCTGTAACCATGACCGGTCCTAAATCAGAACCTCCTATCCCAATATTGACAACATCCGTAAAAGGTTTTCCGGAATATCCTTTCCTTTTACCAGAAATAATGGCTTCCGCAAAGGATTTAATTTGATTCCTCACCCTATATACTTCAGGGATAACATTGATGCCATTGACCACAACCTCTTCTCCTTTTTTGGCACGCAATGCGGTATGCAAGACCGCCCTTCCTTCTGTTTCATTGATGACATCACCAGAAAAATAAGAAGCTATGGCATCTTTCAACTTCACCTCGTCTGCCAGATTTAGCAAAAGTTCGAAGGTTTTATCCGTGAGCCTATTTTTGGAATAATCAACGAAAAAATTTTCCCACTTTATTGAAAATTGTTTTGCCCTTTCGGGATGATTTTCAAAAAGGGTCCGTAAATGCTGGTTTTCCGTTTCTTCAAAATGTTCTTTAAGTGCTGCCCAGGCATTGGTTGTTGTGGGATCAATTTTGGGTAAGGCCATCTTTTTGGTCGAGGGTTAATAGGTTCTCTTGCAGGGGTGGTTCTTCAAATGGTATGCAGTCCAATTGATATTTTATAGGTTCGATGTATTCCATGTATGCTGTGTGTAAAGAATCGGCTATGGGTTCGGCCGAAGGTAATTTTTCCCTTAAGGGATCTACTTGCCTTCCATTTTTCCAAAAACGGTAACATACATGGGGGCCTCCCGTGTTTCCAGTCATACCAACCCAACCAATAACATCACCCTGCCTCACAAATTCCCCTGCTTTTACTTTTTGCGCTTTCATATGCAAATATTGGGTGCTGTACATGCTGTTGTGCCTAATCTTAACATATTTACCATTGCCACCCCGCCTTCTGGATTCGATCACCGTTCCATCTGCAGTAGCGACAATGGGGGTGCCAATAGGCGCTGCATAATCGGTCCCCCGATGGGGCCGGACTTTATAACCGTAATAGGCAATTCGCCTTCTTAAATTGTATCGTGAAGAAAGACGATATCCAAATTTAATGGGTGCCCTTAAGAAGGTACTCCTAAGATTATTGCCTTCTTGGTCATAATATTCTTGAATGTTCTTTATGGAATCCGAAACATAGGGAAACGCATAAATGGGTTTTCCTTTATGTTCAAAATAGGCGGATTTAATGGCCCCGCTTCCCGCATAAATGGAATCGTTTATGAACTTTTCATCATAGATAATTTTGAACTTATCGCCTTTTTCCAACCGGAAAAAATCAATCGTCCATGCATAAATTTCAGAGAGATTAATAGTAACACTGTAGTCGACCCCCAAACTATCCAAATCCATGGATAAGCTATTTTTAATGGTCCCCGCAACTTCGCGTTCCAAGTAGTTGACTTTTTTCTTTCCCCTATAGGCAACAACGGTATCCCTCAGATCTACGACCGTATAGTTAATTTTATCATTCTGATAAATAAAAACTTGGGCTCTTTCCAAGCTATCCCTTCCCTTTAAGATCAGATAGGGTTTGCCCACCTTTATTTTTCTTACATCAAACGTATCCCGGAAATTTTCTGAAATAGTGACTACTTTCGGGTAATCTACATGATTTTTTAACATGAGTTCGCCAAAACTGTCACCCCATTTTACGGTGTCCTGAACCACATTGAAGTTTTCCAGATTGAACCCAAAGTGGGTGACAACAGGTTGCACCGAAGGTTCTTCAACCTGTACGTTTTCAGCAATTTTTTTATCATTTCCACAAGATGCCAAAACTAGCATTGCCAAAATTGCGCCCCAATATTTTTGCATGCTTACTCTCTAGTTATTTTGGGGATTCAGAATATGTTCTACCCATTGTTTGCCCCAATTATCCAATTCCTCTCTGGAATACAAAGTTGGGAAAAATATTATTTTCTGGAAACTTGGGGGTAAAAAGTCCTTCCAATTGGTCCCTCCCGTCGCAGTCACATTGCTTTTGTCCTTGGCCAAATACCGGTAAGCAGAACCCATATGCATCAGTGGCCAATTGACGTTTGCATTGATGTCCATTTTTTTTAAAGCCTCCACTAAGGATTTGTTATCGGGGGAATTCTTTAGTAAATCAAGGCATTTTTGATAAATGGTGTTCCCCTTAACTTGTTTGGCGATACGAACCAATCTAGGAGTATATCGATACTCAAATTGCTTTAGGGTCAAGGTCTTCTCGCCAGTATTGATATCCGTTGCCCCTTTTTTCCAGTAGATATGGTCGTAAAGCTCCTCAATACTGTTTTTACCGGAAAAATTTTCCCGTTCCGAAGTATGGATTAAATTTTCCAAAGGCGTGGCATATATTTCTATCATACGGTATTGTACGGATTGGAATCCACTAGCCGGAAGTAGGGCCATTCTGTATCGTAAAAACTGTTCCCGTTCCATACCGTTGATCATAATGCTAAAGGAAGAGATCAGTGCCGTGTAATAGCTGTTAATTCGATTGATCCTATGAACAAAAAAATCGATGTTCTGAGATTTGTCGTCCACTAACTGCTTTTGCTCATGAAGAATCAATTTGAAATAAAGCTCCGTAATCTGATGGTACATGATGAAAATTTCCTCATCTGGGAAATAGGTTCTGGGAACTTGCAAACTCAATAGGGTGTCCAAATGGATATAATCCCAATAGGTAAGGTAGCGTTGATAAAGAAGGCCATCTAAATAAGAACTTAGGTCTTGTCCCGAGTTTTTGAATTTTTCTTCTAATTTGTTGATTTGGGATTCAATGCTATCCTCTTTGTTCATTGGTTGAGATCAATCCATAATTATTTTGAACTGGTTCCGCAGACCGTTGTAACCATCCAAATCCGCTTTAATGGAGCCAACGGCTAAATCTGCTTTGATGCGGATAGGAATCTTATTGAGGTCATTGGAAACCCAAAGCGTCAGACTTTCTTCCTCCTCAAAAACCCTTCCCGACTGTACATAAGGTCTAAATTTAAGACATTCTACCTTGCCAAATTTTGTACGCACTATTTCTTTACCTAAGTATTTCAATTTAAATTGGTACACCCCATCGTCATCAAAAAGCATATCCATAGTCAGGGTTTCCCCTTTTTTGAAATCCTCGATATTATATTTGTTCCTTAAATGATAGGATGCAGACAGTAAGTCCTGTACTCGGTTATTGACAGGGATATTGAACTCCTTTTTGTTTTTTTTGTCATGGAATAGGGCAACATCGTTTTCATAGTTAAACCTGATTTCAATATCTTTAGTGTAGCCACCTTCATAGGTGTCACGTATAAACTTATACGGCTTCCCATCCTCTTTGTCGAAATAGCTTTCAAAAGTATTGTCCACTTTAAAGAAGATACTGGCGAACCCTGTTGTTTTTCCTTTGCCTACAACATGGTATACAGGGATGGAATCCAACTTGTCAGAGGTGAGTTGCAAAGTAGCATAACTAGCATTCAGAAAACCATAATGGATTCTGAACTTTAGCCACTCTCCTGCTTTAAATGCAGCCTTTTCTTGAGCTGTCAAACCAAAAACCATGAGTGTTAATATGAAGGTAAATATTCTTTTCATAGCATTGAAATGGGATATAAATTTAATATAATAAGGTTTTCTATCACCACATTTACAATTACTTAAACAAAAGTTATTCCAAACTATTGTACAAAAAAAGCCCTAATGTTGAGCATCAGGGCTTTTTCTAAATAACCAACCAAACTTTAAATTATGAAAAACCAATACTTAAAGTCGTAAGGGAACCACCCCTTACGCCCACAAAGATAAATCTAGTAGAAAGCCCCGCTAGGTTTTTAACCAACTTTAACTATAAGCCATAAGGCTTTTGGAGTTCCTTAATAAAAATTGAAGTTAAAACCAGTATCCTACGCTAAAAAAGACCGTAGAATCATTGATCTGTGGCGAAAACGAATAATAGATTTGAATTGGTCCAACAAAAGATTCCAGACCATAGCCAACACCATAACCCGAAAAACTTGGAGCAGTGAACCATTCTCCTGTTCTAAAAAGGTCATCATCCACGTTGGCTACATTGGCGGCGAACAATAAATGGCTTTTTGGGGAAAGCTTATAATCAAGTCTGGCGTACGCCTTTACATAACTGTTGCCGGGCAGACTTAAAAATTCATACCCGAAAAAAGGCATAAAATTATTAATGGGGTTATTCCCAAAACCTCCCAGGACAAAATCAAAAGAAGTTACGGGAGAAGTTCCCAGTTTAAACCCTCCTTCTGATTCAATATTCAAGGAAAGGTCCTTAACAGGTTGGAATGCTACGCCAATTCTGGCTTTGGATACTGAAAAAGCCCTAAAATTATTATTAAAATCAGATGAAAAAAGATACCAATGAAAATCGCCATCGAAGAAGAGTCCTTTGGTAGGGAAATATTTATCATCATAGGTGTCCAATGTCAATCGCCCATAAGTGCTAAAGTAGTTGCTGTCCTCAAAAAATACCCGGCCTTCCTCTGATGCTTCAAAGGATTCGTTGTCATCTAAAGGCAGGTTGCTCAAGGTACGTGTACTGTATCGTAACAGTTTGTGTTCCAGGCCTGCCCTAAATGCAAATTCTTCCCTTACCACCGTCTGTAAGTAGACTTGGTTGGTCAAATCCGTTACATCCAAGTTAATTTCGCCGATATTGGGATCATCCACAACATCAAAATTGTTTCGGATAACATCAAAATCAATTTCCTCATCAAAATCGGTAAAGTTGGAATTTATTCCAAAACTCCAATAAAATCCTTTATCCAAGTAATATTGAAAATTGTAGCGAACATGATCGCCAAGGATCAAATCAAAAGAGGCAACATCATCTCGGGAGAATAGATTTTTTTTGGTCAAATTGATGAGTGCTGCACTTTTGAATAAATCATCGTAATGTGCCCCCATTTTTATGTACATCGTATTTGGGTTTTCCCTAAGATTGAGTACTAAATCAGTTCCCAAACCATTGGAAACTAATTGATAGCGAATAGCTTTAAAGTTGCCAGTAGCAGATAGGTTACCCATACCCTGTCTTAATTTTTCAAAAGGGATTTTATCTCCGAGCCCAAACCTTAGTTTTCCTTTAATGTAGGCACGGGTATAATTGTCGTTTCCTGTCAATATCAATCGATTGATGGTTAGGCTATCCATTACATTTTTTGGAGACCATTGCTTTCTAGTTCTCCCCCTAACGGTAATTTTTTTAAGTGCATCAATTTGTTTTCTAGCCTGGACAGCCCCACTTTCAATAATTTCTTCCCTACGTTCAAAGTCGATGACCGAAAAATCCCGAATATCCGGTTTGATATAGATATCCGTTTCCTTTATTTTATCGACCATGTCATTTACGGTACGATAATTATTGATTTGTACAAGAATTTCGGTTGCGGAGGATAGATCGTCTCGTTTTGCCAGGGCATCCTGAACATCGACACCAATAACAATGTCCGCCCCTTTCGCTTTAATTTCATCCAATGGGTAATTATTGACTACTCCACCGTCTATTAAAATTTGGCCATCCACTTCTGATGGTTCAAATAGGGAAGGCAGCGTTCCGCTTGCCATAATAGCTTCAGGTAAATATCCGCCGTCCAATAAAACAGGCTTACCGGTCTCTATGTTCGTGGCAATGCATAAAAAGGGGATGGGAAGCTTATCAAAATCTTTAATGTCCTTAACATGGAACAATAGACGAACAAATTCATTGTAAATATTTTGACCTCCCGAAATCCCTTCAGGAAACGAAACCTTAAAATTTTCAAAAGGTAGACTTAGGGCATATCGTTCGGAATCCTCCTTTTCATAAAAAGTCTTTGCATTTCTTGGCACATTGTCCTGAATTAATTCCGTCAAATCGACAGATTGAAAAATGGAATCCAATGCCTTCCCCGAATATCCGGCAGCGTAAAGACCTCCTACTATGGCTCCCATGCTAGTTCCACCAACATAATCAATTTGAATCCCTAGGCTATCAATAACCTTCAACGCCCCAATATGGGCCATTCCCTTGGCACCGCCACCACTTAATACCAATCCTATTTTGGGTTCATTTTGGGAGAAGAGCACCTGGGCAATGGATAATACTATAAGTATCGGAATCTTTTTTAGCATCTATGGTTCAATGAAAGGATTCATATACTTTTTTTGCTTTTGCCCGTCCTATGGATGCCGTTAAACTTTTTAAAGAGGCTTCCTTAACACGTTTTACGGATTTAAAACGTTGCAAAAGTTGTTCTGCCGTTTTTTGACCTATTCCTTCTATATCCTCCAGTTCTGTGCTAATGGCCGCATTACTT
Organism: Bacteroidota bacterium; assembly: GCA_039815575.1. Taxonomy (GTDB): domain Bacteria; phylum Bacteroidota; class Bacteroidia; order Flavobacteriales; family Flavobacteriaceae; genus Croceivirga. The sequence continues at coordinate 19,894 of JBCBZA010000028.1, read as the reverse complement.
CTCTTGTTTCTATGAAATGAGATACCAAAGCGATGGGCTTCATTGCGCAACTGTTGAATAATCTTCAGGGTTTCGGACTTTTTGTCCATGTATAAGGGGATGGGGTCGTCGGGAAAATATATTTCCTCTAGCCGTTTGGCAATGCCAATTATGGCGATTTCCCCCCTTAAGTTGAGAACATCCAAACTTTTTAAAGCAGAGGAAAGTTGGCCTTTGCCGCCGTCAATAACAATCAATTGGGGTAGGCTTTCCCCTTCATTCAATAGGCGTCTATATCGCCTAAAGACCACTTCTTCCATGGAGGCAAAATCATCTGGCCCAGTAACGGTTTTAATATTAAAATGACGATACTCCTTTTTGGACGGTTTACCATTCCTAAAGACGACACAGGCGGCAACGGGATTGCTCCCCTGAATGTTGGAATTGTCAAAACACTCTATATGCGTGGGTTCTTCTGAGAGCCTCAAATCACCTTTCATTTGGGCCATAATTCGTTTGGTATGCCGATCGGGATCAACAATTTTCATCTGCTTGAAGCGGTCCTGTCTAAAAAATTGGGCATTCCTTTCTGAGAAATCAAGTAATTTTTTCTTGTCCCCGAGTTTAGGGACACTCACTTTTATTGCTGAATTTACCTTGACCGGAAAAGGAGTGTAAATTTCTTTTGATTGGGAATTAAAACGTTGTCGAATTTCGAAAATTCCCAGTTGCAACAGTTCCTCGTTGGTCTCTTCTAGTTTCTTCTGCAGCTCAAGGGTGTGGGATCTTACAATTAGTCCATTGGATACCTGCAAAAAATTGATGTAGGCATGGGTTTCATCAGAAATGATGGAAAACACATCTACATTACTGATTTTTGGATTTACAATGGTCGATTTGGCCTGATATTTTTTGAGTGTCTCAAATTTCTCTTTAACCATATGGGCCTTTTCAAATTCAAATGCCTCTGAATATGCTTTCATCTCTTTTTTAAGCTCCAACAATGTGCCTTTAAAATTCCCTTTGATGATTTCTTTCACTTTTTCCAAGCGATGATGGTATTCTTCTTCTGTAATTTCGCCTTGGCAAGCCCCTTGACAATTCCCAAGATGGTATTCCAGATCATACTTGAATTTACCCGCTTCAATTTTTTCTTTTGTCAACTTATGACTGCATGTACGCAATGGACTTACATTTTTAATAAGCTCTAACAACGTCTTTACTGTTTTAACACTGGTATAAGGCCCAAAATATAAAGAACCATCCTGAATGAGTTTTCGCGTCATAAATATTCTAGGAAAAAGCTCATTTTTAATGCATATCCAAGGATACGATTTGTCATCCCTAAGCAGTACATTATAGCGTGGCTGATGTTTTTTAATAAGGTTGTTTTCCAGTAAAAGAGCATCGGACTCGGTCTTTACGACAATATGCTTTATAGTCCTTATTTTCTTTACCATTACGCGCGTTTTTCCGTACTCGTGATTCTTGGTAAAGTAGGATGACACCCTTTTTTTTAGGTTCTTAGCCTTTCCCACATAAAGTATTTTCCCTTCTGCGTCATAAAACTGGTATACTCCGGGGTGATTTGGCAATGAGCTTAGTTGTACGTCTACAGGTACTTTAGGCATAATGGGGAAAGCAGATTTTATTTGAAATATGAAGGTACTATGTTTTTTTAAACTCTCTTTTACCCAGATGGAATAGGATTTGAATGGTTTCTTAGGAAGAACATCAAATATTTTTCCGTTTTCCCCCAAACACTAACGTTAATGTTTTAATAAAAAAGTGCATTTCAACGGAAAAAAAGTGCGCTTCATAGGATTTTAATAGAAAAATTCTGTATTTTTAAGCACAATTAAGATTAAGACATGGAGAATTATTTAATTGTTTTGGGCATGTACCTAATTTTAATGCTTTTCTTTAAGATATTTTTTACTGTATCAACGAAAGAATAAGTTTTTCCTAAGGTCCCCCGAAACTCTTCCCACTCTACACAACAGTAGATGTACAAAAAACAGATCAGGTTAAATTTCCGTGAAAAGAGAAACCTGCTCAGTTTTGACTCAATTGAAAACCAAAGTTTAGAAATTGCCAACAGGGTGTTGGACTTGCCCATATGGGACGCTTCTTTTTATCACATTTTTCTTTCCATTACAAAGAATAGGGAGGTAAGTACAGAACCTATTTTGTCCATAATCCAAGGGAAAGATAAAAATGTTGTTGTACCAAAAACTTTTCCCAACGGGTTTCTTAAAAATTTCTTACTTACCGATAGCGTTGTCATAAAAGAGAATTCTTTGGGTATACCCGAGCCTGTTGGGGGAATAGAGATTCCCGAAGATCAATTGGATGTAGTCTTTGTCCCCATGTTGGCTTTTGATAATAAGGGACATCGAGTGGGTTATGGAGGAGGATACTATGATGTCCTCCTTAAAAAATGTAGGCCTAAGACATTAAAAGTTGGATTGTCTTTTTTTGAAGCCGTTGATCAAATTGAAGATATAAATGAAAACGACATTCCTATGGACTATTGCGTTACTCCTGAAAAAATCTACGAATTTTGAACTTCGGGCTTTTCTTTACCGAAAGCCTTTTTGTTGAAAATTAAGAGCACTCCGACCCCCAAGCTTATCGCAGAATCGGCAATATTAAAAATGGGTTCAAAAAAACGAAAGTTTTGTCCTCCCACCTTAGGGACCCATTCCGGCCACGTCGTGTCGATTAAGGGGAAATATAACATGTCCACAACTTTTCCATAAAATAATTTACCATAAGGTTCTTTTGAAAAAATGGAAGCAACCTCATGGGTACTCTCGTTAAAAATCATACCATAAAAAACGGAATCGATAATGTTTCCAAGGGCTCCAGCAAATATTAGGGAGACCGAAAAAATCAGGAGTTTTGGTGAATTTTTACGTATAATGTCATATAACCAGTAACCGATACCTGCGATTGCAAATAGCCTAAAAATGGTTAAAAACAACTTGCCTGCGGATTCCGATATGGGCAAAATATCACTAAGCTTTGTTCCCCAAGCGGCCCCTTCATTTTCTATAAACAAGATTTTGAACCAAGAAAAAACTTCAATGGATTCCCCCAACACAAAATGTGTTTTGATATAAATTTTACTGATTTGATCAATCAATAAAACAATAAAAATGATAATAAGGGACTTGTTTAAGGTCATACCTAAATTTTCAGAAATGCAAAAGTAGTGATTTCAACCATTGTTCACATTGACTATTATGGAACCCTCAACTGATTGGAGTGAGTACGTTTCATCACCAGACGGGATAGCCCCTTTTTTGATTTTACCATAGATACTCCTTGTGGTTACAACACCTCTGGCCTTATTTACCACAATTTCCCCTGTTTGGGTCTTAACACTGGTTTTTCCAGAGATATCGTATAAGGTACAATTACCATCTGACAATGTAATGGACAGATCTTTATAGGTTCCTTCACCGGTAACATTGGTATGGGTGCCATAGACGGAAGCTGTCATATGCTCCGGCAATGTAACATGGAGTACAATCGAAATAACCTTATGCACGCTGAACTTAATGTGAGGGCTCTTGAAACCTGGAAGCAAATCAACACTGATGCCTATATTTTTGCCATCCTCTTCCAACTTGATGACCAAGTCTTTGGCGTATTGCCCCTCCATGGAGGCTTCCACTTTTAAAAGGTCACTCTGATGTGTATTCAATACCAATTGAAAACACTCACTGCCATCAATTTGAATATATCTTGTTTTTGGATTGAGCAATGTCTTCTCAATCAATTTCTGGGACGCTCCGAATTGAGAGAATAATAAAAAAGAAATAAAAACAAGAATTTTATGCATACGTAGCGCACCTTATGGTGCTTATTACTTCTGCATATTCTTGGCTTCGATGCTCAAAGTAGCATGGGGAACCAATTTCAATCTTTGTTTATTGATTAATTTCCCTGTCACTCTGCAGATGCCATAAGTTTTGTTTTCTATTCGTAACAAGGCGTTTTTTAAATCACGAATAAACTTTTCTTGGCGTATCGCCAATTGCGTATTTGCCTCTTTGCTCATAGTTTCGGAGCCTTCTTCAAATGCCTTAAATGTAGGAGCCGTATCATCGGTTCCATTATTGCCGTCGTTCATATAAGAACTTTTCAAAAGCTCTAGATGCTTTTGTGCTTTTTCGATTTTTGCTTCTATCAGTTCCTTAAATTCTGCCAAGTCCTTGTCAGAATATCTAACTTTTGTGTCCTGCGCCATGGTTCAATATTTTTGAATAAATAATTTTGTTTGTACTTCATCAAAGGCTACTTCTGTGCCTTCTTCCAGTTGGTCCTCAAGGTTGAGAATTTCAGTAAGGGTCTCACTCTTTAGATAAGCTTTGTTGTTTTCTACAGCCTTCTCCACATTCCCATCCTTTAAGATTCTAAGTTCAATTTTGTCGGTTACCTCCAATCCGGATTCCTTTCTCAAATTTTGGATTCGGTTCACCAGTTCCCTGGCAATACCTTCGTTTCTAAGCTCTTCGTCTATGGTAATATCCAAGGCTACGGTCAAAGGGCCAGAGCTAGCTACCAGCCATCCCTCAATATCTTGGGAGGTAATCTCTACATCCGACAACTGTAATTTAATATTTTTATTTTCCAGATTAAGGGTTATTTCGCCTTCCTGTTCAATTTTTTGGATATCTTCCTGGCCAAGGCCATTTATGGCAGCGGCAATTTCTTTCATTTCCTTGCCATATTTTGGACCTAAAACCTTAAAGTTAGGTTTAATATGCTTCACCAAAATATCGGAAGCATCTTCCATTAGTTCCAGCTCCTTAACGTTAACCTCAGATGTAATCAAATTGGAAACCGCTAAAATTTCCTCTTTTTGGGATTTGCCCATAACGGGAACCATTATTTTTTTTAATGGCTGACGCACTTTTATTTTTTCCTTTTGACGTATTGACAATACTAAAGAGGAAATTTTCTGTGCCGTCTGCATCCTATGTTCCAACGATTGGTTGACCAAGCCAACATTGTATGCGGGGAAGTTGGAAAGATGAACACTTTCAAAGTGTTCTTTTCCGGTTGCCTTATTCAAGTCTTTGTACAGCCTTTCTGAAAAGAATGGGGCTATTGGAGCCATAAGTTTAGCTGCAGTTGCCAAACAGGTATATAAGGTTTGATAAGCTGAAATTTTATCGTGCTGATAATCCCCCTTCCAGAAACGTCTTCTGCTTAAGCGGACGTACCAGTTGGATAGATTTTCCTGGACAAAATCTGATATGGCCCTGGCCGCTTTGGTAGGTTCATAATCAGCATAGGCTTCATCAACCAACTTGATGAGCGTATTCAATTCTGAAAGAATCCATTGATCAAGCTCGGGTCGTTCCTTAAGGGGTATTCCGTTTTCGCTAAACGTAAAACCATCAATATTGGCATATAAGGCAAAAAAGGAATAGGTATTATATAGGGTGCCAAAGAACTTTCGTTTCACCTCCAAAACCCCTTCCATATCAAATTTTAAGTTATCCCAAGGATTGGCATTGGAAATCATATACCAACGAACGGCGTCAGCACCGTGCTTGGGTAGCGCCTCAAAAGGATCTACGGCATTACCTAATCTCTTGGACATCTTTTTCCCTTCTTTGTCCAAAACCAAACCGTTGGACACGACATTTTTGTAGGCTACTGAATCAAAGACCATAGAAGCAATGGCGTGTAAGGTATAAAACCAACCACGGGTCTGGTCCACACCTTCGGCTATAAAATTAGCAGGGAATGCTTTGCCTTTGTCAATTAAATCTTGGTTTTCAAAGGGGTAGTGCCACTGTGCATAGGGCATGGAACCACTATCGAACCAAACATCAATTAAATCAGATTCCCTTTTCATGGGTTTTCCGGAGGGTGAGACCAGGATTATACGATCCACAATATTTTTGTGCAAGTCAATTTTATCATAGTTGGCTTTGTCCATATTGCCGACCACAAAATCCCCGAAAATGTCCGCCTCCATAAATCCAGCAACTACTGCTTTGCCCATCTCTGATTTTAGTTCCTCAATAGAACCAATCATGAGTTCTTCTTTTCCATCTTCCGTTCTCCAAATAGGTAGGGGAATGCCCCAGTATCTTGAGCGGGAAAGGTTCCAGTCATTGGCATTGGCCAGCCAATTTCCAAAGCGGCCATCACCTGTGGATTTTGGTTTCCAATTGATGCTTCCATTTAACTCAAACATGCGTTCACTAACGTCAGTAACTTTAATAAACCACGAATCCAATGGATAGTATAAAATGGGTTTATCCGTACGCCAACAGTTGGGATAACTGTGGACATACTTTTCCACTTTAAATGCTTTATTCTCGATTTTTAATTTAATGGCGATTTCGACATCTACCGATTTTTCTGGTGCTGAGCCATCATCGTAGTATTCGTTCTTAACATATTTCCCGCCAAATTCTTTTAGCTCGGATCGAAATTTACCCTGTAAATCCACTAGGGGTACCAGATTATGGTTTTCATCCATAACCAATAGGGGAGGAACGGGGGGATTGGCTTGTTTTGCTACCAAAGCGTCATCCGCGCCGAAGGTAGGTGCTGTATGTACAATACCTGTACCATCTTCAGTAGTCACAAAGTCCCCAGCAATGACCCTAAATGCATTTTCGGGATTTTGATAGGGTTGTGCATAATCAATTAATTGTTGATAGTGTATCCCCACCAAGGTTTCGCCCTTGATTTCTGTTAGAACTTTGTAAGGGATTTTTTTATGGGCTTTCTCAAAAGCTTTAAAATCTTCATCCGATTCAGACTCGAAATATTTGTTGGAAAACTGTTTGCCCACCAAAGCTTTGGCCAAAACCACAACTACGGGTTCAAAAGTATATTGATTAAAGGTCTTAATAGCTACGTAATCAATTTTTGAACCTACCGTCAAAGCTGTATTACTGGGAAGCGTCCATGGTGTAGTGGTCCATGCCAAAAAATAAATATCGCCTTCAACTTCCTTTAAAAAATGAGGTAGTGTTTCTTTTATGGCCTTAAACTGCGCTGTGACAGTAGTATCGGTAACATCTTGATACGTTCCTGGCTGGTTCAGCTCATGTGAACTCAACCCTGTACCGGCCTTAGGCGAATAGGGCTGAATAGTGTAGCCTTTGTAAATGAGTCCTTTAACATAAATTTGTTTGAGCAGCCACCAAACAGACTCCATGTATTTGGAGGTGTAGGTAACGTAGGGATCATCCATATCTACCCAATACCCCACCATTTCAGTCATTTCATTCCAAACATCCGTATAGCGCATCACAGCCTTTCGGCAGGCTTCATTATACGCTTCAACAGAAATCTTTTTCCCAATATCCTCTTTGGTTATTCCCAATTCCTTCTCAACGCCGAGTTCAATGGGAAGGCCATGTGTGTCCCAACCTGCCTTTCGTTTCACCTGATATCCTTTCATGGTTTTATACCTAGGGAAAATATCCTTTATGGTACGGGCCATGACATGGTGAATGCCAGGCATTCCATTTGCAGATGGTGGACCTTCATAAAAAACATAGCTTTCTTTACCTTCCCTTGTGGAAACGCTTTTTTCAAAGATGTTCTCCTTTTTCCAAAAATCCAGAACATCTTCTGCTACCCCAGGAAGGTCAAGCCCTTTATATTCTGCAAACTTCATATGACTTTTTTAGTCTCAAATTAAAGTTTGCAAAATTAATCAATTCGTATGAAACCCCAGCTTTTTAAGGTCCTAAAAGGACATAAGGTCCCCGCTCTCATTGTAGGTTTTTTATTTAAAATTTATATCCAACCCCAGCAATAAAATTAATTCCTGGGGCGACAATGCCAGAAGAATATGTGCGATACCGTTGGTCGGTAATATTTTCCAAGGATACATTGGCATGAAAGGCATTGGAAAATTGGTAACGCGATCTGAAATTTAAGGTGTACCAAGATGGAGCAAACGGATTGCCATTTTCATCTTGGGCGTAAATGAATTCCTTATTGCGTTCTGAAAAGGCTAGATCGTCAAAGGGAATTTCACCATTGTAGTTTAAGAAAAAATCCGCTTTGAACTTGTCGTTTTTCCATATAATATGGGCGTCTGCAAAAGTAGGGGCAACATGTCTCGCTGGGGACTCAAGCCCATTATCGTCTTCCTCTACCCCTTCCGTGATGGTGAGATTCCCAAGGAAGGACCAGTAATTTCCCCAAAAAGCCTCGGCACCAAACTCAAAACCATATACATACGCATTTGCTGCATTTTGAATGGCTTGTATGTTACTAAGTTCCCCGTTATATTCAATTTCCCTATCACCATTGAACGTAAAATCCCTTCTTACCAATGCGTCCACCAAATAGGTGTAATAGGTCGATGCCTTCAAAACCAACTTGTCCTCAAAGTTTTTACGAATACCAAAGTCAAGGTTGTAGGCATATTCCGGAACCAATTCAGGATTGGGAACAACTAAGGAACCTGGTTCAGAATCAAATATTTTTCCAATATCATCAATATTAGGCGCCCTAAAGCCCGTAGAACCATTTAAGGTGATTTGCAAATTGGCGGATGGGAACCAACTAAGCCCTAGACTTCCCGTTAATGCCCCAGTGATAATATCCGCTTCGGTAAATGGGAAAGGAAAAAAGGTATTATCAAATTTCGCATCAACCCATACCTGACTGTATCGAAGCCCAGCTAAAAGGGTCAGGTTGGGTTTTGCCCCATATTCACCATTAATGTAGCCGGCAAAGGTTTGCCAAGTTGCACCATCAGGATATCTTGATGCCGATGGATTGGTTTGCAGGGTTTCAATATTAATTTGAGATCCTTTTGAATTTACCTTGTTGAACAAATATTCCGCGCCATAATACAACCTCAGGTTTCCAATTTTTTTGTTCTCAAAATCTAGATTCATCGAAAAGGCATCCAATTTTTCTTGGGTTCGAAAAAGATCAAGCTCTTGAAAACGTCGATCATTTCTACTTTCTTCAAAAAACTGATATGCGGTGGTCAATTTAGCTCCGCTAAAAAACTTGTTTTTCCCCTTTTTGGTGATTTGAAGATTCCCCATAAACCATCTTTGGGGGCCATAAAACCATTCTGCCGAACGTAGCCCGTCTCCGGTGCTGTTAGGTTGTATCAATCGATCATATCTTGAATAATCCGAAGTTTCGGAATAATACAGCCCCAAGTCGTAATCCCAATTGGTATTTGGGCGAAATTTAAATTTTTGCATGAGGTTGATTTGGTCATAGCCAGAAGGACTTTGTACCAACGGATCTTCATTGGATATTACGATGTCCTGTCCGTTTTGCCGTATCACACGATTATTTCTTAGATACGATTCCGGACCGTGGGATCCCATGCGCAAATCACCAAAATTATTATAGGATATGCTGGTATGGGAGGCCCAACTCTGATGGCCTAAATTAAAATCAACATGAGCCGTATTTTCATTATTTGCCGAAGCAAAACGATAAAAGGCGTTTCCAGAAAAGGCCAGACTATCCGTAAATGAAAATCGAGGTTCTTTGGTGAAAAAGTTCATAACGCCTCCAATGGCATCACTGCCATAAATTACGGAACCGGGGCCAAAAATAACTTCGGTATTTTTTACGGTAAAGGGGTCGATTGAAATGACATTTTGTACGTTTCCACCTCTAAAAATGGCATTATTCATTCGTACACCATCAACGGAGAGTAATACCCTGTTGGTGGCAAATCCACGGATCATTGGACTACCTCCCCCTAACTGACTCTTTTGGACAAAAACTTGGCCGCTGCCCTGCAAAAGATCTGCTGAGGTTTGAGGGTTGTTAAATGCAATGGTTTGGGCATTGATAGTTGCAATTTTTTGAGGAATGTCCTTGCGTTGCTGTTCCCATTTGGAAACGGACATCACTACTTCATCCAATTGCTCGGCTGTCATTTCCAAGTACAGGTACCCTCCTTTTTTTTGAATTTGGATCTTCGTGGTGGTTATGGTCTCATAGCTAATATGCTTGACGATTACTTTTTCATTTTTTCCAAAGAAAGCCAATTCAATAATCCCGTTAAAATCTGAAATTGTCGATTTCGTTTTGTTCAAATTATAAACGGCAACATTTGGCACAGGTAGTCCAGTTTTTGCGTCCAATAGTGTAGCTTTCTGGGCGCTCAACTGAAAAAGCATAGATAAACATATGGAAACCAGTATGTTCCGCATATTAGTGGAAAACAGCATTTAAAACCGCCAAAGACTTGGGCGTTCTAAATCCGTGCAAATGTAATTCAAAATACAAAAGCAACTTTTTTAATAGTTCTTGGCGTTGATCGTTATTCATTTTTATGGTAAATAACCCATCAAAATTTATGCCTAAAAATTGTTTGAAGTTTTTCAGGGAATCACCTTCTAAAACTGGATTTAGGGAGGGCGATGAAAGGAAACAGCCTTCCAACAAATCAAAGTAGGGTCGTTCAATACTTGAGGCATCTGGATAAAACCCTAAATATTTGGTTAATTCAAGTAAAAAAAGAAGGTGAAAATCGTTAATGCCATCGTGGCGGTCCAACCAGAATAAGGAATATTCGAGATATTGGAATAGACCTATATTTTCTTCTTCTTCCTGGATGACAATAGATAATATCTCTGCGAGAAATAGCACCAAACTATTCTTGACAATATTTGAATGTAAGGTTTGGTAGTGATACATTACTTTGGCTTCGCGTATACTTTCAAGAGTCCCTTTGTTTTTATGGAAAGCAACCAGTTCAAGTTGCGTCAACGGTTGGAAAAGGGCGGGTTTTAGCTTTCCTTTTTTGGAAGTCAGTACACCTTTGAGCAAATAAGATTTTTGCCCATCAGATAAGGTAAACGCCTTAACAATAAGACTGGTATCACCATATTTGAGTGAAGAAATAACAATAGCCTTGGTGTTGACTTGCATTGTTCAAAGATAAAAGACCTCCAAGATTTCAAAAATCTTGGAGGTCTGCATCCATAATTTTGTTAAGGAGTTTAGATGACCCCTTGCGCAAGCATGGCATCTGCCACTTTAACAAAACCAGCAATATTAGCGCCTTTAACGTAGTTGCAATAACCATCTTCTTCCGTACCATATTCAATACAGGAGTTGTGGATATCATTCATAATGCTTTTAAGTCGTTCATCAACCTCTTCCCTGGTCCATGAAATACGAAGTGAATTCTGTGACATTTCCAAACCTGATGTGGCTACGCCTCCAGCATTGGAAGCCTTTCCAGGTGCAAATAATATCTTTGCTTCATGGAAGGCGTGTATGGCCTCAGGTGTGGAAGGCATATTGGCGCCCTCGGATACCGCAATACATCCATTTTTCAAAAGGGTTTTGGCATTCTCACCGTTCAGTTCATTTTGCGTTGCGCAGGGCAATGCCACCTCACAAGGCACTTCCCATGGGGTTTTCCCCTTATGATATTCGGCCGAAGGATATTTATTGGCATATTCTGATATCCTCCCACGACGATTGTTTTTTAAATCCATGGCCCAAGCCAATTTTTCTTCGTCGATTCCATCCTTATCATAAACATATCCCCCAGAATCCGATAAGGTCAATACCTTGCCCCCCAATTGTAATACTTTTTCGGCAGCAAATTGGGCTACGTTACCGGAACCGGAAATCACTACTTTTTTTCCTTTAAAAGAATCGTTTTTGGTTTGCAACATGCTATCTGCAAAGTAAACGGTTCCATATCCTGTTGCCTCTGGACGAATCAAAGACCCCCCCCAAGTCATTCCTTTGCCGGTCAAAACCCCGGTGAACTCATTCCGTATTTTTTTGTATGCGCCAAAAAGAAAGCCGATTTCACGGGCCCCTACGCCAATATCACCTGCTGGGACGTCAGTATTTGGGCCAATATGCCTACAAAGCTCTAACATAAACGCGTGACAGAAGCGCATGACCTCATCATCAGATTTTCCTTTAGGATTAAAATCGGAACCTCCTTTACCACCACCCATAGGGAGCGTAGTCAAACTATTTTTGAAAACCTGCTCAAAGGCAAGGAATTTTAATACACTTGCGTTCACAGTAGGATGAAAACGAAGACCGCCTTTGTATGGTCCAATGGCAGAGTTCATCTGAATTCGGTATCCCCTGTTCACGTGAATTTCCCCACTATCATCGACCCATGCGACCCTAAATGATAATAACCTTTCTGGTTCCACCATTCTAAGAAGAATGTTTTTGCCGCGATAGATGTCTTGTGTTAGAATATATGGAATGACGGTCTCCGCCACTTCTTGCACTGCTTGAATGAATTCTGGTTCATGACCATTTCTGGTTTTCACCTCCTTCATAAACTCTTTGATTATTTCTTCAGCCATAAGGGAATTGATAATTTTTTAGTTAAATGCCGCTTAGTAAGGCATATTTTATTGAATTAGGAATATGGTGGCAAAAATATGTCAAGAATATAATATTGGGTCAAAAAATTGAAAATATTTCAATCTTATTGACCAATTGCTTGTGCTAGGTCCGCAATAAGATCTTCCACATCTTCAATTCCCACGCTCAATCGAATCAAGGAATCTACCACCCCGCTCTTTTCGCGTTCTTCTTTTGGGATACTGGCATGGGTCATACTGGCAGGATGTCCGGCCAAACTTTCCACGCCACCCAAGGATTCTGCCAGTGTAAAGACTTCCAGTTTCTCAACGATGTTCACGGCATCTTGGAAAGAACTTCCTTTAGGAATAAAAGAAATCATTCCCCCAAAATCATCCATTTGCCCTTTTGCAATATGGTGATTGGGATGATTTTGAAAACCAGGCCAATACACTTTCTCAATCTTAGGATGATTTTTTAAATACTGCGCAATGGCTTCCCCATTTTCACAATGCCGTTGCATACGAACATGTAAGGTTTTAATGCCGCGAAGGGTTAAAAAACTATCCATGGGACCACAAACGGCGCCGCTTGCATTTTGGATAAAGTATAATTTATCTGCCAACTCCTTATCCCTGACCACTAAAGCCCCCACAACAATATCACTGTGTCCTCCTAAATATTTGGTTGCAGAGTGCATCACAATATCTGCTCCCAAGTCCAAAGGACGTTGTAGGTAAGGTGTGGCAAAAGTATTGTCAACCGCTAATAGCAATTCTTTTTCCTTGGCCAATTGGGCTATGGATTTAATATCAATGATATTCATCATGGGATTGGTAGGGGTCTCTACCCATATCAACTTGGTATTGCCGTTTACTTTTTCGGCAATGGACTCAACACTTTGCATGCCTATAAAGTGAAACGTAATTCCATACTTTTCAAAAACTTGACGGAATAGGCGGTAACTGCCTCCATACAAATCGTTGGTAGAAATTACTTCGTCACCAGGATTTAATAGTTTTATAACCGCATCTATCGCGGATAGGCCACTGGCAAATGCCAAACCATAATTACCATTTTCAATACTGGCAAGGGAATTTTCCAGGGCCGTCCTTGTAGGATTGGCGCTCCGTGAATATTCAAATCCCTTGTGCCCGCCAGGCGTGGTTTGGGCATAAGTAGAGGTTTGGTAAATGGGAGGCATCACTGCACCATAAGCGGTATCTGGTTGTTGTCCTCCGTGAATGGTCTTGCTATTGAATTTTAGATTTTTTACACTCATGCAGCTTTTGTTCGAAATTCGGGTGCAAAATTACACTTTTACAGCTCTAGCCAGGGCCATGATACTTCCTAAATGTAGACCTTCATGAAAAACATTAAAGGCTATGGCATCCTCAACCGAATTCAATTCTACCTTTGGCAAGGTCAAGTATGTTTTAAAACCCTTAAAGGTCCCACTTTGGTAATCTTTTATGGTCTGGTCGGGCAATTCAAAGAGTAACCTTGTAATTTCCTCAACTTCAAATTCGTTAGGGATCTCTTTTGGGAAAGTTCCTTTTTGATACTTTTCAACCAGTTCCTGCGAAATATTCAAGGGCATGGCACTCAAACCATAGACCAATTTTTGCTGGGTAACGACAACGTGGGCAATATTCCACCAAATGTTGTTATTGAACCCCTTAGGTATGGTGAACAATTCAATCTCAGTGAGGTTGGTCAGGAATCTATTCAGAATTTTTCGGTTTTGTTGGGTAATGGCAAAAAGCTGATTCATAAAACGACGTTAAAACATATCTACAATTCTCGATATATAAATATAATTAATATATTTGTAAGGTGAATATAGTTGAAATAAGCAAGGTATTGTCAAACAAAACCAGGGTTGAGATCCTAAAGTGGCTCAAAAATCCTGAAGAAAACTTTCCTCCCCATCAAGATATCGATCATTTTAATGATGGCGTTTGTGTAGGCTATATTCAAGATAAGACGGGTCTTTCACAATCAACAATTTCGACCTATCTGAATTCCATGCAGAATGCCAATCTTTTAATTCCTACACGTCACGGAAAATGGACGTATTACAAGCGGAACGAAAAGGTGATCAAAGCGTATTTGGGGAGGTTGACGAAGGAGCTGTAATTTTTTGAACAAACATATTGATATATACCGAAATATAAATATAAAAGATGGACTGTAGCATAACTTGCAATGAACAAATTACGAATCAGCGGACCGTTGGAATTTTACCCCGATTCATAAAGTGGTTTCAGACCCTAAAAATTGAAGGTGCCGAACAACTATCCAAAATAAAATAATAGATGAAAACAATAGGTGTGATAGGAGGGATGAGTTGGCAATCCTCTAAATTTTATTATCAATATCTCAATGAAATTGTGGCCGAAAAACTTGGAGGCTCGCACTCTGCTAAAGTAGTGATGAGTTCTGTCGATTTTTCTGAAATCGAACGTTTGTCATTTGAAGGGAATTGGGATGAAATTGGCCGTTTAATGGCCATTGAAGCCAAACGTCTAGAGCAATCTGGAGTAGACATTGTTATTTTAGCGACGAATACCATTCATTTGGTTGCCAAACAAATTGAGGAAGCCATTTCCATACCTTTTTTGCATATCGCAAGGGCAACGGGAGCTTCAATTGCCAACAAGAGACTTAATAGGGTAGCCCTATTGGGTACGCGGTATACTATGGAAAAGGATTTTTACAACCGAATCCTTCAAGACGATTTTGGGTTGGAGGTGCTGATTCCAGAACCGGAAGAGCGTGACTATTTGCAGGACCTGATTTACAATGACCTAGTAAAGGGAAAGTTCACGGAAGCAGCAAAACAAAAGTGTTTGAAAATTATATCCAAGTTGCAAGAGAGGGGGGCACAAGGTGTTATTTTGGGCTGTACTGAACTTCCAATTTTAATCCCTGGCGAAGCAGTTTCCATTCCTTCCTTTGACACGACCATGATCCATTGCTTGGCCACCATCGATTTTGCCATAAATTAAAATTCATTAAGGGCATTATGTTTTTCTTTGCACCTTAAAATTGAACTTGATGAAAAAAATATTTCACTTAGAAACCTGTAAAACCTGCCAAAAAATATTGAAGGATTTGGAACCTTTGGACGGCATTGAACTTCGCGAGATAAAATCAAAAGGGGTTACTCCTGTAGAATTGGATGCAATGCGGTCTTTGACGGATTCCTATGAGTCGCTCTTTAGTCGCCGCGCCATGTTATTTCGTCAACGCGGTCTTAATGATAAGGAACTTTCAGAAGGTTATTTTAAGGACCTTATTTTGGATCATTATACGTTTTTAAAACGACCGGTAGTGGTGGTAGATGACCAAATTTTTATCGGAAATGCAAAAAAACAAGTAGAAGGGGCAAAAGCTGCCCTACACGGATGAGCAAACGTACCCTAGCTTTTTTGGCAGCCTTAGGTGCTACCACGATTTATGGAATTAATCATACCATTGCTAAAGGGGTTATGCCTACCTATGTGACCCCTTTTGCCTTTATTTTTTTAAGGGTCGTAATTGCAACCCTACTTTTCTGGGCAATTTCCTTCTTAGGCCCCAAAGAAGCCGTAGAAAAGAAAGACTGGGGACGCCTGGTGGGTGCAGCACTTTTGGGGATGGTCATTAATATGCTCTCTTTTTTTAAGGGATTGGAATTATCAACGCCAATTAATAGTTCTGTTTTGGTAACAATTAGCCCTATAATTGTAGTGGTGCTTTCTGCTTTTTTTCTAAAAGAGCGCATAACTATTAACAAAGGACTTGGCATCGTTTTAGGTTTTATTGGAGCATTGGGGCTGGTACTTTTTGGTGCGGAAATTCGCCAGGATGCCCCAAATATTCTTCTAGGCAATTCACTATTTCTTTTAAATGCCACGGCCTATGGTGCTTATCTCATTGTTGCTAAAAAACTGGTGGAAAAATACCATCCTTTTACCCTGATGAAGTGGTTATTTACTATTGCGTTGGTCATTAATTTCCCAATCACTTTTGGTGACTTTCTACTAATTGAATGGGCATCCATGCCTTTATGGGTCTATGGAGTAATTGCCTTTGTTGTTGTAGGTACTACCTTTTGCACCTATCTCTTCAATATTTTTGCGATGACCGAACTTAAGGCCAGTACTATTGGGGCCTTTATCTATGTACAACCCCTTTTTGGAATTCTGTTTGCCTTAGTAACGGGGAAGGATGCGTTGACCACGATCAAGCTATTGTCCGCAATATTGGTTTTGGTAGGAGTGTATCTGGCAAGTAGGAAGGCCAAAATCAGTGCCTGATATCAGTTATATTTGGCAGACTATTTATAACCCTTGGCGTGGAGGCCCTCAAAATTTTATCGATAATTGCTATTAGTCTTTTTGCGCTTTTGGGCATATTCCTGATCACCAATTCTAAGGCAAGAATAAAAGGGTTTGGTTGGTTGGGTCTTTTTTTTCTGTTATTGGCCGTAAACTTCGTTGACGGCATGCTTTTGCTCAATGGATTCTATTTGGAATTACCTAAGTGGGCATTTTGGGAAGACCCCAATGTTTTGCTTTATGGGCCTTTGATCTATTTTTTTAGCCTTCGACTTAAAAACATACCGATTTCGTTTCGCCTTAAAACCCTTAGGCACCTTTTGCCTTATGTCATTTTTATGATTCTAGTCATAATATATCATGCAATATCTTCTGCGGTTCAGACAAAAGTGCTATTGCTGGAGATAGTGGAGTACCGTATGGGGCCAAGAGCACTATGGGGTGTACTTCCTATGTTTATTCATGTTCTTTTGTATATGACCGTTGCTTATAAATCCTTAATTCTACACAAGAATCAGTTGAAACAGTATTATTCATTCATTGAGATTTCTTGGGCTTTTGAATTGGTTCGCATGGTACTGTTCATTTTTTCGGTATCCTTGGCCATTACCTTTGTTCAATATTTTGGAAAAAAAGAAGTGTTCTCCATTTTACTATTATTGCTTAATATCATTACCGTACTTCTTTTGTTCAGAATTCTCTTGCTCGCACTAAGACAACCGATGTTCCAAACCATTAGAAATGAGCCCGTCTATGGATTGTCCCAGGAGGAAACGCAATCGCTACGGGAAAAAATTGAAAATCTTCTTTCTAAGGAAAAGCTATATAAGAAGCCTGAACTTACCGTAAAGGATTTAGCTGATCAATTAGGGGTGTCCCAAAGAATGGTTTCCCATATTATCAATCAATCGATGGCCGATAACTTTTATGATTTGATCAATGCATATCGGATTAAAGAAGCGCAACGAATATTGAATGAAAACGTTGATCCTAAGTTCACGGTTTTGGAACTACTTTACCAAGTGGGATATAATTCCAAATCTTCCTTTAATACCCAGTTCAAGAAGAAAACCGGAATGACCCCTTCTGAATTCAAAAAACTTCGGAAGAAACTACCTTGAAAATCCGTTCGAATTCCTGTATTCGGTCGATTTACCTTTATGTATTCCAAATATTTGCTCCTATAAATTTTTAGGAGTATGTCTCATCCAGTAAAACAAATTCCATTTGGAAAATTAGTATTCGAACATTTTTATTTAGGGGTAGTGTTTACGCTGATTTACTTAACCCTTGGCCCAAAAATGATTGAATTTCATCTGCCTGGGGTGGCTATATTGTTATTGGTCGAAGCAATAATGGTCCCTTTTATACTGGTCCATTTATTTTGGAGCGCAAAAAGGTTGTTAGGCCAATTTTCCATAAAGGGCATTGTACCATTTCAAAATAAACTCTCGGCCAAGAAATTTATACTTTGGAGTATTGGAGGAATTTTTGCCAGTCTTTTGGTTTATGTTCCATTATATCCCCTTGGACTTTTTTTGCGTGAATCTGTTTTCGATTGGTTGCCAGAATGGTATTTTAATCCTACTTATGGGACGGATAATACTAAGACCCTTGCTAATTTTTTCTTGATCGGGATATTTTTAGATGGCTTGCTGGCCCCGGCTGCCGAGGAACTTTTCTTTAGAGGGTACTTGTTGCCTAGAATGGCCTATCTCAAAAACTGGGCGCCAATCCTGAACGGGGCATTCTTTGGACTCTACCATTTTTGGCAGCCCCACAATTGGATTGCGTCAATTGTATTGGGTATAATTTTCAGTTTTGCCGTTTGGAAAACAAAAAACATATATGTCGGAATGGTCATTCATTGTTCATTGAACATATTGGGGGCATTAAGTGCATATTATGCCGTCACCAATGGCATTATGTTGGGGAGATAGGGCGTAGTGCCTATGAATTTTCAAACAAATCCAATTGCTTGCCCTTTGGGGGTTTGGCATAGCCAAAAACACTACGGCCACCATATTTATGGGAGTCCTCGTTTTCTTTTTTGACGAGGGCATCAAAATTTTGAGTGGGCATAAAATTTTTCTCAGCTACCTGCGCCATTGCCGTCAATTTTTGAATGGCCTTTAGTTTGTCGGTGTGTCCAATTTTAGCTCTTTCAACTGCGGATTTCATAGTTAAAATGGTTTCGTCATAGACTTTTGAGGGTACAGGAAACGGGGTGGCGTCCTTACCTCCATGAGCAAAGGCAAACCGGGCCGGGTCCGAAAAACGGGAAGGGGTGCCATAAAGGACCTCGCTTACCAATGTCAGACTTTGTAAAGTCCGCGGCCCCAAACCTTTTAAAAGCAGTAGTTCCTCAAACTTCTGGATTTCACTTTCTTGGGCCAACCATAGGATGCTACCCATGCGCTTTAGATTCACATCTTTGGCTTTGATATGGTGATAGCTCGGGACAATAAGATGAGGCAGTTCCTTGGCAATTTTATCAGGATCCTCGTGGGCAATTTCTAAAATGGCGTTTTGTGTATTTTCCGCCTTCTTGTGCACTAGATTTAAGATTTTACCTTGATTTTCACCGCAGACGGCGGCATGGGGTTCTTTTACGAAGTCGGTGACTGTATTTGAATGCCAATGATAGCGTCTTGCCTTTCCATTCCTATTGTTCATGCCCTGTTGAACTACCGTCCAATCCCCTTCATCAGTTACTAAAAAATTATGGATGTACAATTGAAAACCGTCTTGGAGTGCCGTATTATCTACTTTAGCGCTCAGCTTACTGGCTTTGGCCAATGCATTTCCATCCAAGCCAGTTTTCATCCCCACATTAATGAGTTCATGGGGTGTTTTGAGGGAGTGTTTTCCTTTTCCGCCACAGACATAAAGGCCCAATTGTTTGGATATAGGCGTGATGACCTGTTTGAGGACGTTCATCACAGTGGTGGTTACTCCTGAGGAATTCCAATCCATTCCAATAACGGTTCCAAAACTTTGAAACCAAAAGGGATGGGCCATGCGCTCCACAAATCCAGCTTTGCCGTGTTCCTGAATTATAGCTTCTATCATAGGAAGGGCAAGGCCCTTCATTCGGTTGAGGAGCCATGGGGGCACATGACCTCCATGTAAGGTCAAATCAGCAGTTCCCGAACGAGGCATCTTACAATTTTTTAATACATAAAATTACAAATTCAATACGTAGTGCGGGGTAGTAACCGCTATTTCTTAATGAAGTATTGTTCTGTAAAAAAATTTGT
>JBCBZA010000132.1:0-10993 GCA_039815575.1 Bacteroidota bacterium | reverse complement strand
GACGTGACTCTATTGAACAGGTAGAAAAAGCAGCAGCTCTAATACGCGCGGAGAAAAGACGAATGGATAGTATCAATAGTGCCAGAATCAAGGAGAAACGCGAAAAAGAGATCAAAGACTCCATAGCACAAGTAAAATCCAGGGAGATTGCTCTAGCCAAGGAACAGGAAAGTAAGGAAATAGAAAGCAAGAACGAAAAGGTAGCAGAAGAAGTTAAACCCATAGCACTTTCAAAAAGGCAACAAAGACGTTTGGAAAAGAGGCGCCTTGATTCCCTTGCACAGGCAGAAAAGGCGGCAGCCCTGATGCGCCTAGAGAAAAGGCGAATGGACAGCATAAATAATGTCAGAATCAAGGAGCGGCGGGAAAAGGAGATCAAAGACTCCATAGCCCAAGTAAAATCCAGGGAAATAGATTTAGCCAAGGAACAGGCAAGATTGGATAGCATCGCCGCGGTAAAACTTAATGAGGACGTGGTTCTTTTGCCGAATGAGCGTTATGAGGAAGTAGTTAAAGGGGAGGGGTTGGAACCTGGGTTTTATTTAATTGCCAATGTATTTGGCACCAAAAAATACTACGAGAATTTCATGAGGACCCTAAAGGGCAGGGGATTACGTCCAGGGTCGTTTTACCGTAAAGCAAATGGATACAATTATGTGTATCTGAAAAGGTACAATTCAATCAATGAAGCACGGCAAGCTCGGGATAGTAAGTTTGATGGGAAGTATCAGGATAAACTTTGGATCTTTAGAATTCGCTAGCGCTAGGTCATTTTAAGCCATTTCATTGTGTACCAGATGTGTCAAATAGGCAATCGTATTCACCAAATATTTTCTGTCACGGGTCATTGTTGCCATGGCCACAGCACCACTAAGCATGGTATACAGTTGTTTGGCAAATTGGAGTGGGGGAACTGGAATTTTGATTTCCCCAGATTTTACGCCATCCTCCAGGACCAGTGCAATTTTACCTTCTATTTCACTTATGGTTTCATTGCAGGCCGCGGCCAAGAGTTTATTATTATGTTGTGCGTCCACCCCAACACTCAGGATTGGGCATCCCCCCATGGCTATGGTAAATACATCATACTGACGGTAGAAATTGATCAGCGAATGCAACTTGTCCATGGCACTTCCTTCAATTGATAATAGCTCATCAAATTTGGCCAGTAATAGGTTTCTATTGAATTCAAAAGCTGAAAGGGCCAAAGCTTCCTTATTCTCAAAATTTCCGTAGATAGCCCCTTTGGTCAGGCCTGTAGCTTCTGTCAAATGACTCATACTCGTACCCACGTAACCGTGTTTTGTAAAAATGGGAGCAACCGTTTCTATGATATACTTGGTGGTTCGTTCAGCTTTGGAGGACATTGGTTTGGGTGTTGAGCTAAGATATAAAAATTATATACTTGATGGTATAACCAAAAAAGGGTACTTAAAAAAGCACCCTTTTACTAAAAAATAAATCCATGATCAAACCGCAAGCTCACCTTGGTTCCTAAAGACCAAGGCATTATCAAAGGAATCCAAAAGTATAATGCTTTCGCTTTTAATAGTACCCTTCAATACTTCTTTCGACAATTTATTGAGGACCTCTTTCTGAATTAACCGTTTTATGGGACGAGCCCCATACTGGGGATCGTATCCTTTACCGGACAGATAGAGAATGGCTTCCTCTGTGGCATCCAAAGTGATGTTTTGTTGGGACAAGCGCTTTTTCAGTTGCCCCAATTGTAAACCTACAATTTCAGTAATGGCCTCCCTGTTCAATGGAGTGAACATAATGATATCGTCGATCCTATTTAGGAATTCTGGGCGAATGGTTTTCTTCAACAACCCCAAAACTTCGGTCCTTGAAGCTTCAGTTGCGCTATGGATATCGTCCGTGTTTTCAAACTTCTCCTGGATAATAGGGCTCCCCATATTGCTGGTCATGATAATTATTGCATTTTTGAAATCGGCCACCCGACCCTTATTGTCCGTCAACCTTCCTTCATCCAATACTTGCAATAGAATATTGAATATATCGGGATGGGCCTTTTCAATTTCATCCAAAAGCACTACGGAATAGGGGCGCCTGCGCACGGCCTCGGTCAATTGTCCCCCTTCGTCATAGCCAACATATCCCGGAGGGGCACCTACCAAACGGCTAACCGCATGCCGTTCTTGATATTCGCTCATATCGATTCGGGTGAGTGCATTCTCATCATCGAATAAAAAAGCAGCTAAAGTCTTGGCCAATTCAGTTTTACCCACACCAGTGGTTCCCAAAAAAAGAAATGAACCAATGGGTCGCTTTGCATCTTGCAATCCTGCCCTGCTTCTTCTTATGGCATCGGAAACAGCTTCTATGGCCTCTTCTTGGCCAACAACTCTTTTGTGAAGTACCTCTTCCAGTTTAAGAAGTTTATCCCGTTCGCTTTGTAGCATTTTTGTGACTGGAACTCCCGTCCACTTTGCCACAACTTCCGCAATATCTTCATTGGTGACTTCCTCTTTGATCAGCGTTCCCGAATGTTGTTGCTCCTGTAACTCAGATTGAAGCTTTTCCAGTGTTTCCTGTGCCTCCTTTATCTTTCCATACCGCAATTCGGCCACTTTTCCATAATCGCCATTACGTTCTGCACGTTCCGCTTCCAGTTTGTAATTTTCAATATCCTGTTTAGTTTTTTGTATGTGGTCTACTACGGATTTTTCACTTTCCCATTGCGCAAAAACCTCATTTCGTTCCTCTTTCAGATTTGCCAATTCCAGACGGAGTGATTTCAATTTGGTTTCGTCGTTTTCACGCTTAATGGCCTCAATCTCAATTTCAAGTTGCATCATCTTGCGATCTAGAACATCCAACTCCTCTGGTTTTGAGTTGATTTCCATCCGAAGTTTGGAGGCTGCCTCGTCCATTAGGTCAATCGCCTTGTCTGGCAAGAACCTGTTGGTAATGTAACGTTGCGAGAGTTCCACGGCAGAGATAACGGCTTCGTCCTTAATACGGACCTTGTGGTGTGCTTCGTATTTTTCCTTAATACCCCTGAGTATGGAAATGGCGCTCTCCGTGTCTGGCTCATCAACAACTACCTTTTGGAACCTTCGCTCCAAGGCCTTATCCTGTTCAAAATATTTTTGGTATTCATCCAGTGTTGTGGCGCCAATGGCCCGCAATTCCCCTCGTGCCAATGCAGGTTTTAAAATATTGGCAGCGTCCATGGCACCTTGACCACCACCAGCTCCAACAAGGGTATGGATCTCATCAATAAATAAAACAATGGAACCATCCGAGGTCGTTACCTCTTTGATGACGGACTTTAATCGCTCTTCAAACTCTCCCTTATATTTTGCACCTGCAATCAGGGCGCCCATATCCAAGGAATAAATGGTTTTATCCTTGAGGTTTTCGGGAACATCGCCTTGTACAATGCGATGCGCTAAACCCTCGGCTATCGCGGTTTTTCCCACTCCGGGTTCGCCAACCAGCATGGGATTGTTCTTTGTTCTTCGAGAAAGTATTTGAAGTACCCGTCTAATTTCCTCATCCCTTCCTATGACAGGATCCAACTTGCCCGAATCTGCTAATTCATTCAAATTTCGGGCATATTTTTGGAGGGCGTTATACGTATCTTCTACACTTTGGGAGGTAACACTACCGCCTTTTCGCAATTCTGTAATGGCGGTATTCAGTTGTTTTTCAGTAACCCCGTTGTCCTTTAAAATTTGACCAATCTTGCTCTTGGATTTGAAAATCCCTAAAAGTAAATGTTCAATGGAGACATACTCATCTCCCATTTTTTTTGCGATACCATTGGCCTCATTTAAGGTCCTACCCGCTTCCTGGGATAGCATGATTTCGCCGCCGGACACCTTGGAAAAACTTTCCAGTTCTTTGTCCAAAACCTGATGGAGTAAGCCTGTATTGACATCCAACTTCTTAAGAAGGAAGGGTAATACATTTTCGTCCACTTCAGAAATTGCCTTGAACAAATGTTCGTTCTCTATTTGCTGATGACCATACCCCTGCGCAATTTGCTGGGCCTGCTGTAAGGCCTCCTGTGACTTTATCGTGAAATTATTGAAGTTCATATCATTTTTTACTTAATAGTTCAATAACCCTACCAATACAACACATCAGACAAAATGGCGCTAAACCCTTGAAAATAAACGACATTTAGTCAGCTGTAATGAATACCGTTTCCAATCGACTCAACACTAAATTTGTATAATGGGATTGTTTGGTAACTTATTTGGGAGTAAAGAAACTAAGGAAGAAAAGGAGCTCCCTTGGATTTCTTTGACAACAAAGGAACAGTTAGTGGAGATAAAGGAGCGTTCCAAGGATAAACCCCAGTTGATTTTTAAACACTCTACTACCTGCGGTATCAGCAGGATGGTCTTGGGAATGTTTTCTAAAGATTATCCGTTAAATGAAAATAATGCAGACCTTTATTTTCTAGATCTCCATTCGTACAGGGAGGTATCCAATGAAGTAGCTATCCTATTCCAGGTTTTACATCAATCCCCCCAATTATTGGTTATAAAAAATGGTGCCACGGCATTCCACACCTCCCATGGTGCCATAACGGAAGTGAATTTGGAACAATTTGGATAAAAAAAATCCCGGTCAACGACCGGGACCCAATTATTTAATTGAATTCATATCTATTCACGATAGATTTTAATCTTGCTTTAAGATCTTCGCCAGCATCATAGACCATTTGTTCATTGGTAGGGAAAGGCACTGCAGCCAAATCCAATAAAGCCACTAGGTTGTTATCCAGCGCCCTTCTATCGCCATCAACATTGGCATAAATGTGCTCAAAGATGAACTCACTGGATAGGGGATAGGAGTTGACCACCTGTCCGGACCTTAAGTCCTTAAAACGGACGTTGGCACCGATCTGAGCGGTTTTTAATTGGGTAAACTCATAGAAATTACAAGTAACCGTTTTAAATTTATCTACCTTAATGTCATTGCCCAAACTATCCTTGGCCACATTCCCATTTTTATCCAAAACATATTCGAAACCATCTTTAACCACTTTCTCTTTAACAAGCTGTCTCTCGTTGACACGCTCGGGAGAGATATTAATTTGATTGAAATCCAACTCCATAGCAAAGTCGTAATTAATATTTTCAATGGGTTGCGCATGAAACTGCATCCAAAAGTTGTTGATTCCATAGGTATTGAAATCCAATAATTCAGATTCCAAACGTTCTGGGATGATTTGCTGGGTATCATTTTTCAGTTCAACTTTTACAAAGTCCAGTCCCTTTTGATAGGCTTCATCCATTTTTGATGGGGTCTCTCCATAGCCCGGATTGATGTTCTCCAGGTATTTTAACTCATCATAGGCCCTTCTGTATTCAATTTTGTTTCTTGCGTCGGACAATAAATTGGTGGCATTGTTATACAAGTAGGCAGAAAGTTCTTCCTTGACCTCTAAAATGGTATTGTCGTAATTAACCAACTTAAATTGGGCATTTCTATCTTCCTCATAAACGGGTAAGGGCAATAAAGGCCGTATTCTATTTTGAAGTTGCTTTAGGCCGGCATATCCTTCATAAATAGCAATAAGATTAGCAGGGTTTCCACCATTTTCCAAAAACTGGATTCTGTTTATCTCTTTTTCAGCATGTTTGGCAAAAGCTTCTTCCAAGAGCAATACATAATCTTGATGCCCTTTCTTTGTCTTGTTATCTTGAAGGTTTTTAAGGGCCCGGTTCATGGCCGTATTATAATTTCCACTGTTTAGGGCTTGCTTGGTTTTTTTTGACGCCACTGCAGGCAATCAGCAATACTACGATCGTAAAAAGTAATAGTTTTTTCATGGCTCTTTGATTTATGGTTTAATTGGTCTTTTCAATTGGCATGCCAAAAACCACTGGATTTAGAACGAAAAAGGTCAAACGGTAGTATAATTTCGATGAAATACACTTTTTGAGGTTCCATTTCTTGGATTTCTTCCTTTGGGGAATTGTTCATTTTTTGGTTGAAAAATAGGGGTCAATTGTTTGGAAATCCATGCCGGAAAAACAGGCCAATTTGTATTTTTACCACTTCAAATTGTAAAGCATGCAGCGAGACACAAAAGTTTTTAAACTTATCCAAGAAGAAAGGGAACGCCAGATGCGGGGTATTGAACTGATTGCCTCGGAAAATTTTACAAGTCCTGCGGTAATGGAGGCTGCAGGTTCTGTGTTGACCAATAAATATGCTGAAGGTTATCCGGGAAAGCGCTATTATGGCGGCTGTGAGGTGGTTGATGAAGTGGAATTGTTGACGATTGAACGGGCCAAAGATCTTTTTGGGGCGGTCTACGCCAACGTACAACCGCATTCTGGCTCCCAGGCCAATGCTGCGGTATACCATGCCTGCTTGCAACCGGGAGATACCATTTTGGGGTTTGATCTTTCCCATGGAGGGCATTTGACCCACGGCTCGCCCGTTAATTTCTCCGGTAGGCTGTACCGCCCTGTATTCTATGGAGTTGATGAGGAAACTGGGCTGTTGAATTATGATAAAATTCAGGAAATAGCGGATAGGGAAAAGCCAAAACTGATTATTGCCGGAGCTTCCGCTTACAGCCGTGATATGGATTTTAAGCGGTTCCGTGAGATTGCAGATAGTGTCAATGCCATTTTATTGGCGGATATCTCCCACCCATCGGGCCTTATCGCCAAAGGAATTCTGAACGACCCCATTCCACATTGTCATATAGTAACGACTACGACCCATAAAACCCTCCGCGGACCCCGCGGTGGACTCATTCTGATGGGCGAAAATTTTGAAAATCCATTTGGAGTCCGACTAAAGAATGGGAATCTCAGGAAAATGTCGGGACTACTGGATCTGGCGGTTTTTCCAGGCAACCAAGGAGGGCCTTTGGAACACATTATTGCAGCAAAAGCTGTTGCGTTTGGAGAAGCGTTGCAAGACCACTTTTTGCATTATATGATTCAGGTAAGGAAAAATGCAGCTGCCATGGCACAGGCTTTGGTGGATAGGGGCTATAAAGTGATTTCTGGGGGAACGGATAACCATATGTTGTTGATTGACCTTAGAAATAAGGGAATAACGGGCAAGAATGCCGAAAAAGCCTTGGAACTCGCAGACATTACTGCAAATAAGAATATGGTCCCCTTTGATGATAAGTCGCCATTCATTACTTCAGGGATTCGCTTGGGAACTCCGGCGGTAACCACGCGAGGCTTGCTGGAGGAAGATATGCAGACCATAGTTGCTTTTATTGACCAAGTGGTGAATGAGCCCGAAAATGAGGAAGGACTGAAAAAGATTAAAAAGGATATCAATGAAATGATGTCCGGCCGCCCCTTATTTCAATATCAGGAGCAGGGACAGGGCGTTATCCCCATTGATTGAGGAGAAAAAAACTACTTTGTTCAATAATGGTCTTGTTTTTGACATCATAAACAGAGGAGTCCGGTTCATCATCAAAATAGAGCCCCCAAAACTCAAGATAGTCTGGTTTTTTGTTGTGTTTTCTTTCGGAATGGGAGAAACTGTTTTCAGTTTCCTCGTAAATGGGAACAAAGATTTCATAGGGCATTTTGGACAATCCCTTAGTAAAATGGACAAAATTGGCACTGACGGCGTCTAAAATACTTTCCAAATGATCCGGAATTTCAAAATTAGGTAACCTACTCATAATGATGGAGGTATCTCTCAGATGAATGGATAATTCCTTAATGTCAAAAGCAATACCATTTTCATTCTCCAGGGCAACAAGGGCACCGTGGAAAGAGGAAGTAGGCACATCACCGCTAATGGAATTTTGGAAATTACCCCAATTGCCATTGTTGAGGTGAAAGAGGCTTTCCGTTAATCCAAAGTTACAGTCCAAGTGAATGACCAAATCCACTTTTGTAGCACTATTGGGGTGAACAGCAATGTTCACTTCTGCAAAAAAGTCCCGTTCTAAAGTTCGTTTTAGAGCCTCTAAACCTATGGGTTTATGGTCATGTAACGCTTTATGGTTTGGGGAATGACTTGTCTTTTTACGAATGGACATCTGCAGATTCTTTGAATTACTACTTCGAAATTAAAATGAAACTTCAAGGAAGTACTGGGTGAAAACCTTAAAAAAACTGGGGTTTAATCCTGAAATGGAAAAAATTATGTTAAAATTTTCTTAAAATGACATATTTGAACTGTTCCTTAAAGAAACCGAACTGTTCTTCACGGAAAGTGGACGGTATTAAATAAACCCTCTGTTTTTTGCAGCAAGTATCAATGCCAAATCATTCTCCTTCTCGGTACCAAAAAGGGATTTAAGATGCCGTTTTCTGTTTTCAACAGAGGAGGATCCAAGACCAATATGTTCTGCAATATCCTTGGTTTTGGTACCAATGGACAAATGGTACAATATCTTTTTGTCGTTCTCGTCCAAGGTAATATCATTGGACATTTTCTTTCTAATAGCGGCCAAGGCCTTAGAAGAATAATAAGGCGGTTGGGAAGTGACTGTTTTTACCGCTTGCTCCAAGGATTTTGGGTCAATATCCGTTTTTACCATGTAACCGTCCGGATCTACGGATTTAAGAATACTGTTAATACGATAATTGTCACTAAAGGAAGACATAAAGATGACTTTGGACTCCGGGACCAGTTGTCGGGCCAAAATTCCTAGGTCTTCCCCATTGTGGGGCTGTTCCTCATTGGGAGGGAACAACTGGACATCCAAAAAGATAATATCATATTTAAAGGAGTGCAGCGATTCCTCTATTTTTTGCTTTCCGGCGTCATAGGTGGTAGCCGTATCCACAATAATATTATGATCATCAAAGACAATCCGTTCCAAAATAAATTTGTAACCCAACATGGTCATTTCGTGGTCATCAACCGCTAAAATTCTGAGTGTATTCATTTGCTTTTTTTAGGGTTTATACTTCTACAACTGTGTTACGTTTACTTTTTGGTTTTGGATGTTGTCTTTTTAAGTCAATATTGGGAATGGTAATAATCACTTCAGTACCTTTTGTAGGTTGACTCTTAATTTCCAGTTGAGCCCCCATTTTTTTAACACGTGAAATAATATTCTTTAATCCAATGCCCTTTTTCGCTTTGGAATCGTCAAACCCAACACCATCATCCCGTATTGTTAAATTTAACGAATTTTTATTCTTCTGAAAAACTACATTTACATTTTTACACTGGGCATGCTTTACGCAGTTCTGAAGCAATTCTTGTGTGATACGGTAGCTATTGATTTTAATATCACTATGTAAGCTATCCCATTCAAATTGATTATCGGGTTGAAAATCCACCTTAATTTTTGATGATTTTTGCACCGTTGCCATCAAGTCTTGCAGGGAAAGGATAAAATTGTGCACTTTTTCGTAGGCCGAAGCGTTCAGCTCATGCGATATGGTGCGGATTTCCTCTTCCAGTTCCTGTAATTTTACAATGAGCTCGGCACGCTGTTCCACAGCAGCAGGGTCATCACGTTCGTTCAGTCCACTCAACACCAAGCGTATGCCCAGCATTTGACCCAAGATACCATCATGCAGCTCTTCGGAGACCCGTTTTTGCTCCGATTTTTTGCCCTCTTCCATTTTTCCATGCTGTGCCAGCATAAGGCCGTAGATTTCCTGATTGCTCTCTTGTTGTTTTTGTTGGAACTTTAAGCGTTGATTGCTGATTCTTTGGGAAATGATGGTAAATACCGCAATGCCCAACACCAATAATCCAAGCGCTATACCACCTAAAAGTCGGCTGCGTTTGGCCAAGGATTCATTTTCTTCAATGACCTCATCTGTCTCCATTTGGATGCGGGCAAACTTATCCTGGATGGTGCGTTCCTGTAGCTGTAATTGCTCGTTTAAGTCAAAATAGGCCTTGGCATGTTGGGCTCCGTTTTCACTATCCGTTTGGCTTAAAAACTTGAGCACATTCAGAAGACGATCGTTATTGCCTGTATTCTTAGCAATCTCCTTGGCTTCTACTCCTAAGGCTATAGCTTCTTCAGTTCTCTTTTCATCCCATAATATTTCAGCCATGTATTGCTTGTTTCTGGCCTTCTGATATTCATTCCCTAAACTATCTAGGACGGTTACGGATTTATCTAGAAATGCTAGTGCTTCCCCTGAAGAAAGATTACCACTTTTAAAACCGCTTATCGCCTTACTGGCATAGCCATACTGAAGTAACAAATCCAGATTTCCTTCTTTCCTAGAGGCCTCTTCCAATTGATTGTAAAGTTCAAATGCTTGGGCATAATCCTTCTTATACAAATAAATTCCAGCAATGTTATTTTGATTTTGGAGATAAAGCCTGGCTTGTCGGTCAGGAGGGGCATATTGGATATACTCCTTGGCTTTTAATTGATATTCCAACGCTTTGTCAAACTTGTTGAGTCCTGTTTGAATATCGCCAAGTGTATTGTATCCTCCATAAAGCCTGTATTTATTTTCAAGTTTTTTAAACAATTCAATTGCTGCTATAATGTCTTTTTCCGCCCCAGCGTAATCCTTACTGTTCTCTTTTACAGTGGCAATGGCCCTAAGCATACGCCCTGGATAATCGTTTTTTTCTTCCAATTCTGTATTAAGAAATAAGTTATGCGCTTCTTTAAAATGGTAAAACGCACTATCCGGCTGACTTCTTTGTAATAACGCCCCTAAGTCCCAATGGGCTTCCCCATGGGCCACTTGATCTCCAATCTGTTTGGCCAGTGTCATTAATTCTGTATTCGTTTTGCGAAAATTTAGGGTATCTCCTAAACCCAAATAAGCTAAAGAAATTCGAGAGAGGTTTTTGACTTGACTAGCCTTATTTTTTATTTGATGGTTTTCTAAATGCGCTTGCTTTAATAATCCCAAACGATTATCTAAGGATAATTTTGTATTGTTTTTAGCGGTATTGGCCCATATTTGAATACTGTCCTTGGCGGTGGTTTGCAATGACGTTTCCCCTGGGGGATTGGAGCAGCCGTTACAAAGCCATAAAAAAAGAAGAAAAATGCCCCATCTCATACTGTAGTATAAAT
>JBCBZA010000205.1:0-5902 GCA_039815575.1 Bacteroidota bacterium | reverse complement strand
TTTTTTTACTAATTTTTTACTTTTTGAGCGTAATTTCTACTACGCCATTTTTTGCTTTAGGACCATATTTGTCAAGCGCCGCTTGTCCTTTTAGGATGTTCATGGAGGCAATCTTCTTAGGGGAAAGCTTTTTTACTTCCTTTTTTGAACTCTCTTTGCCATCAATGATATAAAGAGGTTCTTTCCCGTCGGTATCAATAAAAAAGAAGCCTTCATCTTTATTGATTACCTCAATATCCGAATCATCATCTGAATCTTTGATGACCATGACACTTTTCCCTTTTTTAGATTTTTTCTTTGCAATCTTCACCTGTTTTTTATGTGCCTTATCGGCATCAGATGAGCTATAAAAGCTAAAACTATTATCAGAACCATCCACATCTTTCTCAATAAAAATAGTGGTATTATGCTCATGCATTTCATCTTTATCAATTTCCTCACCATTGATAAAGATTTTACCCTTGCCCTTTCCCTTTGTGATAACAATATCTTCATGCTCACCAATTTCGTCCAGAGCATTCCAGACATTTACCTGGTCATCGCTGCTTGAGCTTATCCATACGGTTCCTTCCCCTCTTTTAATCTTTGTCACTGTGGGTTTATAAGCCCCTTTGGTGCCAATGGAAACTAAATTATTCTCTAAATCTATAAATACCACAACAGGGGAAATGCCATGCTCACTATTGGAAGTATTGTGTGAATTCTTGAAAGAAGCCCCATTTTCACCTTCTCCAGATACTTGTAGGGATATATCTGTGATTTCCTTATCCTTGTTTCTAACCGTTGTGTAGCTAAAGTCGATTCCGTCTTTTGCCAAATCCGTTTTTATCTTGAAGAGTTCTTCATCAGAGGTATTTTTATTGATGACGACTTCAACTTTGTAGTCCTCCACTAAAGCGTTGGAGTTGGTTTTGAATTGATACACTTTTTCAGTACCGAAACTGACCAAGAATATTGCGAGTAGGGGAATGACAAATAGTGATTTTAAAGCATTCATTCTTTTTGACTGACTTTTGTTTAACATGACGATTCGTTTTTTGATTAATGAATTGTAAAATGAATTTGTAATGGGCATTTCCTGTCCAATGACCTGGTTGACCATTAGGTATTGATATGATTTTTTATTGAAATCCCCCACCGCCTGGGCATCGGCCAAAAACTCCAGGTTTTGTCGTATGGTTCGTTGATATACCCAAATCAAGGGATTGAACCACAGTAAAATTTTTAATAGCTCACTAAAAATAATATCTGCGCTATGCCATTGCCTGGCGTGGGCTTTCTCATGTTGTAAAATAGCATGTAGCTGAGAATCCCCGAATTGCTTTGGATGATAGAAAAGGGACTTGAAAAAGGAGAAGGGAGCTATCTTGTTCTTTGTCTCCACATGCATCAAATCCTCTTCCTTCCAAATGTGGGCATTCTTGGTCAATCGTTTTATGGAATACAGTTGTAGGCCAAATCGAAAAGCAAAGACCAGACCGCCCAATAGATAAGTCCAGAACAGAATTGAGGGCCAATCCAATGGGCCACTGGACATGTCCATTAAGTTTTCATTTGCTAATACGTTCGATGTGGTGTTGGGCAATAGTTCCACAAGGATTGTCTTCCTAATTTTTAGGAAGGGCAGAAGTACCGCAGTAAGCGCTCCCAATAAGAGGAATATCCTGTTTTCTGCAAAAGTGGTTTCCCTTTGTAAGAAAAAGACATAAATGGTCCAAAAAACAAAAAGAATGGTCGACGTTTTTAAGAGATATATACCAAATACTTCCATTATTTATTTCTTTCAATAAGTTGAATAATCTCTTTTAATTCTTCAACTGATATCTTCTCCTCTTTCGCAAAGTGGGATACCAAACTTTTATAGGAATTGTCGTAGTAATCCGCTATGGAGGTATTGATAAACTTCTTGCGATAGTGTTCCTTTGAAATGGTTGGGAAATAGCGATGGGTATTTCCAAAAGCCTCATGATCTACATATCCTTTCTCCTGAAGATTTCGAACAATGGTAGATAGGGTATTGTAATGGGGCTTATCGCCTTTTATCCTTTCAAGGATTTCCTTGACAAAGGCCTTTTCTAGTTTCCAAAGGATTTTCATGATTTCCTCTTCTTTATTGGTCAATTTCTGCATGAAACACGATTTAATGCAGTAAACGTAAAAAGAATTTTATAGTTAAACAACTATAAATATAGTTATTTAACGAAAATTTTAGTTTTTGTGTTTAACACCCTTTTGCATTACCCCTCGGATTCTTGGTCTATATTTGCGGCAAACACACTATCCATGCTTGACGTACTTTTTATTGTTCTAGGTTTGGCCTTGCTTATACTTGGAGGTAATTGGCTTTTAAAAGCGGCCGTAGCCTTATCATTAAAGCTTTCCATTCCTAAAATCGTAATTGGTATGACCGTGGTATCCTTTGCCACTTCGGCCCCCGAATTGATTGTAAGTGTCAAAGCAGCTTTGGATGGTTCCCCTGATTTGGCTTTGGGCAATGTTGTAGGTTCAAACATAGCAAACTTGGGTTTGGTTCTTGGCGTTACCGTGATTTTGGGAAGTATAGATGTTAGGAAGAGCTTTTATACCACAGATTGGCCTGTGATGATGATGGCTTCGCTTTTATTTGTAGGGTTTATCTATTTTGATGGGGTTCTTGAACACTATGAAGGTATTGTTCTGGTGGTGTTCCTCTTTCTCTTTTTGGTTTATCTTTTGCGTTTTCAGAAAACTGCCGTGGCGGACGAGTTGCCAGAAGATGATGTTCCACTACCGCTTTATAAGACTGTTTTGTTCTTGGGTATTGGTGGGGTGGCCCTTTGGGGTGGTTCGGAATTGCTGATAGAGGGGGCCAAAAATTTAGCCGCTTCCTTAGGGGTTAGTGAGCGGGTCATAGGGATTACCGTGGTATCAGTAGGTACTAGTATTCCAGAGCTGGCAGCGTCGATAATCGCTGTTCTAAAAAAAGAAAAAGCAATTTCGGTGGGCAACCTTATCGGTTCAAATATTTTTAATTTATTGGCAGTACTAGGGATCACATCGATGATTACCCCAGTCCGCGTTATCGATCAAGGGCTTTTGACCAATGATATCTTTTGGATGCTTGGAATCTCCTTTATCATCTTACCCTTGGTCTTCTTTCCAAAGGGCTTGCGATTGGGTTGGCGTGATGGGCTAATTTTACTTGCGTCCTATGCCACCTTTGTCTACCTTACCCTTAGGTAGATTTTAATCAAGATGCATCTTAAGTTAAAAGTAATTTTCATTCTTTTTTTGATGGTATTTTCCATAGGATCGTTGGCACAGGATAACGGCAGATTTATCAATGGGATATTGTTGGATGCAGAATCTTCTGAACCCGTTGTTTTTGCAACAATCCGGGTTACTGGGAAAGCCCTAGGAGTAATTTCCAATAATGATGGGAGCTTTCAGATACCGACTGAATTCCAATTTAAGGGAGAGCAATTGGAAATCTCAAGTATGGGGTACCAAACTAAGATCATTGCCTTTACTGATTTAAAAAAAGGTATCGTAAATCGGATTTATGTAAAATCGGCAGGCTTTGAATTGGCAGAAACCGTGGTTACAGGAAGAAAAAAAAGAGGGCCAACGGCCAAGCAAATCATTAGATATGCACTTCGGCGTATTCCGGAGAATTATCAAAATAATCCTTTTGGGTTAATCGGATATTATCGTGATTACCAATTTAAGGAGAAAACGTATATCAATCTCAATGAAGCCTTGGTTCAAGTATGGGACCAGGGTTTTGCAGTGGATGATTATCGGAGTATCCGGTTTGGCCTGTTTGACTATAAAACCAATCTCAATTTCAAAATTGATTCTTTTGCCGCTAAACCCTATGATTATTCACAGTGGGATAAGTATATACCCAATGCCACTTTGGGCGGAACCTACGCCCCAAATGAAATGGTACTTCTTTTTATACACGATGCCGTTAGAAACCATGGCATTGATGCCTATTCCTATGTATATACCATGGTTGAGGATTTTGTTAGGGAACACCGATTCTCAAGGGTCAAGCATACGTTTTACGGTGCCCAAAAAGTGTATCAAATTGACTTTAGTAAAATAGATGTTCCATTTCAAGTACAGGGAACCATTTACGTTGATGTAGATAGCTTTGCGATTCGGAAGCTGGACTATGCTGTACATAAGCAAAAATTTGATGATAGTTCACCATCCAAATACAGTACTACGGAAAAAGACTTGTTGTATGGGATTTTGGTAGAGTATCAAGAGTATAAAAATCGAATGTATTTGAATTATATATCGTTTCACAATCAGTTCAAGTTAATTCGACCGGCGAAGTTTTTTATCAAGGACGTTTTATTAGTGGCTGCAAATCGTGAAATGAAGGTATTTCTCAATACGCCTGCTGCAAATTGGCCCAATGACTTTTCAGTCAAGTACCAAGGCAAAAGCTTAAAAATTGATGGTATTTTAAAGGTGGACCCATCAACATTTATTATAAAGTTCAAAGAGAAAAAACTCCCTAAACAACAGGAATTGCTCCAACTTTTATTTTCTACAAAGGAGGATGAAAAAAAACGTTCATTGGAAATTGAAATCCCTCAATTGATTGATGGGGAAGGCAATCGATTGGGCTACCGGGAATCTGAAATTATGGATCAATTCCGGGAATTTTTTACCCAAAAGGTTATTGATGATAATGATGGACATCACCTCCAGGATTCCCTATTGGTAAAAAAGACATTTTCTTTGGGCCATCCCCTACAACCACAAATGGAACAAGTTTTGGATGACGATTTTTGGATGAATACCCCTTTAAAGTCAAAACCATAAAAAAACCGCCCCATTGCTGGGACGGTAACTTAACTATAATCAACAACTAATCTATAACTATACTTTGGCAGACTTTACGGTCTTAATGATTCTTGCAGCAACCTTATAGGGATCAGCATTGGAAGCCGGTCTTCTATCTTCCAACCAACCTTTCCAACCACTTTCAACGGTCGCAATAGGGATACGTATGGAGGCCCCACGATCCGAAACACCAAAACTGAATTCATTGATGGATTGTGTTTCATGCAAACCGGTGAGACGCTGGTCATTAAATTCACCGTATACAGCTATGTGCTCTTTGGTCACTGGTCGGAACGCTTCACAAATCTTATCATACGTTTCCTTATTCCCAGCCGTCCTTAATGTGGAGTTGGAGAAGTTGGCATGCATACCGGAACCGTTCCAATCCCCTTTTATCGGTTTTGGGTGGTAGTCAATATAGAAGCCATATTCCTCGGTCAAGCGATCTAACATATAGCGGGCTACCCAAATTTGGTCCCCTGCACTTTTAGCGCCTTTGGCAAAAATCTGAAATTCCCATTGGCCACTGGCCACTTCTTGATTGATACCTTCAAAATTCAGCCCTGCTTCCAAACACAGATCGGCATGGCGCTCCACCAAATCCCTTCCGTGGGTATTTTTACCACCAACGGAACAGTAGTAAAGCCCCTGTGGCCCTGGATATCCTCCCATGGGGAAGCCCAAAGGCAATTGGGTTTCAGTGTCCATAATAAAGTATTCCTGCTCAAACCCAAACCAAAAGTCGTCGTTCTCATCATCTATCGTAGCGCGAGAGTTCGAGGCATGTGGAGTTCCATCTGGGTTCAATACCTCTGACATCACTAAGTACCCATTGATCCGCGCAGGATCAGGATAAATGGCAACCGGTTTTAACAGGCAGTCAGAGGAACCTCCTTCTGCTTGTTGGGTAGAACTACCATCAAAAGACCACATAGGGCAGTCTTCCAATTTTCCACTAAAATCTTTTTCAATCTTGGTTTTACTTCTCATGTTGGCGGTAGGAGTGTACCCGTCCAACCAGATGTACTCTAATTTTGCCTTGCTCATAACTTTGGTTATT
>JBCBZA010000239.1:0-3713 GCA_039815575.1 Bacteroidota bacterium | reverse complement strand
TGATTTTAACCCCTTCTTCCACGCCATATTTTTTCTGGTCATTCTGGGAAAGGTTTTTTACTTCCAATCTCATTATCGGAAGTGTTTCCGTCTGTCTCTTTTTTAGAATAACGGGAAGTGTCATTTTTTTGCCGTCCCGATCAATACTGACTTCTACTTTATCCCCAGGTCTTTTGGAGGATAGGTAACCCGTTAGCTCAGAAAATTTCGTTACTTTAACATTCCCCACTTTCTTTATAACATCACCCTCTTGTAAGCCAGCTGCCTCAGCGCCGGAATCTTCCTCAATTCCGGAAATATACACTCCAGCAATTTCATCCAATCCTTGTTCTTGTGCTTGCGGACTGTCTGCGTTCAATGCAGAAATACCTAAAATACCCTTCTGGACTTTTCCATATTCGAGTAAGTCATCCACTACCTTTTTAGCAATATTGCTGGGCACGGCAAAGGAGTAGCCCACGTAGGAACCGGTCTGGGAGGTAATTGCCGTATTGATTCCAATCAAATCACCATTGGTGTTGACCAAGGCTCCACCGCTATTCCCAGGGTTCACTGCAGCATCTGTCTGGATAAAAGACTGGTTCCTTCCCGGCGAAATAGACCTTGCTTTGGCACTTACGATACCTGCAGTTACCGTGGACGTAAGGTTAAAGGGATTGCCCACCGCTAGGACCCATTCGCCAATCTTTGCATTATCTGAATCACCGAAGGCAAGGTAGGGGAGTGGTCGTTCCACGTCAATCTTTAACAATGCAATGTCCGAAGATGGGTCTGAGCCAATCACTTGGGCTTCATAACTGCTATTGTTATTGAGGGTAACTTCCAAGGCCCTTGCTTTATCAATGACATGGTTATTGGTAACAATATACCCATCAGGAGAAATAATGACCCCGGAACCCGTTCCGATTTGCGGACGTTGGGAAGCTTCAGAGCCATAAAAGAATTCTGCAATGGGATTACTGCGGCTAACCGTTGTATTTTTCACGTGCACAACGGCATTTACCGTTTTCTCGGCAGCCACAGTGAAGTCTACTTCATTAATGCCCGCCCCTTTAGGTGAAGTGGGTAAGCTTGCGGTTATAAAAGGAGTTTCCTCATTTTCGATAAAAGTAGAGGTTGATTGCTTTTCAAAAAAATACTTATAGGCACCTAGGGTAATTCCTCCCGCTAAAAGTGCAACAAAAAATAATTGCGCTGTTCTTTTCATGTTTCTAAGGACTTTAAAAATCTTTTGGATAATTAAAATTAGGCATAAATCATGCCAATTTTAACAGTTTAACGAGGTTTTAACTGGACCCGCGCCAACTTGGGAATGTACTATATTTGCGGGATGAATTCGAAAGTTACATTCCCCTTCTGGAAATATCAAGGTACTGGAAACGACTTTGTTTTGGTGGATAACCGGAGGTTGGACTTTCCAAAAACCGATGTGGATTTTATCCATCAATTATGCGATAGACGTTTAGGAATTGGTGCTGACGGACTTATCCTATTGGAGAATGACGATTTGTCAGATTTTCGGATGGTGTACTTTAATTCCGATGGCAATGAAAGTAGTATGTGTGGTAATGGTGGAAGGTGTATTGTTGGATTTGCCCAAAGCTTGGGTATCATTGAAGCCGAGGCAACGTTCAATGCGGTTGATGGAACACATAAGGCAAAAATAATAGGTGAGCAAGTTGAATTGGAGATGATTGATATTGATACGATCAAGGATATCAGAAATTATTCTTTTCTAAATACAGGGTCTCCGCACCACGTTCAATTGGTCAAAAACCTCAACACACTTAATGTAAGAAAGGAAGGAGCCAAAATTAGATATGGGATTTATGGGGAAACGGGTAGTAATATCAACTTTGTAGAACAGGAATCCGATGCTATCTTCAATGTAAGAACGTATGAAAGGGGTGTAGAGGATGAAACACTATCCTGCGGCACCGGCGTTACCGCGGTGGCACTTGCCATGTATCATTCTGGAAAGACCAATGCAAAAACGGTAATCGTAAAAACCCGTGGAGGTGATTTGAAGGTGCAGTTTACCCAATCTGGCGGGGTATACACAAACGTAAGGCTTAGTGGTCCGGCAACAAAAGTTTTTAAGGGACAATGGCAAACATAACTCTAGATGGAAAGCGCTGTAAGCTTCGTGCCTTGGAACCGGAAGACCTTGATTTTCTATATGCCTTGGAAAACGACACGGAGATTTGGGAAATAAGTAATACCCTAAGGCCGTATTCCAGAATGCTCTTAAAAGAGTACTTGCAAAATGCAGGTCGAGACATTTTTGAAGTAAAGCAACTGAGGTTATGCATTTGTGCTACTAATGATGAAAGAATTGGACTTGTAGATTTATTTGACTTTGACCCCAAGCATAGGCGTGCGGGTATTGGTATCATTATCCTTAATCCTTCCGATAGGAATAAAGGAACAGGAGCCGAAGCCCTCCAACTCCTTATGGATTACTGCTTTGCTGTTCTGGAACTACATCAAGTCTATGCGAATATTCTGGAGGACAATTTGAAAAGTATCCATCTATTTGAAAAGCTTGGATTTGAAAAAGTGGGGGTAAAAAAAGAATGGCTTAGATGGGGAGGAACGTTCAAAAACGAAGTGTTATATCAAAAAATGAAACCTTGAGCAATTTAAAAAAAGTGGTTTGGGCCACTGCGATTCTTGGCCTTGTCATTTGCGGACTCATAGTGTATCAAATTTACAACGCCATTTTTTCTCCGAATACTTCATTTGGGAATGAGAAGGCTTTTGTCTTTATTCCGTCCAATGCAAATTTCCTTGACGTGAAAAATATCATGGAACCTTTATTAATGGATGTGGGTTCTTTTGAAGCGGTTGCCGAAAGAAAAGGGTATGCTTCCAATATCAAGGCTGGGAAGTATGCGATTTCCAATGGAATGAACAATAATGAAATCATCAACACATTACGGAGTTCCAACATTCCTATTAAGGTTTCTTTCAACAACCAAGAAACTATTGCGGATTTGGCCGGAAGGATTTCAGGACAGTTAGAGGCAGATAGCCTATCCTTACTAAGGGCATTATCAGACAGTACTTTTCTTACTGATAACGGATTTGATATGGACAATAGCATTACACCTTATTTGCCCAACACCTACGAATTCTTCTGGAATACCAGCCCCGAACAATTTAGGGAACGGATGCTAAAAGAGTATGCCCGATTTTGGAATGAAGAACGTAGAAGTAAGGCCAAAATGTTGGGTTTTACCCCAAAAGAAGTCGCTGCACTGGCGGCTATTGTTCAAAAAGAAACGGCCAAGGTCGATGAGCGCTCCAAGGTAGCCGGAGTATATATCAACAGACTTAGGAAAGGAATGTTGTTACAAGCGGACCCAACGGTGATATTTGCCATAAAACGGGAGACCGGAAATTTTGATACCATCATCAAGAGAGTCCTTTACAGGGATTTAGAAATGGATTCGCCCTACAATACCTATAAAAATTCGGGGGTCCCTCCCGGTCCTATTACAATGCCAGACATCACTTCATTGGAAGCCGTATTGAATCCCGAAAAACACGACTATTTATACTTTGTTGCAGATGTTTCCAATTTTGGATATCATATGTTTGCCAGCACCTTACAGCAACATAACCGAAATAAAGCACAGTACGTCCGATGGTTGAACCAACAGAAAATCAGGCGATAAGGATAGTTAAACGATTTTTTTGACCCTTAAACG
>JBCBZA010000250.1:0-3443 GCA_039815575.1 Bacteroidota bacterium | reverse complement strand
GTTAAAAAAGGCATCCTTGATAATGTGCAAAATGGCGTTCAACGTTTGGAGTAGTGTATCATGGTCCTTTAAAGAAATAATTGTATTGATAAAAAAGTATAATATTGTAAAAACTTCTTTTTCTGGAACAAAACTTAAAATATCAGAGAGAAATCACCTCATTGTCCGATCAGGATAGTTTTCTGGTCATGAATAGGGTTAGGGACACTTTTGATTACCCCATTCATTTTCACCCTGAAATGGAATTGAATTTTATTGCAAATGGTAAAGGAATGCGCAGGAGTGTGGGTTATTCCACTGAGGAGATCGATAACTATGAACTAGTGCTCTTGGGCCCCAACGTATTTCACGGTTGGGAAATGTTCAACTGCAAACACGCCGTTCATGAGGTAACGATACAATTTCATAATGATTTATTCAGTGATAGCCTTTTGAGAAGGAGCCTAATGCGCCCTTTAAAGGAAATGTTCCAAAGGTCGGTGCATGGCATCCTATTCAAAAAAGAAGTGGCAAGGGCGATGGCGGAACGGTTGTTCTCCGTTTCGGAATTGGATGGGATTGATTACTTTTTTGAGCTTTTTTCAATATTATATGATCTGTCAAAGACTTCTGGTCAAAAATTAATTTCCGCTACCCAACTCCCAGCGGATGAATTTGAGAATAGCGATAAAATAAAGTTATTTTACAACTACATACAGGAGAACTATCCCAAAAAAATCACCTTGGACGAAGTGGCCCAGCTACTGAATATGAGTAAGGTTTCTTTTAATAGGTTTATGAAAAAGACGACCAATCATACTTTTATTGAATATTTAAACGATGTTAGAATTGATAATTCCGCTAGGTTATTGGCGGGCATGGATTATAGCATTTCTGAGATTGCCTATATGTGTGGTTTCAATAACATCGCTAATTTCAATAGGATCTTCAAGAAGACAAAAAAACTGACGCCAAGTGCATACCGAAAGAAATTCTACAATTTTAAACACGTGCAATAAGGCTCCAGCGATAAGCTGATTTAAAGAATGTAGGAGCGTACATTCATCAATTTTCTATCCTTTTTAAGTAAAGTAACCTAAAATCAATAGCGGAGCTTCCTGGAATTTCAGTAGCCGTTAAGCTTAAGGTACCAGCCCCTTTTTGGGCATTGAGCTCGCCCATTTTAATGGCTTTAAAATCCTTTACATAAGACTCGATTCTTGGCGAGCGATCTCTCTCCCTTCCTAATAGTGGAGGGTCATGGGCCTGGATAATGGTCGTTTTGATTTTTTCGTTTTTTAAGGTCAGTTCCAATTGGGTCCCTACATCTTCAGGCTTGCAGGTGTAATAGAGATAGACTTCAAAACGACTGTCATTTAACACCTCCACATTCCAAGTAATGAAATCGTTTTCTTTGGTCCAGTTGGTGAAAAAAGAATCGTTGGGGTAACGGTTACTGCGCTTTATTTCCCCATGTGGGCTTCCATCCCTAGCCGGTAGCTGGGCAAATCCATGGATGCTATCGCCGATGGGGAACCGTCTTTTTTGTGTTGGTTTTTCTAACGCACCTACTTCTTTAACCCATCGCTTCTTTAATCCAATTAATGAGTCTTTAATATCTGGAAACTGGTTGGAGATATCTGACATCTGTGCCCTATCGCTGGTGATATCATACAATCGATTTTCATGATCCAAGCGATATTTTTGGGTGCGAATGCTGGTTTTTTCATTCCAATGATTATACACCACTCTACTTTTGATGGGGCTATCCGCTTTTAGTAGGGCGGTACTGACATCAATTCCATCGAATTTGATGGAATCTGTTAGTTGAATGTTGGCCAGATGGGCAAGCGTGGGTAGTAAATCAACAGCGCCCATAAGTTGTTCTGATTTGGTGCCAGCTGTAATCTTTTTAGGCCATTTCATAAAGAAAGGGGATTTTACACCGCCCTCATCGGTGGAGCCCTTTTTTCCTCGAAGATTTCCATTCCAACGCCATCTGGCCGGCCCATTATCGGACATAAATACAACAATGGTATTTTCCTCCAAATCATTCGCCTTAAGGTATTGTGTCAAGCGACCAAGATTCCAATCAATATTTTTTACCATAGCCAATGCAGCACGTGTAAATTGGGTATCCTCTTTTTCTGAACCGTGATAGTTCATTTTTAAGGAATCCTTCTTGAACTCCTCCCAAAAGGTATCGGGTACTTGCATGGGGCTATGTGGTATATTCATAGGGAGGTAGAGCAAAAATGGACGCCCTTTTTGAAGGCCAATAAACTCCATTCCATGATTAAAAAAATCATCTACCAAATACCCTTCTCCCTTGGTGATTTCACCATTGTGCTCTATCATGGGACTAAAATAGTTGCCCCAATGTCCTGAGCAGAAACCGTAATAATCATCAAATCCCCTGGAATTTGGATGGTAGGGTGGTTGTGTTCCATTATGCCATTTTCCGTAAGCAGCGGTTGCGTAACCGGCGCTTTTAAATACCTCAGCAACGGTTGGTACACCTAGATCCATCCGTTCCCCACCGGCCGAAGTTGAATAGACCCCCAATCTTGGAAAAAATTGACCCGTTAATAATTCTGCGCGTGTTGGAGAACAAACGGGTTGCACATAAAAATTTTCCATCACCGCCCCCTGCATGGCAATGCTGTCAATATTCGGGGTGGATAGATTGGTGTTGCCGTGATAGCTTACATCGCCCCAGGCCTGGTCATCAGTAAGCAGTATAATGACATTGGGCGGTTGTACTCGTGGTTCTTCCCTCTGGTGGCATGACCCAAACAGTATGGAAATTACCGACATGGAAAGGAGGTAGGAACGTTGGCGCATTTATATAATTTAAGGTCATCGTGTAGAGAAAGATAATGGAGTAATGATAATCCAACAAATACTATTTTGTCAAATAGGAATATTTCATTTCTGAAATCCCTTTTTAAGGTAACTTTGCAATTCCCTTAAATGGATGTAGATGATTGCCACGATATGTAGAAAAGCCCATTTTAATGCTGCACATCGACTGCATAACCCCAAATGGAGCGATGAAAAGAACCTAGAGGTATTTGGAAAATGCAATAGTCCATATTATC
This sequence comes from Bacteroidota bacterium, assembly GCA_039815575.1. GTDB lineage: Bacteria > Bacteroidota > Bacteroidia > Flavobacteriales > Flavobacteriaceae > Croceivirga. The sequence continues at coordinate 363 of JBCBZA010000250.1, read as the reverse complement.
ATGGACATAATTTTGATTTGGAGGTTAGGATACGGGGTGAAGTAGATCAGAATACAGGTTTTATAATGGATTTGGCCGTTTTGGGAAAGCTCATCAAAGAGGAAATTGAAGAGCGTTTTGACCATAAAAATCTCAATGAAGACTGTGTGGAGTTTAACAATGTACTTCCCTCAACGGAAAACTTTGTTAAAATCATTTATGATATTTTGAAACCTAATTTGTCAAAATCACAATTGCTGCATATTACGTTACACGAGACCCAAAACAATTCTGCAGAATATGGCGATTGGTAACATTTTTACGATATTGCAACACTTAAATGGAGTATTAGCTCAGTTGGTTTAGAGCGCTGCCTTGACAGGG
>JBCBZA010000175.1:0-7779 GCA_039815575.1 Bacteroidota bacterium | reverse complement strand
GATTTTTACGTTATTTTTTTGTTAACCGAACAAAATAAATTTGTTCCCAAATGAACGAAAGCAAAAATCCCGGCCATGGGCCGGGATCTCTGACTAACTAACTCAAAAATTTGATAAAATGAAAACATCCTACCTAGTTTGATCCAACATAGGGATCAAAGTCTTTTGGGAGATACTTGCCCGTATCAAAACCCAAATCAATTTCATCTTCTTCTATATAGTTGATGGCGCTTAGGGCCAAGGTATCCAAATAGGGATCAAAATCCACTGGCAAATAGGTCATGGTATCGAAACCAAATTCCCACTCCATTTCATCCATATCAATGTATTCTACCGAGTTCACATTGAAGTAAGATTTGTAAGGATTAAATCCTTCGGGAAGATAATCCGCTGTGTTAAAATCCAATACTACTTCCTCATCCCCTTCTTCGATATAGTTTATCGAATTCAAATCAAAATTAGCCGAATAAGGGTCAAAATCACTCGGTAAATAGTCCGAGGTATCAAAACCAAGGTCAATTGCCGTTTCATCTTCGATATATATAATGGAATTCAAATCAAAAAAGCTTTCAAAGGGATTAAATCCTTCGGGAAGGTAATCAGCGGGTTCAAAACCTAAATTCACCTCTGCTTCCTCCTCAATGAATTCAATTTCGTTCAAATCCAATTCATAGGCCTCACTATCCTCGTACTTCAATACATAAATAGGAGCTTCCTCAACTACATCGGCCTCAACAGTAAGGACCGTAAAATTGTTCTCAAAGCTACGGTTGGTCTCTTGACTGGCCTGTATAACAGGTACCGTACTTTTTTGTTCTTCTGCTATGGGGCTGCTACTCATAAATAGGCACCCATAAATTAATAATAACTTGTTCATTTTTTGATTGATTTGATGATTGATGTTATTGTCTATAAGACTGCCAAAATTTCCAATTGTTACAGTTTGGTATTTTATTTTAACAAAACTTCAATACTCTCTTATGGCAAGTATACTGGGCGTTTTGAGCGGGAGTATCAGTAAAATACAGGATTCCGAAAGGTTAATATACGTCGGCAAAAAAAATTTAGTTAGTACGATTTTAACACTTTTCCTGGGTAATTTTTTGGTTCTTTGGACGGTTAGAGCAAATTCAAATTAACTAAAATGATGCAAAAATTACTGTGGAGGATTAGTATCCTTTTACTTTTTATGGGTTCTTTTCAAACTACAGAGGCCCAACTTTTCAAAAAAAAGAAGAAAAAAACGGAAACAAAAGCTCCTGAAAAGCCAAAAAAAGGAGCCATAAAACCCTATTCCAAAGTCATCACCAAAGATGCGAAGACCGACGATGGGCTTTTTAAAGTACATCAAGTAGACGGCAAACACTTTTATGAAATACCCGATTCCCTATTCAACAGGGAAATGTTAATGGTAAGTCGTATCTCCAAAACCGCTACTGGAATTGGTTTTGGTGGTGGTAAGATCAATACCCAGGTGTTACGTTGGGAGAAAAAACCTGAAAAGGTACTGTTACGGGTAGTGTCCTACGGAAATTATGCAGCCGATTCCCTACCCATACACGAAGCCGTGGTGAATTCAAACTTTGAACCGGTACTATTTGCTTTTGATATTAAAGCATTCAATAAGAAAGACTCCCTCCAACCAGCTACGGTAATAGAGGTAGATCCCCTTTTTACCAAAGACGTAAATGCCTTGGGCATGCCAGAACGATTTAGAAAAAGATACAAAGTGAGTCGCATGGATGGGGAACGAAGTTATATAGAGACCATAAAGAGCTATCCATTGAATGTTGAGGCGCGTCATGTAAAGACCTATGCTGCAAAAGCACCACCAAGTAATCCAAGTATGGGTTCCATTTCAATGGAAATTAACAACTCCATGATATTATTACCTAAAGAACCGATGAAGCGCAGGTATTTTGACGAACGTGTGGGCTGGTTTGCACGTGGGCAGGTTGATTATGGATTGGATGCCCAAAAAAGTGAAACCATCCGTTATTTAGACCGTTGGCGTTTAGAAGTTAAGGAAGAAGACCTAGAAAAATTTAAGTCGGGGCAATTAGTGGAACCTAAGAAACAAATCGTCTATTATATTGACCGTGCCACCCCGGAAAAGTGGCGCCCCTTTATCAAACAAGGTATTGAAGATTGGCAAGTGGCTTTTGAAGAAGCGGGTTTTAAAAATGCCATAATAGCCAAAGACCCCCCAAGCCCTGATGAAGATCCAGAATGGTCCCCAGAGGATGTGCGTTATTCCGTCGTTCGTTATTTGGCCTCGCCCATTCCCAACGCGAACGGGCCACACGTGAGTGATCCTAGAAGTGGCGAAATATTGGAGTCGGACATTAATTGGTATCATAATGTCATGTGGTTACTACGTAACTGGTTCTTTGTGCAGACCGCGGCCATTAATCCTGATGCGAGAAGTGTAAAATTTAAGGAAGAAACAATGGGACGATTGATTCGCTTTGTTTCGGCCCATGAGGTGGGACATACCTTAGGATTACCCCATAACATGGGGAGTAGTTCCGCAATTCCGGTAGATTCACTGCGGTCCGCTTCATTTACGCAGAAGTATGGCCCGGCACCATCCATTATGGATTATGCACGTTTCAATTACGTGGCACAACCCGGAGATGAAGGCGTCGCTTTGATGCCAGATATAGGGGTTTATGACAAGCACTCGATCAACTGGGGCTATCGACCCATTTTGAATAAAACGGCAGAAGAGGAAAAATCAATCCTCAACCAATGGATTCTGGACCATGCAGATGACCCCATGTACCATTTTGGTCATCAGCAAGTTGGAGACATCCATGACCCCAGTTCCCAAACTGAGGATTTAGGGGATGATGCCATTAAAGCCAGTGAGTATGGGATTGCTAACTTAAAACGTATCGTTCCCAAGCTAAAACAATGGACTACCGAAGATGGCAAGAACTATAACGATTTGGAAACAATGTATGGACAAGTCGTTGCGCAGTTCAGAAGATACATGGGGCATGTTTCCAACAATATTGGCGGAGTATATGAAGATTATAAAACCGCTGATGAAGAAGGTGCTGTTTACACCCATGTGGATAGAGCACATCAAAAAAATTGCATGGCATTTGTTCAAGGGCAATTATTTAAAACCCCAGAGTGGTTAATCGATCAAGAGATTTTCAATAAAGTACAATACTCAGGTTCTGTGGAACGAATTAGGGCGTTACAGGTGCGTACCTTAAATACAATGCTACATCTGGGCAAAATGGCTAGAATCATTGAGAACGAAACCATCAATGGGAAAGATGCCTACGGCCTTTTGGAAATGATGCGTGACTTAAGAAGGGGCGTATGGTCAGAAACCCGGAGTGGTGTTACAATTGATACCTATCGAAGGAACCTTCAAAAAGCCCATATAGACCGGCTGTCTTATTTAATGACCGCGGAAAACCAAAAAAAATTGCCTGACTTTGGAGGGTATCGTAAATCTACTATTGTAAATACAAGTCAGTCGGATATTCGTTCTGTGGCCAGAGCGGAATTGAATAACCTAAAACGGGATATTAGAGGTGGTCTCTCGAGAATTCAAGATACCATGAGCCGATACCATCTGCAAGATGCCCTAGAACGTATTGATATGATTCTTGAACCAAATTAAACATCCTATATAAATAGTGTAAAAGAGGAGGGCTGGGCCCTTCTTTTTTATCTAAACATATTTACCATTCGTCTATACTTTCTTTATATACGATGAAGGTACCCAGTAAAATAAACCACTTGTGTTTAGTTTAGTATGGATTTTAAAGAACAATGCGTAAATAAATTGACCCAACTTGCATGCGTGCGGACCATGTTCCAATGAATCAATTATCCCCTCTAAACCAAAAGCCAGATAGTTCCCCCAAATTCTATCTGGCTTTTTTTAATCCTGCATTTCATCGGACATACCTCAACCAATGATTAAATTACCCCCCAAATTCTTTGCTTTCACAACATTCTTTTAAAACGTCATTATCATTTTCGTAACTTTATAATACCCAAATCCTACCTATGAAAGCCTACAAAATTAGAAGCCTCATCTATCTTAGCTGTTTTATCATCGCTGCCGTAGTATACTACCATATTGAACAAGAAGAGAATTTCCAAAATTCCGTTCTTGCATCTCAAACCGCTGACCTGCAGACGGAAGATCAATCTTCAAAAGAGGTTGAGGAAGAGCTAGCGGAAGATTTGAAGTAGCCATTTTTCCCCTACTTGTTAAAAACATCACAAAGCCACTTATGGTATTAAACCTTTATTGCCCTCAACGGTCATAAGGGCAAATCATAAAATTTAATACCATGAAGATTACAAAAATGTTAGTTGCCTCCGCCTTATTAATAGGTGCGATGGCCTCAGCCCAAAGGGAAGGGTATGGAGCACAAAGAGGAGCGCTTCATCAAGACCTTACCGCAGAGCAATTGGCTACCCTTAAGACCAAAAAAATGACCTTGGCCCTAGACCTTAATGAAAAACAACAAGAGGCCATTTTTGAGTTCAATGTTGCCAATGCTGAGTTCAGGAAGGAGAAAATGGAAGAAAGAAAAGCACAAAAAGAGCGAGGTGAACGTTCAAGACCCACTTCAGAGGAGCGCTATTCCATGGCTAATGCCCAATTGGATCGAATGATTGCCCAACAAAAAGAATTAAAGAAAATCCTAAACGATGAGCAGTTTGACCAGTGGAAAAAAATGCAAACGTACAAACATGCCCATCACAAAAGAAGTCGACAAAAAGAAGGCAGAAAAGGAAAGTGATTTTTATTGATGTTGTAAACCCCTTAGCCTTAAACCGAGGTAATAAGGGGTTTTATATTATAGGTACTTCCTATTCCATCAAGCTTAGCTACCTTTAAGGAGTAACTGAAAAATTCATGGATGAACCTGAACCAAATAACAGTACCCTCTTTAGATGTGGCAAGGTCAATTTCCTTTTATAAGGACCTAGGATTGAACCTTATTGTTAAGGCCTTACCCCACTATGCACGCTTGGCTTGCCCTGATGGTGATTCGACCTTTTCGATTCACTTGGTGGACCAATTGCCTATAGGTGAGGGAGTAGCCATTTATTTTGAAAGTGAAGCACTTGATTCCTTTGTGGACAACCTTCAAGAAAAAGGAATCGTATTTTATCAATTGCCAAAGGACCAGCCTTGGCTTTGGCGAGAGGCCCGACTAAAAGATCCCGATGGCAATCATTTAATCCTTTATTACGGTGGTGAAAATAGGTTGACCCCCCCTTGGCGGATAACCGATTAATACTACAAGGATTCCGATGGCAACCCCCCGAATTCATATTCTCCCAACTATTGTTCTTGCGCAGTTTTGTTGTACCTCCCTTTGGTTTGCCAGTAATGGTATTATGGAAGACTTGGTTCTTAATTTTGGCTTGGGCGAAGCTGCTGTCAGCACGTTAACCTCAGCCGTACAATTTGGATTTATTTCAGGCACACTGCTTTTTGCGATATTGACCCTCACCGATCGTTTTTCCCCTTCGCGGGTCTTTTTTGTTTGTTCATTACTCGGAGCCATCAGTAATATCTTCTTGTTATGGGCTGGAAATACCATGGTTACACTTTCTTTGTTTCGGTACCTCACCGGTTTTTTCTTAGCAGGTATTTATCCAGTAGGAATGAAAATTGCGGCGGACTATTTTGATAAGGGACTCGGTACTTCGTTAGGGTATTTGGTCGGAGCATTGGTTTTAGGCACCGCTTTTCCCCATTTATTAAAAAACTTTGGTCAGTCGTTATCATGGCATCGTGTTGTCATGGTCACTTCGGCTTTGGCAGCATCAGGGGGAGGTCTGCTTTGGGCCTTGGTTCCCAATGGCCCATTTAGAAAGCGGAGTCAAAAACTGCAGTTGAATGCCTTTTTTAAAGTATTCAAGATTGCTGAATTTAGAACAGCAGCTTTTGGATATTTTGGACATATGTGGGAGCTGTATACCTTTTGGGCGTTCACGCCCTTGCTTTTGATGGCTTTTTCCAGGGCCCACTCGAGTCTTATCAATGTTCCCCTATGGTCGTTCATCATCATTGGAATTGGGGGTTTGTCCTGCGTCATGGGGGGATATATTTCTAAAAATTACGGCGTCAAAAAAACAGCGCGAATGGCACTTTTGCTCTCCGGTTGTTGTTGCCTCTTACTACCCTTGATTTTTCTCGTAGGAAATCCCATAGTATTCTTGGCTTTCCTCATATTTTGGGGGATGGTCGTCATCGCAGATTCACCCCTATTCTCCACCATGGTGGCCCAAAACGCCATTCCAGAATTTAAGGGTACCGCATTAACCATAGTTAACTGTGTTGGATTTGCCATTACCATCCTAAGTATTCAAGCTATAGGTTTTCTTGTCCAACTTTCTACTTCCTTATGGGCATACGCCATATTGGTCCTAGGTCCCTTATTTGGATTGTACCATCTTTTTTCTAAGGATCAGGGCTAATCACTACTTTTAAGTCAAATGGAAAAATTGGAACCCTATATCTTGTTGGTAATCTCTGGTCAAGGCACTTTACTGAGTCTGGCCTTACTCATGAGCATTTTCAAGAAGAAGTATGCCAATTTTTTTTTAGGTCTCATCACAGCAGTAATTACCATAGAAATTATGACCCTATGGGCCATTCGGATGCAATTGACCAATTCGGATACCATGTTTCCCTTTTGGTTGTTGGGCACGTATTTGACCATACCACCTGCCTTGTGGCTTTTTGTACAAGTCAACTTAAACCCCACTTTTAGCCTAAAATACAGGTACCTGTGGATATTTGTCCCTGCACTGCTGGAAATAGTGGTTGAATCTATGGTTCATTTTACTAACGTTTACTGGGGAACCAATTATCATATTATCGATAATACGTTCTGGTTTGTCCTAACCGAGGTCATTCCCGTATTGGCTTTGGCCGTTGTAGTGATCTGGTTTGGTGTCGAGTTAGAAAAAATTAAAAAGGAAATGACCAGATCAGGCTCGGCTTCAAACCACAGGGGCTTTGGAAAACTATATGCCTTTTTGGGGTTTTTTGCAGTTATGACTTTCTTTTGGATTTTACAAGCTTTTTACATTGCCCCGGTCGTCCAAATTATAGAAGCCCTATTGATATGCTTTGTATTTATATTAGGGTACTTTGGTTACTTCCAGCCCTCCTTTTTAGATGTTCCCAAAGTGGCAAAAAAAGAAATCATTAATCGCACTTATCCGCAATTTAGTGATAGAAAGGAATTGGTTCGCTTACAAAATCTCTTCGAGGAAGATAGGATCCATACCCAACAAAAACTATCCATTAATGAAGTGGCCAGGGAACTTGACCTACCGGAGCGTTACCTTTCAGCACTAATAAATATTTACTATAATACTAACTTCAATGCATTTGTCAACAAATACCGAGTAAAGGAAGCGATTGAACGTATTCAAGATCCCAACCAGCAAAACAAAAATTTATTGGGTATTGCCATGGACTCCGGATTTAGCAGCAAGTCTTCCTTTAATCAAAATTTTAAGGATTCTACAGGCAAAAAACCCTCCGATTTTTTAGAGAAATAAGTCCAAGAACATGATTTTAGACGTCCAAGATTTGTTTTTTGGGCGACTTACCTAGGCATAGCACCGTGTTTTGTCCAAAATAAAAATCATGAAAACCTTAAGCATCCTTTTAATTGCACTACTGTTCAGCCTAATGACCCTGTCCGGTCAAGAAAATTTCTCTAGCGATCCTTTAAATGCGCAATTTGTTACCCAAGACTTTGACAATTTTTG
>JBCBZA010000266.1:0-2805 GCA_039815575.1 Bacteroidota bacterium | reverse complement strand
GAGCCAGGAATCTACATTCCCGATGAAGGTTTCGGTATCAGAATAGAGAACGACATAGTAATCAAAGCCGGCGGAAATCTAGATCTAATGGCCCACATACCGATAGAGGCCGAAGAAATAGAAGCACTCATGCAGTCGTCCCATCTTCCCCTCAATGGTAGCCTGATCGAGTCGAGGAGATGAGGTTGCACTCATCAACCCTCCCACACCACCCCACAAGCCGTTTTCAGCATACTGCGGTTGAACTAAATCCAGTTAGATCGGTTTCTTTACACCAAACCCTCGATAAGACCTGTCGGAACCCAAAATCCTTTCTCTCTAAACCACCGGTTCGGTAGTATGCTGTTGAGCGCTCTTCCTACTCTCCACGAGCCTCGACTGCTATGCGCTATCTAGGTCACTCTTAGAGATTTGCTCAAGATGCAGCATAGTTGCTTCTTTACTTACAGTGGGTATAATGAAAAATTATGATGTTTCTGAAAAACGGGCGAACGAAATAAGGGCCCAACTTGAAAAAAGAAAAGCATCTGAAGCTTAAATTTGCGAGTTCTGAAAGGGTTTTTTAACATTGGAAAATAATAGGATACGATGTCTTACAAAGCGGAAAGGTTTCTGGCACTGGCTTCAATTGATTATTCGGGTAAATCAGAAGAAGAATTAAAACTTCTATGTAGGGATGTTCTGGAAACAGGAATGCATGGCTTGTGTTTTAGCCCTTATATGGAAAGTCAAGAGCCCGGTGATCAAATTAATGAGGAACAGATTCGACGCCGGATGGAGATTATTAAGCCTTATACCAAATGGGTTCGGTCATTTTCATGTACGGAGGGGAACGAATTGATACCAAAAATCGCAAAAGAGTACGGAATTAAGACCCTTGTTGGGGCTTGGTTGGGCAATGACCCTGATAGCAATGCTCAGGAAATGGAAGGTTTGATACAATTGGCAAATGAAGGTTTTGTAGATCTTGCTGCTATTGGCAATGAAGTTATGTATCGAGGGGACCTGACGGAAGACGAATTGATTGGTTTTATCCATCAAGCTAAAAGTGCTATTAAAAACATACCTATTGGATACGTTGATGCCTATTATGAATTTAGGGAACGACCAAGAATTACAGAACTGTGCGATATTATTCTAGCCAATTGTTACCCTTTTTGGGAGGGTTGCGACTTAGATTATTCCCTATTGTATATGAAAGATATGTACCGCCAGGCAGAAAGGGCAGGAAATGGTAAAAAAGTAATTATTACCGAAACGGGATGGCCTAGTCAAGGTACCAATCTCGATGGCGCACATCCATCCCACATCAATTTTTTAAAGTATTTTATGAATACCCAGAAATGGTCAAAGGAAGAAGCTATTGAAATTTTCTATTTTTCTTCGTTCGATGAATCGTGGAAAGTGGGATCGGAAGGAGATGTTGGTGCGTATTGGGGATTGTGGGATAAGGAAGAGAACCTCAAGTTCTAATGATCTAATAAGATGTCTACTAAACTATGTAAAATAAGCCGGTTCGAATGCTTCGGACTTGGCAATAAGCCAGAGCTTAATTTTTATTTTTAATAAATCTGATAATTCTTTTACTTGACCTTTATTCCCTACTATCGTTTTAGCTTACTTTTACAATTAACGCAACCAATAAATCCCTTCACCAGTAATAATGAGTGAGTTTTTCAAGGCCGAACTCAAGGATAAATTTCTTCAATATGCCTTAGAACGGGATGACTATTTTGAAGTTCAATTGTTATACGATGAATTTTTGCGCCCTAACTATAGTTTGGAGTACGTTCAAAAATCTATTGGCGAGATTATGAATCATAACCCAGACCTATTGGATATCATGAGCGGGAATGGGGTTAAGATTTTCATGCTTTCGGCCACCGCCTATACCCTTGACTTTTTGCAAGAAGGAGGGTTCAAACACCTATATGTTCAAGAAGAGGAAAAATGGGACACCTTTTTAGAACAATTGTCCAATACACGTAAACTTTCTTCACAGGAAAAAGCGAATCTAGGGCAGACGGAAAAGAAAATGTACCAAAGGGAAAGGTCCTTGCTTTTTGGTTTAATCGCTGCCGTTGCCGTAAGCTTTTTGTTTACCTTATTTAGCCTAATGAAACCCCTTTTTGTAAAGACCGAAGCCTATCGAATAAAGGATATCGAGTTAAAAATAAGAGCCCTTGAAGCCGAGAATAAGGAGCTTAGGGAACAGGTGGACAGCATTCAGTATTTCTACAAAAAAAGCCCGGACTAAACTATTCCTGTCTATTGTATACCCGTGTTCGTATCCCCGGTAAGTCTTGGGCCAAATTTTCAATGAGTTGATTGCCATCAATAAGGAATGTTCTATTTACGGAGCCTACCAGAAGTAAATTAGAACCTGAAACCCCCCAATTGCCATTTTGGGTTCTTTCATCGGAACAGCTAACATTAAAAAGGTCATTGGTAATTTGGGTTATTAAAGTTGCCACTACCTCGGTGGAGTTCCATTCAAAGGTTTCATTCAAAACCAAAGTATCCCTAAGGCAATCCACTTCATCCAATAGATTGGAGGATGTTGTTCCATCGTTATCAGCGTCGATGGGAGCACTGACATTGATTTCGGTCAACACCCATGTACCTGCAAATTCAATTCCCTCTTGACCTCCCCCACCGTTGTCATCCGAAGAACAAGAAATGAAATTTAAAACTACAATAAGGGCAAAAAAACCCCTTCTCATGAAATTTTTCATAGCTACTTTAATTTAATCGATAATTTAAGCTTTATTTGGGAAATTTTTATCTCCAAGTTTATTTATATTG
>JBCBZA010000001.1:0-59292 GCA_039815575.1 Bacteroidota bacterium | reverse complement strand
TTAGAGGTTTTACGGGTTACGGAATCCTCAACCAAAGAAGCGAGAAAACCTAGATTGTTTGTTTTTGGCGGAATCCTTGTGTTTGTGTTTGCCTTTTCCCTATGGCTTCTAAACGATGCCATTTATGCCTTTTATTTCGTTACTGCCATTTTAGTCGTATTTGCTATTTTAGGAGGTATGGCCTTTTTGTTCATGCGCTTTATCAAGCGTTATTTCCCAAGTTCATGGGGTTTTACGGCTCGCCAAAGCCTGTTGAATTTATACCGACCCAATAATCAGACTGTCGTATTGATATTGGCGGTTGGCGTGGGTACCTTTTTGATCAGCACCCTTTATTTCACCAAGGATATATTATTGGCCCGAACCTCGTTGGAAACTTCATCCAAAACCCCAAACCTTATTCTAATGGATGTACAGACCGATCAAAAAGAAGCTGCCCTAACCAATATTTCGGAATCAGGAAATCCGGTAATTGACAATATTCCAATAATTACCATGCGAATGCATCAAATTAAGGAACGCCCGGTTCGCGAAATTATCTTGGATACCACCTCAACAATAAATCAATGGGTTTTACACCATGAGTTTAGGGTAACCTATCGGGATTCCTTGATAGCTTCGGAAACCACGGAATCAGGACAGTGGCCAATCGATGTCATTGAAGAAGACTACATACCAATTTCCATTGCCCAAAACGTAGCCGAGAGTGCGGAAGTAAGTTTGGGTGATAAAATTGTTTTTAATATTCAAGGTGTGTTGATGAAGACGGTTGTAGCCCATTTAAGAACAGTTGATTGGGCCAGAATGCAAATCAACTTTTCCATTTTATTTCCTTCAGGGGTTTTGGAAAAGGCACCCCAGTTCCATGTTTTGACGACCCATGTTGCGGATACGAAAGAATCGGCCATTTTACAACGCAAACTAGTGCAATTATTTCCAACAGTTTCCATTATTGATTTGAGACAGGTTATCACCATCATTGAAGGTATTTTAAATAAGATTTCTTGGGTCATTAATTTTATGGCCTTCTTCAGCATTCTAACGGGAATTATTGTACTTATTGGTTCTGTTAGAACCAGTAAATACCAGCGAATGAAGGAAAGTGTGCTACTTCGGACCTTAGGTGCTAAAAATGGTCAGATTTTAAAGATTACGGCACTTGAATATATCTATTTAGGGATTTTAGGAAGTGGGATAGGGGTATTCATGGCTTTTTTAGGGAGCTTTTTACTGGCCTTATTTGTTTTTGAGACCGACTTTGTCCCATCTGTTATACCTTTCACAGTAGTATTCCCAGGGGTCGCAATCATGGTCCTAGTGGTAGGGCTATTGAATAGTAGGACGGTACTTAAGAGCTCCCCATTAGAGGTACTAAGAAAAGAATTGGGATAAAAAAAGAGCCACTTGAAAAGTGGCTCTTTTAATTGTTGGATTCTGAAAAAGTTATGGTTTCAAAGTCACACTTCGATTAACTTTATTAAAGGGTCCTTCAATCAGATTACCTTCGCTATCCAGAAGTTCCAATTGAATGTTCACTTCACCCATTTCCAATCCTGTAATGACGTGCGGTGCCCATTCGGTAATCATAAATTCTTTGCCGTTAATGGTCGCCCTTACCTTATTGCCCCCCTCTGACAGCGTCGTATTAAGTACAAAAAAGTCCAACAATAGATTTTCTGTATCCTTACCAGCGTACGTTCCCTTGGGCCTGCTGTAAATTAAAGTAGGGGCATCCATATCCAATCCTAAAGAATCGGTTGGATTGGCACCAATTTCCATTTTCTTGACCACCACAGAGTTGTCATTTTTAACCGACTCGTGATAGGAACGACTTAAAAAAGCCACGAGGTGGTGCACACCATCCGGGACTTCTTTTTTAAAAGCGGGCTCATAATGCGCAGAATACGGCTGATTGTTCAAAATAAAATGGATGTGCTGTCCCTTTCCGGAATTTGCCAATCTTTCCGCATTTGGACCACCCGTTTGCGCTCCTAGCTCATAGTTGTTGACCGAGAAATTAAAGTCAATTTCTCCACCTTGGGCTATGGTCGTATTGGCTGGAGCATCCAATAGTAATTCGGCATCGGCATACGCCGGGGAGCCCTCCAATTTTGTAAGGGAAATCACAGTTTCCATCTCCTGTGAATCAGAGTCCCCACTGTCTGAATCTAAATCAACCTGATGATCCATTGAATCAGAATCTGAGTCCATGGTATCACTATCGGCTTTACCTTTGCAACTAACGGCAAAGACGACCAAAATTCCCAGTAGGGCGAGTTGTATTTTTTTCATTGTAAGTGTTTTTAGGATTTGCTCGAAGGTACTCATAAAATAAGGTCCTGTCAACCTAAATTGGCTTCAGTAAATCTTTATTTTCCCGTATTCCCCGTTTTAGGTTTTCACATAATACTAGGGTCTTATCTATCTTTTTTTGTGAATCCTTAAAACGGCTAATCATATAAATAATACCACGCTGTTTTCCTTTTGTAAAGGACTCGAAGATTTGGCAGGCGTCATAATCACTAAAGATGACTGCTTCGAACTCTTCCGGGACCTCAACCCCATATTTTGAGGTGTCCTCAAAAAACTGCATTTGAAGATAATCATTGGGTAAAAGCCCTAATTCCTTTTGCTTGTTTTTGCTGAACATTATGGTGTATTGACCATTGTATTTTCTGATCGCTGCATGGAAATCAATTGAATTTGACTCAAAACTGGCGGTTACCTGAACTCGTAAATGTCCTTGTTCAATAAACGGAATGGCAATATCATCAGGAATGATAATGCTATGCGTGCCTTTAACTGAAACCTCAAAAACCTGACTTTCCATGAGTTACATAAATTACGCTTTTTGCTCCGACAAAAACCACAACTCTTCTGGGGTTTATTTGAAAAACATCGATAAAATGTAAAAAAGTATCGACGAAATACTAATAATTCAATTTTATCGTTCTCATAGTATATCAAGGTATCCCCCCTTTGCCTTGAATAAATGAAACACATGACCATACACCGACCTAACAAATACATCGATTTTATTGCCTATTGCAATAAGCGCAAACACTTTTCTAGGGACTACCAGGATGCAAAGGCAAGGCTTTTTAACGGGGACTTACATATTGATGACTATTTTAGGAAACTCCATCATATTCAACAAGCTGCTATTGAACTTGAACTGGAATATTTTGATGTTTTGCACATGCGCATTTAATCTCAGACCAAAGTAGTGATGACTTGTGTCTTACTATGCAAAGTCTTGTGCACCGGGCACTTATCTGCTATTTGCATCAAACGTATTCGTTGTTTTTCGTCTAGGTTTCCCGTAATTCTCAATTCCCGATGAAAAGTATCGATTTTAGCGCTGGTATCGTCACAGTTTTCACAATCCTTGGCGTGACTTTTACTATGGGACGTATGCACTTCAACATTTTCTAAGGGCCAACCTTTACGCTTGGCATACATTTGAAGGGTCATTACCGTGCAAGCTGATAAACCTGCCGAAACAAATTCATAGGGGGAGGGACCAAAATCATTACCGCCAAAACTTTCGGGTTCGTCCGCCACCATATAATGGTTCCCTACTTTCATTTGTGTGGTAAAACCATCTTCAGCATTCAGACTCGCAGCTACTTGATGACTCGTCTTTAAAGAGGAGGCCACCTTTTCAGGGATTTCTAAATAACGTTTTGCCCAACCGGAAATCACTTCCCCTACATATAGGGAGTCTTTTTTGTTGAATAGCAAATGATCAGCTCCATCGAGGGAAACAAAACTTTTTGGGTGATGTGCCGCCACATAGATTTCCTCAGCATTTTTGATGCCCACAGTATCATCCTGGGGCGAGTGCATGATCAACAATGGTTTTCGTAGAGCCCTAGCAGTTTCAGGAAGGGATTTGGTTTCCAAGTCCTCTAAAAACTGTTTTTTAATGGTAAAATCCCTGCCACTTAAATTGACCACAGCGCGCCCTTTTTCAGTAATTTCCTCAATGCCACTTTTTAATAGATGTTTTACATGAATTGGATTTGAAGGCGCCCCCACCGTTGCAACGGCATTTATCGATGGAATCTCTGTGGCAGCGAAAATTACTGCTGCCCCACCTAGGGAATGTCCAATTAAAAGTGATGGTGCCCTATGATTTTGGGTCAAATAATTCGAGGCGGCCACCAAGTCTTCTACATTGCCAGAGAAGTTGGTATCGGCAAAATCCCCTTCACTTTCCCCAAGACCGGTAAAGTCAAATCGGAGTACTGCAAAACCGTTTAAAGTCAACGCCTTGCTGATATTTCGCACTGCAGAAAGATTTTTTGTGCAGGTAAAACAATGCGCAAAAAGGACAAAGTTATGTGGGTAACGGTCCACGGGCATTTCCAATCTGCCCACCAATTCCTGGCCTTCGTTATTCTTAAAAGTTACTTTTTCCGTATTCATTTTTGGTTGTAGAATTTGGTTAAGGCATCACCGAATGACCTTAACCTTGCACTATTTTTTGAATATACCCCTTAAGTCGGGATTGTAAAAGAAACCTATCTGCCATCGATCAAAGACCGCATTGGCAAATTGATTTCTCAAATACCCCAATTGCAAGCTGCTATTGGCGGTGATGTGTATACCTCCAGCAAAATAAAGACGATTTTGGCCAAATAAGTTGTCTTGGAGGTTAACGAAAATCTCGTCATAAAAATTTAGAAAGAAAGTGTCTGTCAGTGGCAGGGTCAACTGCAATCGATATCTAGCCCTATGCTGGGTATCGTCTCGATTTCCAAAATCTATGAATCGCTGTTCAAGTCTGTAGCGATGCTCAAAGGCCAACTCCCAAACCTTATTCTTTAAGATGAACTGTTGAAAAATTCGATTCTCTTTTGAGTTTTCTTCCCCTGGAATGGATTGGAAAGTGCCGTCAGTTTCAATAAAAGCATAGCCGAAAGTTGCAATAGCATTTGGGTTAATGTGATAATTCCCTCCTGTCCTCAATAAAAGTTGATTGAAATTACTGGAAGTCTCAAAATACCGGAACTGAGCCTCCGTATGAACACTCCAACGTTCGGAAACCCGGTTCATCCCAAAATACATATACCAAATGCCAAAGTCATCCTCACCTTGTTGCTGAGCAGCTATATGTTGGGTAAGCAGCACTAAACTGAACAAAAAAAGTTTCCTCATTAATCCAAGCTAAAGGTTTTTGTCGTTTCAAAAGGGGAGAGGTCAAGTGCTTCAATGGATTCCCTGTAGGCATTCCATTTGTCTGAAAAGAACCCATTGGTCCTAACTAAGGCAGCATTTAAGTCCTCCTTGGCGAACCGCACTAAACGACGTTCTGTTTCCGTGATGCCATTTTTGCGCGTTCCAGAATAAAAATTGGCGTTATTGAGACGTTGCATGACCGTGATTTCAGGATTTCTGGTGATTCCCTGTCGCTTGTCCTCCTTTCCAATATAGAGCGCCATAACAGAATCTATCTGTTTTACAATCTCTTTCGATGCTTTTATTTGGTCTTTGTACTTGTCCTTATCCAAGTCTTTCATTTCCTTTTGAAACTTATTGGCCAAATCTTTGCTTTCCACCAATTGCTTTACCGCATCCGCAGCGGTTTGAATATACTCTTCCAATTGCTTGCGCGTTTGGTACACCTCATTTAGACCAGCCGTGGAAACTTTTAATCTAGGGTCCGTTTTTACGGTTATCCTAGTAGAGTCACTGGTTTCACCAAAAGTAACTTTGACTTTATAGGTTCCTGGCTTCACAGTTGTCCCCCCTGGCTCTCGTTTGCTCTTACTTATTTTTCGGGCGGGACGGTCCGGACCCTTTTCGTTTAATCCCCAATATACCCGATGGAACCCTTTTTTTGCTGGAGTTTTATATTTTAAGGTGCGGATCAATCGGGAGCCGTCATAGAAGTCAAATTGTAACGAATCCTTTTTTTGTACGCCGGTCAGTTCTTTTTTACTGGTGTCTTCGTCATCTTCCTTTTTTTCCTTTTCATCGCTCTTCTCCTTTTTCAAATCCTTTTTACCTTCTTTCAGATAATAGGTAATCATGGCTCCACGTTTGCGATTTTCTGCATTATAGAGGGCATCCCCACCAAAGCGACTTCCCGTACCTTGTTGATAGGCTGCCAAATAAGCGTCAGGACTTTCAAAAAGGGCTACATCGTTTTGTAGTTTAGCTTTACTATCTGCCAACTCCCGAAGTGGTCGAATATCATCCAATACCCATGCTGCCCTGCCAAAAGTACCAATGACCAAATCCTGCTCCCTGGGATGGATGGCCAAGTCCTTTGTGGATACAGTAGGATAACCTTCCGTCCATTTTTGCCATTTATTTCCGGCATCAAAAGAGAGGTATAGACCATCGTCAGTACCTAAGAACATCAAATTTGGATTTTCTGGATCTTCAATGATGGATAGGGTATAGCTCCCAACGTCATTATCATCTATTATTCGGGTCCAGGTCTTCCCATAGTCACTGGTCCGATAGGCATATGGGGTGTAGTTGAACCTACGGTAATCGTTGGCAATCAATAGGGCTTCTCCCTTATTGTTCTGCGAAGCCTTAATTTGGGGAATCCAGCTTCCTTTTGGTAATCCTTTAATATTTCCGGTGACTTCAGTCCATGTTTGTCCCCCATTTTGGGTATAGTGAACACGACCATCATCGGTACCTACCCATAGCATATCTTTTTCCACAGGGGACGGTTCAATAACTAGAATCGTACAATGGTTTTCCGCTCCAGTGGCATCCATAGTGAGTCCACCACTTTCACTTTGTTTTTGTTTTTCGGGATCGTTGGTAGTGAGATCGGACGAAATTGTGGTCCATGTCAATCCTTTGTCGGTCGATTTATGAACGAACTGACTTCCAAAATAAACGGTCGAATTATCGAATGGGTCTTGACCGATACCCGCATTCCAATTAAAGCGTAACTTGGTTTCGGCGTCGGGTGGTGTAGGTCGAACTATATAGTTGTTTCCTGTTTTCCAATCGTATCGGCTCACAAAACCTTGTTGGCTCATGGCATAACCAAATTGGCTATCATCCTTGTCGGGAACAACGTCAAATCCATCTCCGAAGGCAATTTCTTGCCAGTAACTGTTACGGATTCCCTGAGCGCGCCATACATAGGCTGGCCCCCTCCAAGAACCATTATCCTGCATACCCCCGTAAACATTATAAGGATATTCATTATCCACACTAATATGGTAAAACTGGGCAACGGGCAAGTTGCCAATAAAGCGCCAGGTTTTCCCCCCATCTTTGGTGATGTTCATACCTCCATCGTTGCCATCAATCATAAATTGCCCATTTTCTGGATGGATCCACCACGCATGATGATCGGGGTGAACCCCATTATCAACACCATAAGCAGGCATAAGCTGTGTAAAGTTTTTACCTCCATCTTCAGAGACATTGACATAGGTGAATATTGAAAATACCCGGTTTTCATTTTCGGGATCCACATAGATTTCAGAATAATAAAAAGGGCGATTGCCTATGTCATTTTTGTCATTGACCTTTTTCCACTTGAAACCTCCATCTTCCGATTTGTACAACGCATTTTTTTTCGCTTCTACCAGTGCATAAACAATATTTGGTTTGTTTTTGGCGACTGCAATACCTATCCGCCCTAAATCTCCCTTTGGTAACCCCTCTTCTTCGGTTATCTCCTTCCAGGTATCGCCACCATCATGAGTCATGTATAAACCACTTCCCGCTCCTCCAGACTTAAAGAACCAAGGGTCGCGTTTGTGTTCCCACATGGCCGCGATGATCTTATTTGGGTTTGTGGGATCCATTACCATATCGGCTACCCCGGTTTTGTTGTTTACAAATAAAATTTTGGACCATGTTTTGCCGCCATCTGTTGTTTTAAAAACACCGCGTTCGGGATGCTCCCCCCAAGGAGAACCTATAGCCCCTACATAAACCACATTGGGATTTGTTGGGTCAATAATCACACGATGGATATGTCTTGTTTTTTCCAGTCCCATAGCTTTCCAGGACTTTCCACCGTCTAGGGACTTAAAAACCCCATAGCCCCCATTCAAACTGTTTCGCGGATTTCCTTCACCAGTGCCTACCCAAATAACAGAGGGGTTGGATTGTTGAATGGCAACAGCACCTATGGAGGCTGTGACTTCCTCATCAAAGATGGGGTTCCATTTGATGCCACCGGAAGTGGATTTCCAAAGTCCGCCGGATGCGGTACCCACGTACATAACATCAGGATTGGAAAGTACAACATCGATTGCGGTAACCCGCCCGCTCATTCCAGCAGGACCTATGTTTCTTGGTTTCATATCTTGAACCAAATCCATTGAAAATTCTTGAGCGGGTAATGGTATTGATGCCAGTAGCACCAATAGGGAAAGTAATTTTTTCATTTTAGGTAGTTAATTAGTCGGCTAAAGATAAACCAATCACCTAGGGAGATTTCTTAAAAGGGTGTTAATGCATTTTCAATTTCCTATTCCTATAATCATCCGTTGTCTTTAGTAACAAATTAGGAGGATTAGCGTCTAACCATGGTAACCACAAACGCATCAAAATGTCCAAAACCCTGACCAAAAATCGACGTATACATGTCACTTTAGTAGTTACCCTTCTCGTTTGGGGTCATGTACTTTGGGACTATTTTCATGGGGGCATACCGGTCCATTATTTATTTCACAATAAGGATATGCCCGGAATTCCAAACTGGGTAGGGGCTATGATCCTACCTTTTTTCACTTGGTTTTTATTGCATAGGATTCAAAAAAGAACCGATGGAGTAGACCCTCAAGATTCCTTGAAAACAGTGTTACTTCGATTTTTGGCTGCCGCTACAGTTGCCATCACCATTGCCGTTTGTTTCATGAACGGCATTGAAATACCTACGTTCGTTTTGCTTTCCATTTTAGGATTGGGGTTGTTTTTTCCCTTGTATTATTCTGAATTTCTTTTAGGCTGGGTATTGGGATCTACTTTTACGTTTGGTGCAGTGATACCTATGGGTTTTGGAAGTATTTTTGCATTGATCTGTTTTGGATTGTTCATGCTTGGCAGGCTTGTATTAAGATTGTTTAAGACAAAGAAGTAAATTATCGTACTTTGGGGTCCATGAAGCAGAACGCTCCTTGGTACTACCTTATCCTTCTTATTTTGGCTGGGGAAGCTGTTTTTATACTTCCTTTTGTGCTACCGCGTATATTTCGACCAACGGTTTTGGATGTTTTTGGATTGGATAATGTCCAATTGGGATTGTGTTTTTCGCTATATGGTATCATTGCCATGATATCGTATCCGTTGGGCGGACCTCTTGCAGACAAATTTGCACCTAGAAAATTGATTGCCATAGCGTTGTGGCTAACAGCCTTGGGTGGGGTATTATATGCGCAATACCCCTCATTGACCACTTTGCAACTATTGTATGGTTATTGGGGATTTACTACCATTTTTTTGTTTTGGGCTCCAATGATCAAAGCCACACGGGTTTGGGGAGGAAATACTTCCCAAGGGAAAGCCTTTGGTCTTTTGGACGGAGGTCGAGGTTTAACCGGTGCCCTGTTTGGATTGTTGGGGGTTTTTGTCTTTTCGGCTTTTTTGGGTATTGATATTTCAGAAGCTTCCCTACCGGATAGACAAAATGCGTTTACCTATGTGATTTACATCGCTTCCGCTATCATTGTTATGGTTGGGATTTTTGTGTGGTTCTTTATGAAATCAGTGGTAAATGAAGAGGAAATTCTTATTGAAAGAATTACATGGAGCGAACTAAAGCAAGTGTTAAAACTACCTTCGGTATGGCTGTTGATGGTGATTATTCTATGTTCCTATGTTGGATACAAAATTACCGATATTATCTCCCAATATGCCAATGAAGTTATGCTATACGATCAGGTAAAATCTGCCCAAGTAGGGACTTTTCTTCAATTTTTACGTCCCACGACAGGAATCTTGGTGGGACTGTTGGTAGATCGTTTTAAAATTACGTTTTGGTTATTTCTTGCTCTGGTACTTTGCATACTTGGTGGAGTTTTATTTGCATCCGGCATTATTGCACCAAATACTACAGCCCTATTTTTTATCTCTGTAATCATTATAGCGATTGGGGTGTATGCCGCAAGGGCCCTTTACTTTGGGGTGATGCAGGTAGGAAGGATTCCCTTGGTGCTTACGGGTACGGCCGTTGGACTTATTTCTTTGGTGGGGTACACCCCCGATATTTTTGCAGGGCCGGCCTACGGATATTTCTTGGATGCCTATCCCGGGGAGCAGGGACACCAATACGTGTTTTGGATGTTGACAGGCTTCTCTTTTGTTGGGGCCGTTGCGGCTTGGATATATCATAAAAAATACACAAAGAATTAGAAAAATGATGATTTCAAATAGGTGAAAACCCAGTTTTTGGTATCTTCCGCAACCGAACCAAACCCTAATAGCATGAGAGGTTTTTTCCTTGTAACGTCCCTTGTCCTGACCACATTTTTAACGGCGCAAATCACTCCGCAGTGGGCTAGATATCCATCAATTTCACCTGATGGTTCCACTATTGTATTTACGTACAAAGGGAATTTGTTCCGTGTAGCTTCAAAGGGCGGGACCGCCACGCAATTAACCTTTCATAAGGCGCATGACTATCGGGCGGTATGGAGCGATGATGGTAAGCATATTGCCTTTGCTTCCAATCGCTACGGTAATTTTGATATTTTTAAAATGGATGCTGAGGGAGGTGCCGCAACACGACTATCTTTTCATAGTAATGATGAGGTGCCCTACACGTTCTCAAATAACAATGAAAAGATACTATTCGGAGCTGTTAGACAAGATGATGTGAATCACCGTCAATATCCGACTAGGGTACAACCTGAGCTTTATGAGGTGCCTACAGATGCCGGTAGGGTGGATCAAGTACTTACAGTTCCTGCTGAAGACGTGCAGTTGAGTGGGGATGGGGCTTTTCTAGTGTATCACGACCGCAAGGGGTATGAAAATGAATTTAGAAAGCATCATATTTCCGCTATCACCCGCGATATTTGGAAATATGATTTTAACCAAGACACCCATACCAAACTGACAACCTTTAAAGGGGAGGACAGAAATCCGGTGTTGTCTGCAGATGGAAAAACGGTCTATTATCTTAGTGAGGAAAGTGGCAGCTTTAATGTTCATCGCTTTGGTTTGGAGAATCCTTCCCAAACAGAACAATTAACCTCCTTAAAAACACACCCTGTGCGGTCCTTGTCCTATGGTAATGGAATGATGGCCTTTAGCTACGATGGCGAAATCTACACCTTAAAAGATGGTGAGGAACCTCAAAAGGTAACTATTCTCATTCGTACACAGGATGGTTCAAATGCGGATAAGTACATTTCCATTAACGCTGGCGTCCGTGAAATGACAGTTTCCCCAAACGGAAAGGAAATTGCATTCATTGCTCGTGGTGAGGTTTTTGTAACTGCTGTTGAGGGTGGACTGACGAAACGATTGACCAATACCCCGGAACAAGAGCGGTTTGTTCGATTCACTTCGGACGGTAAAGCCGTTGCCTATGCCAGCGAGCGTGAAGGGAAGTGGCAGATTTTTAAAACGACCAAGACCAGAAGTGAAGAACCTTATTTTTTCGCAGCTACACTGTTTACCGAAGAACGGGTTCTAGGGAAAAACGTGGATTGCTACCTTCCTGAGTTTTCAGCAAATGGCACCTTCATGGCGTACATCGAAGATAGAAGGACTTTAAAAGTGCTGAACTTAAAAACCAAGGAAGAAAAAACGTTGCTTACCCCAGACGAACTCTATCATTTTCAAGATGGCGATAAATATTTTAAGTGGAGCCCAGATAGCAAATGGCTAGCCGTTTCGTGGGGAAAGACCTTAAGCAATGGAGAAATTTTATTGATTTCTGCTGATGGTTCCCAAAAAGAGAATTTGACCCAAAGTGGGTACTTTGATTATTTCCCAAAATGGGTGGATGGCGGAAAACGGCTACTGTGGTTCAGCAATCGTGATGGTTTAAAGAGTTATGCGACAAGCGGCAGAACACAAGCTGATGTGTATGCCATGTTCCTGACAAAAGAAGGTTGGGACAAGTTCAACATGTCGAAAGAGGATTTTGATTTGATGAAGCTGATTGAGGAATCTAAAAGTGCTAAAAATGGGGATGGGGAAACCGATACTAAAAAGAAGAAAGGCAAAAAAGATAGCGAAAAAGAGAAAGGGAACCCAGCTGTAATCTTTGACTGGGAAGATTTAAGGGAACGCAAGGCGCGTTTGACCATACACTCTTCCAGTTTGGGGGATGCTATACTGTCCAAGGATGGCGAAAAACTCTATTACCTGGCCCGATTTGAAAAAAACATGAACCTATGGGAAACGGAACTACGCACCAAGAAGACCAAAATGTTGATTTCCCTTGGTGCTAAAAGAGCAAGTTTGCAATGGGACACTAAAAAGGAAAACCTTTTTCTCCTTAGTGATGGAAGGATTTTAAAAGTAGATCTAGGTAGCGCCTCTACGAAACCGGTCAAGATGAAATCTGAAATGCAATTGGATACCGATGCTGAGCGCCAGCATATGTTTGAACATGTTTGGTTACGTACCAATTCCATTTTCTATCACTCCAATTTTCATGGCATGGATTGGAATCTATTGCGGAAGGAATACGAAAAATATATCCCTCATTTAGGAAATTCCTATGAATTTTCTGAAATGGTTTCTGAATTATTGGGCGAACTGAACGTGAGTCATGCTGGAGGACGTTTTAATGGTACTATTCCTAATGGGGATGCGACGGCAAGCCTTGGTATTTTTATGGATTATACGCACGAAGCAAGCGGTATAAAAATTGCTGAAATCATAAAAGGAGGACCGTTGGACAAGGCTTCCTTTTCAATAAAAGCAGGAAGTATCATTGAAAAGATTAATGGGGAAGCCATAGCATCGGATAAGGACGTTGCCCAATATCTTAATCGTAAGGCGGGCGAATTTACCTTATTGGATGTTTTTGATCCTACTACCCAAAAAAGACAACAGATTACGGTAAAGCCTATTTCATTAAATGATGAAAATCGACTGTTATATAGGAGATGGGTCAAAACCAATGAAAAAGAGGTTGAAGAAAAAAGTAAGGGTGAGTTGGGCTACGTGCATATTCCTGGAATGAGTGATGGTCCTTACCGCAATGTTTATGAGCAGATGCTGGGAAAATTTGCTGACAAAAAAGCGGTCATCATTGATACAAGATTCAATGGGGGAGGGGATTTAGTGGCTGATTTGGCCATGTTCTTTACGGGCGAACCTTTTATCTCTTATGAAACCGAAGACCGAAAGGTAGGCGGGGAGCCCACATCGCGTTGGACAAAACCTACTTTGGCCATTTTTAATGAATCCATGTATAGTGATGGTCATTGCTTTGCCAGCGGGTATACAGATCTTAAGATTGGAAAAACGGTAGGAATGCCGGTTCCAGGTACCTGCAGTTTTGCGGGATGGGAACGCCTTCCTGATGGAGGACGATGGGGAGTGGTGCCCGTAAGTGCAAAGAATAAAGCTGGGGAATGGATGGAAAACAATCAGACGGAACCCATGATCAGGGTTAAAAATAATCCAGATGTGATTGACAAAGGAGTGGACCAACAATTGGAACGGTCCATTGAGGAGCTACTAAAGGATGTCAATGGGTAGCCTTTTGTTGTCATCCCAATCGCCAGTTGGGACTATGCACGTTGGTACATGATGTTTAGTTTTTAAAACCTATAATTACGGTCATTTGACCTATCCCGATTTTTTCCAGTAGGGATCAATGTACTTTTTAGTGTAATAATAGGCTATAATTGTCACTATCTCATTCAGGATAAATAACAGACCAATGCCGATGATGGGTTGTGCCAGAAATTTCTTTTCCACCATCAGGTATTCAAGTCCACCAAAAATAGGACCCCAAAGGATATAGGGAAATAGGACGAGGTAAAACAAAAACCAAAGAATTTTATTTTTGTTTGCTATGGCCTTATAGGTCTTGATCAAGGGAGGCAGACAAATCAACCATATACTAATGATCACGGACCAATACACAGAGTCCGTGTTTCCAAATAATTTGGCAGAGGCATAGAATTCATCGTTCATACGGAAAAATGGGGAAATCATTCTCTGAAAGGGTAACTGGGCAAATACGATGGCAAAACCAAGATGTTTTGTCCTGTCTAAATTTCTTTTTTTCAATAGATACATACCATAATACATCATGGCAAATGAAAAGAGTGGTCCAACATAAGTTGCGAGCAATGATTTTTTATCGTCCTCACATGCCGTTTCAAAGTAATTGAATGATTTAATCCCCCAATCCCCACAGATAAGATATCCTGAGAAATGATGGACCAACTCATGTAGCGATACATACAACATGATGATGCAATAGAATGCCAGGCAATAGGACCAGGTTATTTTTAGCTTCACCATAAATTGTAGCTGTATATTGGACTAAGACGAAAGGAGGGAAGGGGAGGTTACACTTATTTTGGGGAAATTCTTATGACCTAGGATTTCTGGACTTAATCCCCTGCTCACAGAAGAAAACGATTTCTGCTATTCTCTTTTGTCTGGTCGCCTCCCGTTTTGCTTGATTGAGCCAATACAGATAAGTCTTTCTTTGACTTTTTGTAAAACTTTGAAAATTTTTCAGGGCCTTTGGATTTTTTTTAAGAGCCTTTTGTAGATTTATGGGTACCACACCATTTTCCACATCGTCCAAAGCAGTCCATGAGCCATTTTGTTTGGCTATTTCAATGGCTTTATAGCCACTTTTGTGCATGAGGTCGCCTGCTTCCAATTCTTTAAGATGGTCCTTATTGACCTTGCTCCAGACACTTTTTGGTCTTCTCGGGCAGAAGTACTGTCTTCGTTTCCCATTGCCTAAACTTTTTACGGTACTATCTATCCAACCAAAACAGAGTGCCACCCTAACGGCCTCTTCCCAGCGCATACTGGGCATTTCATGGTCTACTTTATAAAAAATAAGATACACCCCTTTGGAAGTATGATGATGGCCTTGAAGCCAATTTCTCCAGGCTATATCGTCTTTAAAATACAGTTCCTCAAAATCTGCCATGATCTTCATTATAAAGGTTCGGCCAAAATGGCCAACATCGTTTTGATTCCCTCTCTATAATTCCCTAAACGCAGATTTTCATTGGGGCTATGTTGATTATTATCCCTATTTACTGTAGGAACGGTTACTGCAGGAATACCTAGTGTGGTTACAAAAGGTGAAATAGGAATGGAACCACCACTCATTCTAATGCGTATGGGCTCTTCATCAAAAGCATTGTTAAGCGCTCGGGTAAGCCAGAGTCCCACTTCAGAATCAAAATCGGTTCGGAACGATTGGTAAGAGATTTCATGGGTGACCGTGGCAACTTTAGGATATTTTAATCGCTCCCCTTTGGTAGGTACTCTATCCAAAAGATAATAGCCCTGGTCTTTAATATGGTCTTGGATGAGTTGGATAAGGCGGTTGGGGTCTGATTCCAATACCAACCGCACATCGATTTCTGCCCTGGCCCAACCGGGGATAATGGTCCGGACTTTTTCGTCGATCCAGCCGGATTGCATGCCCCGAATATTTAGGGAGGGATATTGAATAGCGGCCTGATAGTAATTGGCCACTTTGTCCGCTCTGGCAATTTGTAAACGGTATCTGATGAGTTCATCGTTGTCTGGAACGGATTTAAGAATTTTCTCGGTTTCGGAATCAATGGAAATTCCATCATAGAAACCGGGAATACTAACCCTGCCATCATCGTCCTTCATGGAGGCCAATAACTTGGAAAGGCGCAGTGCGGGATTTGGGGCATAATTGCCAAAATGTCCACTGTGCTGGGGAACCACCGGGCCATAGGTAGTCAACTGCAATGTGGCGATACCACGGGCGCCAAAGGTCAGTGTTGGTTTGTTGGTAATGTGCCGCGGACCATCGAAAATAATGAGCATGTCTGCTTTTAGCAGGTCGCTATTTTCAGTAACCGCTTTTGGAAGCCTGGGAGAACCTAATTCCTCCTCAAAATCCATAATAATCTTGATGTTATAGTTGGGGTGTGCCTGCAATGCTTCCGCGGCATCCAAAGCCGCTAAAAACATGGCCACCGGGCCTTTGGCGTCACTTGCCGATCGCGCAAAAACCCGCCAATCGTCCTCATAATCCAAGATGGAATCCCATGGGAGGGTATTCCAACCCACGGATTCGCTCGGTTTTTTTAACGTGGGTGTGTAGGGCGTAGCTTGATCCCAGCGTGTGGAATCCACCGGTTGTCCATCAATTTGCAAATAGATGAGCACGGTCTTTTTGGCCTTTTTGTGTTTTCTTTCTGCCAATACTAAAGGGACAGTCTCAGTAGGAATTCGTGTGGTAGTAAAACTACGTTTGCTAAAAGCCTTTTCGCACCATAGCACATTCTTCTCAATATCTTCTGGATAAAAAGCATCATTGGGGATGCTCAACAGCTCCTTTAGGATGGGGAAGGAAGATTTTGTGAATTTTTGGGAGGCTTCATTCAGTTGATCTCTATTCAGTGATTGCCCTAATAGTATAGTACCAATGAATAAGAACAATAGGGTAAAACATCTTTTCGCGTTTGTGAAGAAAGGCATAGGGAAAATGGAATAGGTTCCCTTAAAAATAGCAAACCTTGCGCTTTTTCGCTAATTCCTTTTCGTCCTTAAAAACTATTGATGACCAACACCCCAGTATGATCGAAGTTATTCATTTTGGGGAGTAGTTGTGTCGCTTCTTCCAAGGGGATGGTTCGGTTAATCAGTTTTTGAGGTTGCAGTTTTCCTTCTTGAATCAGGTGCAGTAATTCAGGGTATACATGGGCTTGCATACCATGACTGCCCACAATTTCCAATTCATTCGCAAGTACCTGATCCATTGGAATTTTTGGGTGTACATGATTTCCGGTTACCAATCCTACTTGGACATGACGCCCCCTTTTCCTAAGGTTGGCAATGGAGTTAAAACAGGTTTCTTGACTTCCTAAAGCATCTATGGAAACTGCAACGCCACCTTGCGAATGTTCCTTGACCGCCGAAATGACATCAACCTGCAATGGATTGATTGTTGTTTTGGCTCCAAAAGCTTTTGCGAGCTTTAAATTTGCTTCATTGATGTCAATGGCGATAATATCGGCACCTAGGGCGTGTGCAATCATTATGGCAGAAAGGCCTACGCCCCCACATCCATGTACGGCCAAAGAGGTGCCTTTTTTTATTCGACCTTGTGCCACCACCGCCCGATACGCAGTGATGAAACGACAACCTAAAGTAGCTGCAGTGACATCAGAAATGCCTTCGGGAAGTGCTACAAGGTTCGTATCCGCATAATCTAGAGCAACATATTCGGCAAATGAACCCCAATGGGTGAAACCCGGTTGGGATTGATAATCGCATACTTGGTGATTATTGGTGCGACATTGTTCGCAAGAACCACACCCACAGACAAAAGGAACTGTTACTCTATCACCAATGGTAAAACGCTTAACTTTTTTTCCTTTCGCTACGATAACACCGACCAGTTCGTGCCCGGGAACATGGGGTAAAACGATGTCAGGGTCATGCCCCATCCATCCATGCCAATCGCTCCGGCATAGTCCCGTTGCAGTAACCTGCAGTACAACACCTTCATCTTTTGGCTTGGGATCTGGGACACTTTGCACCGATAGTGCCCCCTGGAATTTTTCAAAGACGACTGCCCTCATACCTATACACTTGAGGTTTTATGTAAAATAAAGGTGAGCCCAGTTTCCTTAGGGGTATGCAGATGGCCAAGACTTCCTTTTTTATCCAGTACTATACCACCAATTTTTTCAACAGCTCTTTGTGAACGATAGTTATGATGGTCAACGTGAAATAAGATATAATCAAAGTGTTGAAAAGCGTATGTGATCATTAAGGATTTAAAGGACTTGTTGTAGACCCCACCCCAATAGTGCCTTGAAAGAAATGTCCATCCGATTTCGATAGCTTCTTTCGAGTTTTTAGGTATTTTGAATCGAGAACTACCTATCATCTTCTTTGTGGCCTTGTCTATAATTACAAATGCCCCTTTGGAATCCAAGGCGTCCTTAAAAAAATCTTTGAAAATCTTCAGCTCCCAGCGATTCGGATTTTGATGCAACTTCCAAATTTTTGGGTCCTGAGCCACGGTGTACAGGGCTTCAAAATCATGGACGTTAAGCGGCCGCACTACTACCAAATCATTTTCTAAAGTAGTTTGCAGATTGATCATCCCAATAGGTTCTTTTCAATTTTTGTGCTAGGCTGGTCTAGAACACCAAAGGTAAAGATATCATTGCGGGCGTAGTGTCCGCAGACGTCAAAGTCCATTTTTCCCTTAATTACACTGGTGAGGTCCAATTGTGCCATAAGCACTTCGGCTTTTCCAAATACGGGACCTTGGATGATTTTTCCTTGTGGGTTAACAATGACGCTTCCGCCAGGGCAAAGTTCCTCCTTCTCATCCATTACATTTTTTAGAAACTGTTCTGGATACATGGATTTGGTAAAATATTGGTTGCATCCTAGCACATAACAGCGTCCTTCCAAAGCTATTTGTTGCATGGTAATGGTCCATTCCGGTCTAGAATCTGCAGTGGGGGCAATATAAATTTCCACCCCTTTTTGATACATGGCCATGCGTGCCAAAGGCATATAATTTTCCCAGCAAATGAGCCCACCCAGTTTACCAATTTTGGTTTGAAATGTTACCAAGGACTGCCCATTGGCCTCTGCCCAAATAAGCCGTTCCGTACCAGTGGGCTTAATCTTACGGTGTACTCCCATCAAACCATCCTCAGGGGAGATATAGACCATACTGCAATACAGGCTACCATTTTCTTCTTGGTTTTCGGTAATACCAATGACCAAATACACACCATTCTCCTTTGAAACGGCTACTAAATGCTGCATTTCCTTACCATTGAGGGAGATACTATTGGCGTGGTATTCGGCATACAATGCTTTGCCCTCGGGAGTTCGATGCCCTATTTTGGCTCCAAAATCGAATCCCCTGGGATACCCCGGTATAAAGGATTCTGGAAATACCAAAAGTTGACATCCTTTTGCGGCGTTTTCCACAACAATACCTTCCAGTTTGTCCAAGGTTTTTTTCTTATCGAAGAAAATGGGACTATCCTGAACTAAACCAACCTTGACTTTCATTGTTTCGTTACTTCATTTAAAAAGGGTTTCATGTCCAAAAGTATAATATCATCACGTTTGCGAAGTGCACGTAAAAACCATCCCTTGTGACCTGCTCCATACACGATTAAGAACCGTTTTCCTTGGTAACGGTATTTCTCCAATGCCTTCTCAATGTTCCAATAATGGGCAATATTGATATTTTCCCAACCTCCTAAACCGAGTTCCACATTGAACAAGCTGTTATAGGTCTGCAGGGCAATATCCCGTATGCTATCATAAGTGTTGGTATGAATGAAGTATGGATCATTTACTTTACCAGTAGCTTTATATATGGAGTCGGAACGTTTATTGGCCATTACATAGGCTTCCCAATCTTTAATTCTTAAAGTGTCCTTACTAATAGCCCTTAACTTGGCACTGCGTTCATCGGCCATGGGTTTCGTCCATCCAGCAGTAGGAATAATTTGGAAATCCAACTCTTTGGTCAAGGGAAAAATAACGTCTACATATTCGGGAAAACGCCGAACCCTAGGTTCTGATATGCTGTCATCCCTTTTAAAGCCCTGCATGGCGGTTTCCATCCTATCAGGAGGAATTTCAGCTAAAATATAATCTGGTCCTATTTCCCGTATCAATTTGTTCAAAAAGGAAATGTTGTAAACACTGTCTGTCAAATGCCCGCTATGAATGGTGCCAAGCACCAGCACCTCGTTCGTTGGCTTAGGGTCTTCCGTACTGGAAGCATTTTTGCAATTGATTAGGAATATTAAGGCGATAAACAAAAAGCCAAAAACGCTTATTTTTTTCATTTCATCAAAAGTGTTATAATCTTTTCAATGGGCTGTAGCTCGGAAATATTCGTACTAATGGATTCCAATACACTACTGCCCACTATGGTAAATTCTTTCTGTAAGGTTTTAATACAGGTTTCCGTTTCTTTAATTCTTAATCCATTGGGAACTTGATAATAGGTCTTTTCATATTCTGCGGGGTCAAGACAATCAAAATCAAAATGAAGGTATAAATGGGTGATGCCTTTTTCGGCCAATGTTTTTGTGAGGTGTTGTATATCAATTTGCTTAGGTGCATAGATATTCCCTTTTTCAATTCTCTTCTGTTCGCTTTCGTCGATGTCCCGCAAGCCGATATAATGAATTTGGGTATCGACGATATGGGAAAACATGAGATCACCCATTGAAGTTTCACCTTCACCGAGCAAGGTCCTTAAGGGCATACCATGAAAGTTGCAGCTTGGGGAATCAGAAGGTGTATTAATATCGGCATGTGCATCAAACCAAATTACACCAAGATTGCGATATTTATTGTTCAAATAGGAGACCGGCACAATTTCAAGACCACAGTCCCCACCAATGGTCTGTATTCGTTCGGGATTGGTTTTTTCAACAAAATCACGAAAACGGATCAATTGTTCATCTATGGCCTCAAAATTATTGATCTGATATTTTTGCGTTCCGTTGGGTCCCGCATCTAGGTTGGATAATGGAACTTGAACAATGGAATCATCATTGAGATAATTGAATATCACTTTCGCCCCCTTTTCAATTGAAATTCCATTTCCAGAACCTTGCCATTGGGGAAAGTATATCCTCATTATATTTTTTTGCTTATAATATAAAAGTTAGGGTCAACTTCCAACTTTGTACCCTTTAGTCTTTCCGTTTTCCACTGGGCATCTTTCTTGGGAAAAATCCATTTTGCCTGGTTGTCAATGAATATGCGAACGGGCATATCAAAATCTTCAACAACATCCGTGTAACGATATTTTAAATGCCTTCCGTCAAATTCATATTCCAAAGTGGGAAGTTTTGCGGTTCTTAAATACTGATTAAAAAAGGCGGACAGGTCTTTTTCGGTCTTTTTTGAAATATAATTTTCAATTTGTTCCGTGGTCACTGTTTGATGGTAAAAGGTTTCGTTTAGACCTCGTAGCACTTGGCGCCATAATTCATCATCTTCAATCAACTGCCTAAGGGTATGCAGCATATTGGCTCCTTTGTAATACATATCACTCGAACCTCTTTGGTTGAGGTTGTAACGACCTATGATGGGCCTATCGTTCAAAACTCGCTTACGTGTGCCAATGACATATTCCGCTGCAGCCTTGGTACCATAGTGGTAATCCAGAAACAGGTTTTCGGAATAGGCGGTAAACCCCTCATGAACCCACATATCTGCTATGTCCTTGTAAGTAATGTTGTTGGCAAACCATTCGTGCCCTGCTTCATGGACAATAATAAAATCAAATTTTAGCCCCCATCCTGAGTCGGAAAGATCAGTACCGCGATATCCGTTTTGATATCCATTACCATAAGTAACAGAGCTTTGATGTTCCATGCCCAAATAGGGTACTTCAACCAACTTAAAACCGTCCTTATAAAAAGGGTAGGGGCCAAACCAATGCTCAAAGGCCTCCAACATGGGCTTGGTCTGTTTAAACTGTTCTTTGGCTTTCCCCAAGTTTTCCCGTAACACATAGTAGTCCAGGTCGAGCTCACCATTTTCGCCTTGATATTTTTCTCTGTAGTGCACATAATCCCCGATATTGACGTTTACGCCATAATTATTAATGGGGTTATCTACATACCAATGGGTCGTTTTAGTGGTGGCTGTTTCCTCAATTTTTTTCAGTCTTCCGTTGGAAACGTTCATCAAGTCCTTTGGGACGGTAACGCTTATGGCCATGCTATCTACTTCATCATACATATGGTCTTTATTGGGCCACCAAACACTGGCTCCCAAACCTTGGCAAGAGGTAGCTACAAAGTGGTTATCATTGCCATCTTTTTTCCACGAAAACCCACCATCCCATGGGGCGCGTATGGCCTCTTTTGGATACCCTGAGTAATGCACAATAACTTCGTTTTCTTCTCCTGCTTTTTGTTCTTCCATAAGTAGGACCAGATAGGCATTTTCCCCTCCTTTTTTATAGCTTAACTCTTTTCCATTCTGAACTATTTTCTCAATTTTAAGGGGAGGTTGTAGGTCGATTTGCATCACCTCCTTTGGGGTCAATACCTTATAGCGAATGGTATTTGTACCTTCAATATATTTTTCATTGGGTTTTACTACAATATCCAAATGATAAAAAGTGAGGTCCCACCATTCCCGTTCTGGGGTGATGCTGCCTCTAAGGAAATCGTCCTGCGTGAAGCCCAAGTCTTTTTGAGCCAACAGAACGGAAGATACTAGGATAAAATAGGGAAGTAAGAATCTTTTCATTCAATTGTCTTTTATTAACGGAATATACCTAATGGAAAAACAACGGGACTTTCATGCCCATTTTCCCCAACTGCCGAAACTCCGAAGAAATAATTATCAATAACGATACCCTCCAAGGTTTTTTGTAAAACGTTTCCTACATACATATAATTGTCCCAAGTGGGCGAAGTTGTATCCCGCCAATAGATTTTATACCCTTTTGCCCCCTCAACCTTATCCCATTTTAGTTTTACGGATGGTTCAACAATACCACCGATTTTGACATTTTTAGGAGCAGGGGGTGCCCATGCTATGGAAGCCAAATTGATAGCATTTACAGCGGTTAACTTTTTGGCATATTCAAAATTTACATGCTCCAATACATCGCCATAGGCAATGCCATCTTCTATACGAATGTCTTGATGTTGTTGGGTATAATTCTCATGGGCTTCCATGATACGGATACCAGCAAAACCAAAATCATTAAAGGGACGATGGTGTCCGCCCCGTCCAAATCGATCCAGTCTATAAATAAGTATAGGATTCATTTCTGGCATGTATGTTCGAGTGGTCTTGTGAACATAACGTGCCAGTTGTCTGGAAATTCCATCTACTTCCCCTCCATAAAAGCGTCTTGCCCTACGCTGCTGTGTTGTTTCCGTTGGGGGAACCGGTTCTGAAAATATTCTAAAATCCCGATTACTGATTACACCATCAACCCCTCTGATATTACCTATCATATCGTTATTGAGTATCCCAATGATATCCCATTCATTTCCTTTTGCATATGCCGCGAGGCCCTTACCTCCAAAAAGTCCCTGTTCCTCCCCGGAGAGTCCAACAAAAATGATGCTGCTTTCAAAGTCATATTTGGAAAGAACACGGGCAGCCTCAATGGTTCCCGCCATGCCACTGGCATTGTCATTCGCGCCCGGAGAATCTGAGGTATAATCATTGGGGTCAGTTACCCGTGAGTCAATGTCCCCGCTCATCACAATGAACCGATTGGGATGCTTTGCTCCCCTTTTAATGGCTACGACGTTAACAACCCATACGTCTTTCGCAATTCGCGCATTCACTCCCTGCTTTACCAAATCTTTTTGATAGAATACTTCAAGACAATTGCCACAATTAGCAGAGATCCCATCGAATTCCGATTTTATCCAGCGTCTGGCCGCACCAATTCCCCTAGTAGTTGAAACCGTATCGCTTAACGTGTGTCTGGTACCAAAATTGGCTAATTTGGTGATATCTTTTTCAATACGTTCTACGGAAACAGATTTAATGATGTCATATATTCGGCGATCTGTCTGAGAAATCATTAAAACGGGAAGCAGCAAAATGCAAAAAAGAATAGTTCTCATTTTATTGAATATTAAATTCTTTACTGAAACGGACACCGTGCCAGTAACAGAGTGGGCCAAGAAGCATATAAATCATTCCCGGCAATGCGAAGATCAGTCCAATTTGTAGTTTGGCCACAATAACCGAGAGCAAGGAAACAAAGACATAAATAGCAAAATGTCTGGCATAAAAGAGCAACGTAATGCTTTTTTCCATCGACTTGGTCTTCTTGTAGGCTCTAAGGTACATTATGGAAATGCATCCAAAAATCAATAAGAACCCCAGACTATATAATTGAAATAATGAGGAGAAGTTATCTGGGGATATAACAATGCCACTTAACCACGTATCAAGTAAGGACTTTAGTGGAAAGATATAATAGAGGACAACGAAAAGGAGTATGGAATTGAGCACAATAATCCAATGGTCCATATACTTGGTTCTACGAAAAAAATTGTAATGGACCGACCAAAGGGCTACCAACACAAAAAAGCTTACCCCAAAACCCACAAAATCTTTCCAATCTATTTTCAATACGGAAGCACTTTGTTCGTTACCTACTGATACAACCAGTAATGTGGCAGCAAAAGCAAACACACCATCGCTAAAAGCTTCAATCCGACCTACGTTATGTGGTAATTTCACATGAACAAATTATTGAATAAAGGTGACTTTGGCAATCTTACCATTTTTAACTTCGTAAATGGCCACGGCAGCGAAGTTTTGTCCATTTACAGTAAGGTATTCCTCATCAATGACTTTATTGCCAATGACAATTCTATTCTTTATTTCGCAATGCAAATCTGGGGTTGACTCAAAAAAGGCCCTGTATGTTTTTATTAAATTCTCCTTTCCTTTTCCTATAGGTTCATTTGGAAAATTAAAAAGTTCAACATCCTCACTAAAGGTAGCAGTGAAACCTTCTATAT
The DNA here is from genome assembly GCA_039815575.1 of Bacteroidota bacterium. Classification (GTDB taxonomy): domain Bacteria; phylum Bacteroidota; class Bacteroidia; order Flavobacteriales; family Flavobacteriaceae; genus Croceivirga. Next base: position 34,630 of record JBCBZA010000001.1, on the reverse strand, counting down.
CTCTGGAATTGTATGCTTTAAGTTGTTCTTCAACAATATGTCTTGGAGAAACTTCAGCAACAAAGGCCAATCTGGTGTTACTTTCATTGACCGCTATCCTTGAAATGTTCTGTATTTCTTCATCTTCAAAATGCATCAGGGGCTTCCAACCTATTCCTTCATCTGGGTTGGCATAAAAGATCATCTTCCCATTTCCTGCAAGTAGCGTACCGTCTTGTAGCCAACAAATATCTTGGGTATCGGGGACAGTGTCCATTATGGGCCCAATTTCCAAAGTCAGCGGGTCAAGTGCTTTTATTTCCCATTGGCCTCCTACTTTTTTTATATAACTAATTTGGGTTTTATAGGGCACCCTTTGCAACGACCGGCCAACATTTTTATCTACTGTTCTGACCTGACCATTTTGAAGATTGGCGACGACCAAATTCATTCCATTTTCCACCAAAACGGTACACACTAAGATATTTTTATTATACCAAACCTGATAACCGACCTTTAGATTTTCAAGTAGCACTGTTGGATTTCCTGAATTCATGTCATAGGCATATAACCGTTGTAAACCATCCAGGTCAAGGCGTATGGCGGAAATAGATGACTTTTCCGGCATCTTTAAAGGAGAATATTCACTGCCGGTAGGCGTATCCGTAATCCATGTTTTGACGCTACCTTTTACAATATCAAATTTTAGAATATCGGTTTGTCCATCCCTTGTTGCCGCGTATAGCAAAGTATTATTATCCATAAATGAAGGCTGGTTGTCATAGCCTTCATTATTGGAAATGTTTTTTGGATTGAACAACCCAATTTTATCTTCCGCCATATCCAGATCAAACAAATATACCTCCGTATTGGGTTGGGCAAGAATGAGTTGACAGGCCCAAAAACCTAGGAAAAAATATACATTCTTCATATTAGCTCAAATTCATGAATTCTTTCAAAAGTGCCCTGGCCTTGGAAACTCCTTCCACATGGTACTTGGCCTGTGTTTTTTTGAGTCCCACTTTCACTGTAATAGCGTTTTGGGGAAGTTCCTGAAACATGAACTCGTCCGTCCAGTCATCACCTATGGCAAAAACAAAATCATAATCATCTTCGCCCAACATTCTTACAGAAGCCCTGCCCTTGTTTACATTACTGCTTTTTACCTCCATAACTTTATTTCCATTCAAAACACTAATATCATCATTGCCAATTAAACTGGTCAGGACCGTATTCAATTCAGTGGCCCTTTTCTCTCCAAAATCTGGATCGGTATTTCGGTAATGCCAGGCCAAGGAATAGTTTTTTTCTTCAATGAACGAACCCGGAGTTCGATCTACAAAGGATTCCAAGACGGGCATAATTTTTTCCATCCATTCCCCCTTTACTTTTTCCAACAGTTTGAACGCTTCGCCTTTCCTTGAAATCCATACGCCATGTTCAACAATCATATTATACTTTTTGTCCAGAAACCACCGGGAAAAAGTTTCTTTATCCCTGCCGCTTATCAAAAATAATGTAGTGTTTTCCTGATGGTGCAATGCATCCAATAGTTGATATAATTCTGCATCAGGAGAGGCCTTTTGTGGATCCTTATGAAAACCGGTCAATGTTCCATCATAGTCCAAGAACAACAGCCTCTTCTTTGACGATTTATATTTTGAGGTAATCCAAGCCAAAATGTCTGGTGATATTTTTTGTGAAACGTAAGTTCCAATCCCCTGCCTTTGGGATTTAAGGGAGTCCATAAATTCATTGGCCCAAACTTCAACATTGTAACGACGGAGCCTATTTTGTAGGAACATATTCCTTGCCATTTGTTCTTTTTCGGGCATGGTAATAGCTCTTTTAAGGGTATCTGCTTGTTGTTCAAAATTATTTGGATTAATAAGCAAGGCTTCATTCATTTCGTATGCCGATCCTGCCATCTCACTCAGAATCAAGACCCCGGTTTTATTTGTTCTAGTGGCAATATATTCTTTGGCCACTAAATTCATCCCATCGCGAAGTGGTGTAAGCCAAGCAATATCAGAAGAAGTATATAGATCAATAAGATTTTCGAAAGGGAGGGAGCGATAAAAGTACCAGATGGGCGTCCAATTTACTGTAGAAAGTTCTCCATTAATCCGACCGACCAGTTCATCAATTTCGCGTTTTAATAATTGGTACTGGGGAACATTGGCCCTAGAGGGAACGGCAAGGATGATGAGTCGCACCTTTTCCTTGTATTCGGGGTATTTATTTAAAAAATATTCAAAAGCATTGATACGTTTGGCAATCCCCTTACTGTAATCCAAACGATCTATGGAAACGATCAATTTGGTGTCTGGTGCTGACTTTTTGTGATTGTCCAATTTTTTTTGAAGGTCTGTTCGTTCCTTTCCTTTTAGTGCCGTACTTTTTTGGGCAGCTTTATGAAATTTGTCATAATCAATCCCCATGGGAAAGGAATCCACCTTAATAACCCTATTTTCCAAATAGACATCATTAAAGCTAACGTCCAAGCCAAGCAGACGTCGTACGGAGCTTAAAAAATGTCGCTCATAGTCATAGGTATGGAAGCCAATTAAATCGGACCCCAATAGGCCTTCCAAAACTTCTTCCCGCCAAGGTAATGTCCTAAAAATTTCATATGAGGGAAAGGGGATATGCAAAAAGAAACCAATGGTTGCATTGGGGCGTTTTTGCTTGACCATTTGTGGGACCAATAGTAACTGGTAGTCATGGACCCAAATGATGTCATCATCTTCCGTTTTATCAAGAATGGCGTTTGCGAATTTTTGATTGACAGATTTATAGACTTCCCAAAAATTAAGTTCAAACTCCGTGTACTCCAAAAAATAGTGGAAAAGTGGCCAAATGGTGCGGTTGCTGAACCCAAAATAAAATCCGTCGATTTCGTTTTGAGTCAAAACTACTTTGGAACAACCATGTTCAGCTAGCGCCTTGTCAATTTCATCTTCCAATTCTGTTGGAGTATCTTCTTTGGTAAGTCCCGACCAACCAATCCAGAGACTTTCGCCTCCATGGTGAACGGATTTCATTCCTGTGGCCAGACCGCCAACACTGGGTTTGGCAGATAAGCCACCATCACTTATTTGTAATTGTACTGGGAGCCTATTGGAAATAATTATAGTTTTACCCATAGGTTGGATTTTTAGAAGAAAATGAAATAAAAGTGGTGTTTTTTCGATTATAAAGAAAGAAAAAACTTACAAATACCACCAAACGATAAGGACTTTATTATGGATAATCTAAATTACGGAATTATTGGTAACTGCCGAAGTGCGGCCTTAATTTCGGACACCGGTTCATTGGATTGGTGCTGCTTGCCCCAATTTGATTCTTCCTCTGTTTTTGCCAAACTCTTAGATGAGAAGAAAGGCGGCAATTTTGAGATTATCACAAAATACAATTATGAGATAGCCCAAAAGTATTATCCAAATACGGCTATTTTGGTTACTCGGTTTTCTGATGGGGAAAATGTTTTTGAGCTGCATGACTTTATGCCCCGGTACCATAAGCCCAATGGCAAATACCACGCCCCGCCTGAAATTATCCGTTATGTAAAACATATTTCTGGAGCGCCAAAATTCTCCGTGCAATATGATCCCCGATTGGAGTATGGTAAGGGCGAAACAGCCCATCATGTTAAAGGTTCCTTTATTGTTAGTATTACCAGTAAACAACAATTTGATTCCCTTTTTCTGTATACTTCCTTTAACAAGAACCATGTACTCAATGGGGAAGAAATTACCTTAAAGGAAGATGGCTATTTTTTGGTGTGTTACAATGAAAAGATTTTACGTCCATCTACAGAAAAAATCGCATTGGAATTGGAGCGAACCAAGATTTACTGGTTGGATTGGGTAGATCGCACTCCAACCTACAAGAAGTTCAATTCGGAAATTATGCGCAGTGCCATTACGCTAAAGATGCTCACCTATAATAAGTCGGGTGCGGTTTTGGCTGCTGCTACCACCTCATTGCCGGAAACCATTGGTGAGGTAAGGAACTGGGATTATCGTTTCTGCTGGATAAGGGATGCTTCCATGGTGATTAAGGTAGTATCTGAACTGGGACATAAAAACAGCGCAAAGCGCTTTTTACAGTTCATTATTGATTTGATGCCGGACAAGGATGAAAAACTCCAAATTATGTATGGCATCAATGGTGAGAAGACCTTGACCGAGAAAACGCTCGAACATTTGGATGGTTATAAGGGTTCCAGACCTGTGAGAACCGGAAATGCTGCTTATAAACAAAAGCAAAATGATATCTATGGAATTCTCATGGATGTTATTTACGAGCAGTTGCTCCGTTTCAGCAATGATATCGAAAATGGCGAAGAATTATGGAGCATTACAAAGGCCATTGTCTGGATTGTGGATAAGCACTGGAAGGAGCCTGATAAGGGCATTTGGGAATTTAGGGGTGAAGACCGTCATTTTACGTTTTCCAAAGTACTCTGTTGGGTAGCCATGGATAGAGCCATTAAGGTAGCCAAGATGTTTGGGAAACATCGTAAAATAGAGAAATGGTGCATCATTGAGAAAGAAATAAAAAATGACATTATGGATAATGCTTGGAACGAAGATGTGAAGGCATTTACGCAGTCGTATGGTTCCTATCATTTGGACGCATCCGTATTGTTGATGGAGTCTTACGGATTTGTGCACGCAAGAGATCCCAAGTTCGTAAGTACGGTAAAAGCCATTGAAAAGAACCTAAGTAACGATGGCTTGTTGTACCGTTATAAAAATGAAGATGATTTTGGATTGCCTTCCTCATCTTTCACCATTTGTACTTTTTGGTTCATCAATGCCCTGTTTAAAATAGGGGAAGAGGAAAAGGCTTTAGCGCAATTTGAACAGCTATTAAGCTACAGTAACCATTTGGGCTTATTTAGTGAAGATATTGACTTTAAGACAAAACGTCTACTGGGCAACTTCCCCCAGGCCTACTCCCATTTGGCTTTAATAGAATGTGCCATCAATTTTTCCCGTAAAGAAACCCAAGAGAAAATATTGGAATCCATCAGCTAAACTGCGGTTGTAGCAACGGATTTTATTTTACCCAATAATTTTATGAGGTGATCTTCAGTGGTAAAGGCATTCATTAGGGTGGTTCTTAAATAGTGAATGCCCCTTAGTCTGGTCTGTACAATGTAGTATTCACCATCTTCAAGAAGCACTTGCCTAATTTTAGCGTTCTTAAGGTTTAATTCTGAGGGCGTCTTTCTCGCTTCAAACCATCGAAAACATACAATATTGGATTGGGGAGATGTTGCTATTTCGAAGTTGGGGTCCGATATTAGCAGTTCTTCAAAGGTTCGGGCCAAATCGTATTGGCGTGTTACAAATTCATCAAAAATACGCTCTCCATAACACTTTATGAGTACAAACCAATTAAGGCACATCATGGTTTTTGTGCACTCAAAGGTCTTCTTTCCGCTATTGATCCAATGTTCCTCTTCCTCATCATTTAACAAATAATCTGCTTTTTGACTGAAAGTATGTTGGGAGTGCCAAGTGTTCTTGAACAACAGGGCGGTAGTAATTGCGGGCATCAACATCATCTTATGACCGTCGATCACCACAGAATCCGCTTGTTCAATGCCTTGGAGCAAGTGGCTGTATTTTTCGGAATAGATGGCTGCCCCTCCATGGGCACCATCAACATGAAACCAAATTTGTTTTTCTTGGGCAAACTGAGCTATGGCTTTTAGGTTATCATATGCTCCAGTAGCCGTGGAAGGTGCAGAACCAATAATGGCAAAGACTTTTATTCCTTTGGATGTGGCTTCGTTATAATATTTTTCCAGTTGTGAAACATCCATACTATAAGTACCCATCGCAGGAATTTTAATAATTCCTTTTTCTCCCAAGCCCATAATTTTAGCTGCCCTATCTACGCAATAATGGGCCTCTTCACATACCATAATGCCCAAAGGTGTGTCCAACCCATCATTCCATACATCATAATCTACAATGGCTTTCCTAGCTGAGAGTAGCGCAGTGAGATTGGCTAAGGTCCCTCCAGAGGTAAGGAATCCGGCAGCATCCTGGCCATAGCCAATCTTTTTACAAATACGATCGGTTACGATTTTTTCTATGGAAGAGGGGGACATCCCCATTTCATAAACTGCCATGCCATTATTTAAAAGTGCGCTGAGCATTCCTGTCAACAGGGTAATGGGTGCTGTTGCTGCTACCTGATGCCCTAAATATTTTGGATTATGGATATGGGTCGTACGTCCAAGAATTTCAGCTACTAAATCTTCTTTCTTCCCCTTTTTATAGAAATTTTCCCAGAACTTAAGTTCTTGCGACGGATCATTCCATTGAATGGTTTTCTTGTCCTCTTTGTAGATTGCCACCTCCAGATGGTGGGCGATTTGGTCCAAAACGGTTACCCCAAATTCGCGAAAGTGATTCGGGCTGTACAATTTCTCCAAGAGTGATTCTGACATGTTGTAAAGCTAAAGGCTTTCATGACGATGAGCAACAAAAAACCGCCCACGATTCAGGTGGACGGTTTTCACTTCCTTGGAAGTTATCTGAATTAGTCAAAAGTATAGGCGTTTTCACTGGCAACTTTATCTGCGATTTGCGTACGCAGTGCCACAACATTAGGGTAGGTGCTGTATTTTGTAAATCGTTTAAGGCCCATGAGCATCATTTTTTGCTCATCGCCCTCCGCAAACGAAATAATGCCTTCCCGACCCTTTTGGTTTACCGTTTCCACGGCATTGTACAAATACAATTTAGCCATGGCAATCTGTGTAGCTTGTGCTTCTTCACCAAAACGTTTCACATTTTTCTCGGTTCTCAAAATCGTGGATTCTGCCATATAGATTTCAATAAGAATGTCTGAGGCCGCAGAGAGTAGTTGCTGGTGCTTTTCTAGGTCAGGTCCAAATTTTTGGGCTGCAGAACCTGCCACCATTAAAAAGACCTTTTTCAATCGGGCAATCATATCTTTTTCCTCAGCAAAAAGTACAGAAAAGTCGGGTGAATCAAAAGAAGGTATTCCCATTAATTCTTCACCGACCGCAGTAGCTGGTCCAAGTAGGTCCACATGGCCCTTCATTGCTTTTTTGACCAACATACCCACCGCGAGCATGCGATTGATTTCATTGGTACCCTCATAGATTCTGGCAATACGGGCATCGCGCCAAGCAGATTCCATAGGGGTTTCCTCGGAGAAGCCCATTCCCCCAAAAATCTGAATTCCCTCATCGGAACAATTCTGTATGTCTTCTGATACGGCAACTTTCAATATGGAGCATTCAACCGCATATTCTTCCACGCCCTTCAATTCTGCCTCTTGATGCGAATTTCCATCAGCAATCCTCATGGCAATGCGATCTTCTATATTTTTAGCAGCACGGTAACAGGCCGAAACCCCTGCATAGCAATTGGTGGCCATCTCCGCAATTTTGGATTTAATGGCTCCAAATTGGATAATTGGAGTTTTAAATTGTTGGCGTTCATTCGCATAGTTTATGGCATGATTGACCACCCGTCTTTGGGAGTCCAAGCAGGCCGCAGCCAATTTAATGCGCCCCACATTCAAGGCATTCATGGCAATTTTAAATCCGTTGCCGCGCTCGGAAAGCATGTTTTCAACGGGCACTTGGGTATCATTAAAAAACACCTGTCTTGTAGAGGAGGCCCTAATGCCCAATTTATGTTCCTCTTCCCCAAGTGTAATACCATTGCTTGGGTCATTTTCTACAATGAAACCCGTAATGTTCTTATCATCTCCGATTCTGGCAAAAACAATAAAAAGCTGACAAAAACCGGCATTTGAAATCCACATTTTTTGCCCATTAATTTTATAATGGCTACCATCTTCTGATAAGACAGCCGTTGTTTTTCCCGAATTGGCATCGCTACCTGCACCGGGTTCGGTCAAACAATAGGCCCCAAACCATTCCCCTGATGCCAACTTTGGAACATACTTATTCTTTTGCCCTTCTGTGCCATATAGGGTAATGGGCATAGTCCCTATACCTGTATGGGCCCCAAAGGCGGTAGAAAAGGAACCGGAACCACTTGAAATATACTCACATACCAACATGGTGGATACAAAACCCATACCCAGACCTTCGTACGCTTCGGGCACTGCAACACTCAAAAAGCCAAGCTCGCCAGCTTTTTTCATACACGCTTCTGTATACCCATAATCTTTGGACTCAAACCTGTCCCTATGCGCAACAATCTCACGATCATTGAATTCCTTAACGGATTCCCGCATCATTTGCTGTTCTTCTGAAAAGTCTTCTGGGGTAAATACATCTTCGCAATCCGTTTCTTTTACGATAAACTGTCCACCACGAAGGATTTCTTTGGTCAATGTTTCTGTACTCATTGCAATTATTTTGTAAGTATTAATTTAAAAATTCAAAAATTCCTGCAGCGCCTTGTCCCGTCCCTACACACATGGTCACCATACCATGTTTTCCTTGCATGTTCTGTTTGCGCATCTCGTCAAACAATTGAACCGAAAGCTTCGCTCCAGTACAACCCAACGGGTGTCCAAGGGCTATGGCACCACCATTCACATTTACGATATCATTGTTGAGGCCCAATTCACGGATTACGGCCAAGGACTGGGAGGCAAAGGCTTCGTTCAGCTCTATTAATTCTATGCTATCTTGTTTCATCCCAGCTTGCTTTAGCGCTTTTGGTACGGCAGCCACTGGACCAATTCCCATAATTCTTGGGGGAACACCGGCCGCAGCATAACTTACCAATCTCGCTTCAGGTTCAAGATTTAGATCTTTGACCATTTCTTCACTCATTACCAGTACAAAAGCGGCTCCGTCACTCGTTTGCGAAGAGTTTCCGGCTGTCACACTTCCATTGGCAGCAAATACGGGACGTAATTTGGCCAAAGCCTCCTTAGAAGTACCCCTTCTTGGGCCTTCATCCTTGGTAATGGTAAACGTTCTATTCGCTTTTTTACCTGTTGGGTTGACAAAGGTTTCCTCTACCTCAATGGGGGCTATTTGATCTTGGAAACGGTCTTCATCCAAGGCTTTTAATGCCTTCATATGGGAGTTATAGGCAAATTCATCCTGGTCCTCACGGGATACGTTGTATTCCTGCGCTACAGCTTCGGCGGTATTTCCCATACCCCAGTAATAATCTTCATGACCAGACTTTACCAAGTCATAATTGAGTTCCGTTTTGAATCCGGTCATAGGTACTGAGCTCATGCTTTCAACACCACCTGCGATAATACAATCGGCCATTCCGGCTTGAATTTTAGCCGTAGCAATCCCTATGGTCTCCAGTCCAGAAGAGCAGAAACGATTCACGGTAACCCCTGGCACATCCACAATATCAAGTCCCATTAAAGAAATCAAACGGGCCATATTCAGACCTTGGGACCCTTCGGGCATTGCATTGCCAACAATGACATCATCAATGCGTTTTTTATCAAAATCGGGTAATTGGGCCATCAAATATTCTATGGTTTCAGCGGCCAATTCATCCGCCCTTTTAAAGCGGAACCCCCCTCTTTTGGACTTGCCAACAGCTGTTCTATATCCTTTGACTATATATGCCGTTTTCATTTTTTAATTTTTAAATTCTGTTATAGCTTTAAATTCTTCTTTATAATGCCTATCGTCTTCGGAGTCGTAATACCAGTATTCATCCAAAACTGATTTATAACCCACTCGCATCCTAATTTTTGGGATATTCTCTACAACAACTCGGGTTTCGTCATTATAGGGCAATCCAAATAGCATCATCTCTTCCCCTGAGGTAAATACGTGATTACCGATAGTGCTGTTCCTTAAAATATCATATCCAAATGTCCTATCGGGGTTCAATGAATCCATTAGCACATCCACATTTTCCATGGGCATACCCTTATAGTCCAGTTGCACTGAGGTTACAATGGCGGGCCCTGTACCTTTGTTCGTAATTTTGATTCCGAAACCCTCACTATTATATTGTTGTGATACACTTAAATAGGGCCATACCATTGATTTTTGTTGTGATTTCATAATACCTGCTTCATAAATGGAAGTGACCATGGCTATGATGCTAATAACCAGCGCCATAATGGTTCCAATAATCTGAAGGCGATCAGCTCTGCTACTGGACATACAAATTAATTCCGCAACGGTTTACCGGTTTTGAGCATATGCTGTATGCGTTCCAATGTTTTTCGCTCAGAACACAGGGATAAGAAAGCTTCGCGCTCAATATCCAGCAAATACTGCTCTGAAACATAACTGGGCTCGGACAAATCCCCACCTGCCATTACATAGGCAAGCTTATTGGCAATCTTTTTATCGTGTTCGCTAATGTACCTGCTGGCCTCCATGGAGTCGGTGCCTACTAAAAACATGCCTAAAGCTTGTTTTCCAAGTACCTTGACATCCTTTCGTGCTGGTGGTTTGGTATATCCTTGCTCGGCCATTAATTTGGCATGTGCCTTGGCCGTAGCAATTTGTCGGTCTTTATTGACCACAATTACATCCTTGCCTTTTTGAAGGATACCCAAATCATAGGCCTCGTACGCTGAGGTAGATACCTTGGCCATACCAATGGTCAAGAAATATTCTTGTAAGATATTCAGCTCCACATCCCCGCTTCTAAGTGAATCGGTTGCTCGCATAGCCATTTCTTTGGAACCGCCCCCACCAGGAATGACCCCGACCCCAAATTCCACAAGACCAATATAGGTTTCAGCAGCGGCCACCACTTTATCAGCGTGCATCGTAATCTCACAACCACCGCCCAGGGTCATACCATGAGGTGCGGCAACAGTAGGGATGGACGAGTAGCGCATACGCATGACCGTATCCTGAAACATTTTAATGGCCATGTTGAGTTCGTCATATTCTTGCTCAACGGCCATCATGAAAATCATACCGATATTGGCACCGACTGAGAAATTAGCCGCTTGATTTCCTACCACAAGGCCCTGAAAATCCCTTTCGGCAATGTCAACGGCCTTGTTCAAGCCCATAAGTACGTCTGCGCCTATGGTGTTCATTTTTGATTGGAACTCTACATTTAATATGCCGTCACCCAAATCTTCAATAACAACCCCCTTATTTTTAAATACCTCATTGGACTTCCTAATATTATTAAGGATAATAAACGCGTCCTGACCGGGAATTTTCTCCATTTTCTTGGTAGGAATATCATAATAATGGGAGGCTCCATCTTTAACCGTATAGAATGAGGGAACTCCAGCCGCCTTCATATCATGTACCCAATCAGCTACTTTTAATCCCTCTGCTTCCGCAAATTCAATGCCCTTATCCAATCCTATGGCATCCCATATCTGAAATGGACCGTGTTCCCAACCAAACCCGGCACAAGTCGCATCATCAATTTTGAAAAGCTCGTCAGTAATTTCAGGAATACGCAGTGAGGCATAAGAAAAGAGGGCCCCAAAACTCTTTCTGAAGAATTCGCCGGCTTTATCTTTCCCATCACTTAAGACGGAAAATCGTTCCGCAACAGCATCGATGGATTTGGTCAGCTCAAGCGTTGCAAACTTTGCGCTCTTCTTTGAGCGATACTCCATAGTGCCCAAATCGAGGGTAAGGATTTCTCTTTTGCCTTCAGGGCTCACTGATTTTTTATAAAATCCTTGACCAGTTTTGCTTCCTAACCATTTGTTTTCCATCATGGTGTTGATGAAGTCTGGCATTTTAAATACGTCGCGACGTTCATCCTCCTTACAGTTTTCATAGAGACCATTGCCCACATGAACCAGGGTATCCAAGCCCACGACGTCTACAGTCCTAAACGTGGCAGATTTAGGTCTTCCAATAAGGGGACCGGTTAATTTATCTACCTCTTCAATGGTCATATCCAGATCCTTCATGGCATGGAAAAGTGAGAAAATCCCGAAAGTCCCAATTCTATTGCCAATAAAGGCCGGTGTATCCTTGGCAAGGACTGAAGTTTTTCCTAAATATTGTTCGCCATACCCGTTTAAAAAGTCAAGGACCTCGGTTGAGGTTTTAGGACCAGGAATGATTTCAAACAATTTCAAATACCGCGCTGGATTGAAAAAATGAGTTCCGCAGAAGTGTTTTTGAAAGTCATCACTTCGCCCTTCACTCATGAACTGGATGGGAATTCCTGAGGTATTTGAAGTGATCAATGTCCCCTGAGTTCTGTACTTTTCCAGATTTTCAAATACTTGTTTCTTAATATCCAATCGCTCGACGACGACCTCAATAATCCAATCGACATCCTTCACTTTTGAGATATCGTCTTCCAGGTTTCCCGTAGTGATTCGATTTGAAAACTTTTTATGGTAAATGGGGGAAGGCTTCGATTTTAATGCTTTGGCAAGTGCCTCATTGACCAAGCGGTTTCTAACCACTTTGTCATCTAAGGACAGCCCTTTGGCCTTCTCTTTATCATTTAATTCCCTTGGTACAATATCCAAGAGCAATACTTCAACTCCAATATTGGCAAAGTGGCATGCAATACCACTTCCCATAATACCGGAACCGACAACGGCAACTTTGTTGATATGCCTTTTCATGTTACGTTTTACGTTTTATTCGGTTGTTGTTTTTGTGTAAATTTTTCTGTCCAGAATAAGTCGATTGATAATCTCAGTGGTTCTGTAAAAACCTTCTAAGTCTTTATCGTTCAGATGTTCTCGAACTGCTTCATTGAAGCGCAATACTACTTCTTTGGATTCCTTCCGTTTTTCCAATCCAAGTGCCGTTAAATGGATGAGAACCCCACGGCCATCTTTGGGATTGGGCCTACGTTCAATATATCCCCGTTCCTCTATGCTTTTTAGAATCCTGGAAAGACTTGTAGATTCCATGCCCATACGTGGTCCGAGAGAGGTGCTTGGGGTTCCTTTCTTTGAATCTATGCTTAATAAGGTAAAACCTATGGCCATGGTAAGGTTATAGTTCTTGGCTTCCTCATTGTACATTCTAGTTACAGCTTGCCAAGTTGCCCTTAGGGCCCAATCAATTGTCAAATCCTTCATGGAACTATTTTGGACGGTCAAAGATAGGGAAATTTATTATGCATGCATAATAAATTTTTGAAGCTTGACATAAAAAAAGCCCACACAATGGTGGGCTCTTTATCTTTTAAATTAGTTCTTATCGACCGTAAATGTTATTATATAGGTCCATATACTTTTCCTTAATTATTTTTCTTCGAAGTTTCATAGTAGGCGTCATATGTCCATCATCAATACTCCATACGTCTGGGGTCATTCGAAATTGTTTGACTTTTTCCCATTTGGCGAAATCTGAGTTGGCCTCGTCAACCTCTACTTGCATCATGGCAATAACCTTATCGTTGACAACAACGTCAGAATTTTGACCGATGGTAACATCATTTTGCTCGCACCACGATTGTAGCATGTCGAAATTGGGCTGTATTAAGGCACCTGGCATTTTTTCTCCTTCGCCAACAACCATGATTTGTTCAATGAAGCGGGATTGTTTGAAGCGATTTTCCAGCAATTGCGGTGCCACGTATTTTCCACCCGAGGTTTTGAACATCTCCTTTTTGCGATCCGTTATTTTTAGGATACCATCCGAACCAATCTCGCCGATATCCCCAGTATGAAAATAACCATCTTTTAATACTTCGGCCGTTTTTTCAGGGTCCTTAAAATAACCTTTCATGACATTGGGTCCTTTGCATAAAATTTCACCGTCATCGGCAATTTTGACTTCAACACCATCAATGACCCTTCCCACAGAGCCAATTTTCCAACCTTTATTGGCTTGTTCATTCACTGAAATTACAGGAGAGGTTTCCGTTAGTCCATACCCTTCCATAACGGGCATCCCTGCAGCTCCAAACACACGTGCCAACCTTGGTTGTAAGGCTGCACTTCCAGAAACCAACATTTCAACTTCACCTCCCAAGGCGTCTTTCCATTTGCTGAAAATTAATTTTCGGGCGAGCCCAAGTTTCTTTTCGTACCACCATCCATTTTTACCATAGGGTTCAAACTTTAAACCGAGGTTTACCGCCCAAAAGAACAGTTTTTTCTTGATGCCTTCCAATTCTTCGCCTTTTCCGACAATGGCGTCATAGACTTTTTCCAATAATCGCGGTACCACGGTCATTACATTGGGATTGATTTCTTTGGCATTGTCAGAAATTTTATCCAATCCTTCTGCGAAATAGATGTGAATACCACAATATTGGTATAGATAAAGAATCATGCGCTCAAAAATGTGACATACCGGCAAGAAACTTAACGCTGCTGCATTTGCTTTTAGCGGTACCCTTCTTTCACTGGCAATGACGTTGGAAACGATATTGTTATGGGATAACATTACTCCCTTTGGTCTACCAGTGGTCCCAGAAGTATATATAAATGTAGCAAGATCATCTGGCTGCACCGCGGCTTTGCGGGCTTCCACTTCATCTTGATTTGATTCGTCTTTTCCTTTTTCGAGTACTTCGCTCCAATGGTTACAGTTTTCCAAGTCGTTGAAGGAATACACATCTTTTAGTTTCTTTACCTTGGAACTAATGGCCAGCACCTTTTGAAGTACATCATTACAGGAAACGAAGCAATATGTTGCCTCTGAATGATTGAGTACGTATTCATAATCCTCCTTTGAGATGGTGGGATAGATTGGAACGGTCTGCGCACCCGTTTGTAAAACCCCAATATCCATAATGTTCCATTCGGTCCTATTGGTCATCGAAATGATGGCAATTTTATCGTCCTTCTTGACCCCCATTCGCAATAACCCACGGCTAATGGCATTGGCCTTATCAAGATATTCTTGAGTCGAGGTAGCCTCCCACTGCCCATTTTTCTTGGTTACAAGAGCTTTTTCTAAATCATATTTTTCCTTTTGATAATACGGGAAATCGAATAGTCTGGTTACTGAAGTCATAGTAAGTTACTGTAAAGAAATTGCAAAATAGGGAAAGGAAGGGTTATTTTAAAATGGAATCGATAAAATTGTTTGTTAATAGTTAGGAATACCTAAACAATTTAAGAGGTTTCATTTAGACCAGGTGTAATTTCATTCCTTCATGAGAAGCTTTAAACCCAAGATTTTCATAGAATTTTAAAGCCTCAGGTCTTTTTTTATCAGTTGTCAGTTGTACCACATGGGCACCTTTTTCTTGTGCGCGACGAATTGCCCATTCAAAAAGTTGTTTACCAAGACTTTTCCCACGTTGATTTTCACGAATTCGAACTTGTTCAATCTGGGCACGTATTTTACCCTGATAGGTCAGATATTGTAGAAAGGACAGTTGAAGGGTTCCGACAACATTTCCCAAATCATCTTCCATTACCACTAATTCTTGGTTGGGATCGACATCAATGCATTCAAAAGCCTTTAGATAAGATTTAGGTAATGGATTTTCAAAATGTTCCCTTTTACTACCTAATTTATCATTGGCAAGCATATGAATAATCTCAGGTAAGTCTGGTTGAATCGCGATTCTAATTTTCATGGGCGGGAAGTTATGGAAAAGTACAAGTGCCATAAAGTTAAAATATCACGATCTGCTTAAAATTACTTGCCTCAATTTTACTTTTATCTGATTTCCGGGATTAGATTGTACTTAACCATATTCCCTAGGGAATCTAAAACTTCAAATTTTGGAGTGTTCTTTTTATCTACGTAAATACGGATCATATCTTTTCCATATTTGTTTTTAATGTAAAGGCCAGAATTATCGAACCAACCCTGTCCAAGATCCCCTCTTTGATTTCCTAAATAGATTCTTTTTTTTGCTACCTTATAGTCTCGAGCTAGTTCTAGGTCGATTGAATCTATAATCTCCTTGGTAAGTCTTGGCGTATTTTCATCGCCGAAAGTATCCGGATATTTAAGTTTGTAGAAGTCATATTCTTCTTTAACATCAGTAAAATCGGGCCTGGACATGATTTGTATACCATCTTCGTAATAGCTATTGATACTGTCCTTTTTCTCATTATGTTGTATTGCTATGGTCTGATCTTGTCTGTAACCATCAAAGGTGAGACTGACACCCGAGTTCTGACCCCCGGATATACTCTTACCATCAAAAACCAAGCCTCCCGTTTCATAACCCTCTTCATTATAAAACCAAATTCCTGAAATTGTACCCGCACCTTTTCGTTTATCGCCATCGAGTCCCCTTCTAAGTTTTGAGGAACTGAATAAAGCTAGTTTAAGTGTTCCATCTGGTTCCACAATATTTATCCGTTCAACATCAATTTCTTCAAACTTTTTAATCTTGTTTACCCCCCCAAAAACTATTATAAGAAGAATAGCATTAATTGTAAGTAGCACTGTTGTAACTATGGGAAATATGTTTTTTACTGATTTCATGCCGTAAAACGTTTTGATTGATTTTCAAATTTTGAAATTTAATTTTCGATTAAATGTTAACAAAAGGGTAGTATAAGTCCTGAAATCAATTTTGATACAACAAAACTTATTCTTAATAAAGCCTTCATATCTACCTTCCCATTTTAAAAATAATATGACAGAACAGGTAATACTCACCTTAGTGGTATTGATAGGGGCATTGGGGATTATTTTCCTTTTTAAGGGGAACAAAAGGAACTTCATTAAAAATGGCCTTTTAACATTTTTATATCATGTATTCTATGTGATACTGTTATTTCTTCCCATTGCGTATAGTTTTTTATCTATTTCGGACACCCTAATGAATTGGACAGGAAAAATCCTGACGATTTTGTTTTCAATAATTTTTTACATTATTGCACGAAGGCATTTTGAAGAACACGATTATGTCTTCTCGATTGCGGCTAAAAGGTCATATAAAAAAATAGCAGCAGTAGGATTGATAACAGCCAGCGTTATGGTGGGATTAACTCTGGTATTTTCCCAAAGCAAAGAGTTGAATTTGGAAATTCTTTTTTATCAAATTACCATGCCAGGTCTCGATGAAGAATTATGGCGCGGAATTGTAATTGGACTTTTGGTGCCTGTAGTCAATAAAGGTAAATTTAGGTTTGGACATCCAACTATTTGGGCTACTACTTTGATTTTTGCACTTGGCCATTCCGTTTTTCTTCAAAATTGGGTATTTGAATTTGCTTTTGATGCATTTGTTATCACAGGGATATTGGGGTATATTTTGGGTTGGATGACCTATGCTAGTAAGAGTATTTTACCAGCCATTATTTTTCACAACCTAATTAATTTTTCGACGAACTTTATTGAAATGATCATACTGTAAAACCTTCGTAAATGATGGCGATACCCCTATGTCCAGAAGATATATTGTATTGTTGTTTGCGTTAATAAAGTCTAATACAATCAATTTCTTTTTTTATCAAAAACCAAGGCTTTGAATTCTTTTGGAGTGATACCTTCAGTATCTTTAAAAACACGGTAAAATGTAGACTTAGATGCAAATCCACATTCTTTTGCCAGCCCAACCATATCATACCTTAAATCATTTTCTTGCTTTAAAAGTATTTTAAATTCGTCGACTCTGTGCGCATTAACAAGCTCCTTAAAAGTTCCTTTTTTAGTAATCTTTAGATAATCGATCAATTCTTTTTTAGAAATGCTCAACTCTTTAGCGCAGATTTCAATTGTTAGTTGAGGGTTTTTAAAATTTTTATCAAGCAAAAAATAGTTACGGAATAAGTTGTCTATCTTTTTTAGGTCCTTAAATGTGTTTTGATGGAGCAAAACGTCTTTAGGTAAAAAGAAATTTTTAAAAAACCGTAGTTCACTTAAAGCATATATAAAAAGTACATAAGCAAGAATATGTAGATAGCCATAGGCCAGGTTTTCACCAAAAGCCTTGAAGATGCTATGATATAGAAACTCCAATTTACTGCGATAAAAAGTGGAAATAAAATTACTTTGCAAAAGATTCCTTAAGATATCCCACAAGGGAACTTGTAAAAGGAAAAAATAAACCGAAAAGAACAGTACACTAAGTTTAGTATGGGCCCGAGGGATAATATGACTTTTAACTGTTTGATTTAGTTCATATCGGGTAATTATGAAATAATACCAAAAAATGGCGAGTGCTGCCAAAGAAAAAAAAAATGATAGATTCAGATCAAAAACAGGATCAATATCGATTAAAAAGAACCTGAAAAGTACAATTAACAGATAATAAATAAAGGGAATGGTAATATGTTTTAGGATAAATGGCCTTTTTAGGTTCTGATAATAGCTTTTAAAATAGAACAACAAGAACGACCCAATAAATATGGGTTTGCCGGGACCGATCAATATAAAAAGGAATAAATCCTCATTCCAATATCCATTAAAAATCCTCTTAAAAAACCACAGGCCGAGTAACATACAGAGTAAGCCGAGAGGGGTATCTGTTTTTTTCGTTTTATTGAAGAAAAGAAAGATAGCTATGATGACCAACTGCAGCCCTAAAAGGAATTTAATTCCAACTACTAAGGAATTCATATCAAAATTTGAAAGCGCCAGTATCATTTAGGTTTAATAATCATGGTAAAATTATTCTTTTAATATATCCAGTTTTGGCAAATAGTATTGAATTGCCCATAGGTGTGCGATTAAATTGTCCCAAAATATATTTTGGGATATCACACCATATTTAATAATGGATTATGAACGTCCTATTTACAGGATGTTTAACAAGCTATGGCCATAGATATTCCTAAAAGCATATTATTTCTATGAAATAAACTTGCCTAAAGCCTTACTTCGTAATGTAAATTAAAGTGAACAAACAAAATAAAATTAAGGTGGGGGTATTTTATGATGCCTTGGATTATCCGGTTTCAATTGATCTTGGATTCGGAGCCCTATAAGGAACAGGGCATATATAAGTATGATTTTCAAAGAAAATTCAAATATCTTTAGCTCAATCCATACCAATTAAAATGAGAAAAGGTTTAAAAATTCTGTTGGTTTTATTTATTGTTGTCATTGCCTACATCGGATACATTTTTAACTCAACAGGTTATTTCAGAAAAATTGAAAACAAAATGCATGGCTCGGTCCTTAAACAGATTCCCATTGCAGGTGTTGAGGATATTACAGTTGATGAAGACAACGATTTTGCCATTTTTATATCCTATGATCGGGCTGCCCACCGCGATGGCAACCCACAAAAAGGTGCTATTTATTCCATGGACCTTTCCCAGGAATCCATGCCCGTCACAAAACTTTCTAAAAATGTTCAGGTGGATTTGCTTCCCCACGGTATCAGTCTAATTCAAATGGACAGCACAAGACATCGTCTTTGGGTGGCCAACCACGCTGACGGAGAAAGTATTGAAATTTTTGATGTTTTTAATACTGATAGTTTGGTGCATGTAGAGACCTTGAAAGATGAAATGATTTATGCCATTAATGACATTGTGGGTATTTCGGAGAACGAATTTTATTTTACCAATGACCACTATTATCAAAATGGACTGGGACGCCTTGCCGAAGATTATCTAGGACTTGCTAAATGTGAAACGGTCTATTTTGATGGGTCTGGGTATCGCGTTGTGGACCATAGTCTTTCTTATGCCAATGGCATCAACTACGATGCCTCTAGAAACTTACTTTTTATAGCATCGCCGAGGGGATTTAAAATTAATGTCTACGAGCGTTTGGTGAACGGAGACTTAAAATATTTTGATAGCATTGATTGCAGCACAGGAGTGGATAATCTAGAGTTTGATTCCCAAGGTAACCTTTGGTCCGGATGCCATCCCAATCTTATGGCTTTCGCTGCTTATGCCAAAGGCAAAAAACCAAAAGCCCCTTCTGAGGTCATCAAAATAAACTACCAGGGTCAGGGCGATTACACTATTGCATCCCCTTTTGTTGATGACGGCACCTCAATTTCAGCAACCTCTGTAGCCGCACCTTATAAAAACCTGCTATTGGTGGGCAATGTAATGGATGATCATTTTTTGATTCTTGAAAAATAAGATTGGTCTAGAACTGCTAAGAAATCCTACTTTTTAAGAATTTGAATACTCCATTATGGTTGGATTCATGCTCACAAACATGAAACCATTTGCAGTAATTATTGGTTGGTCCCCAAGGAAAATCGTTATCCACTGAAAATAACCAATCGTCATCCCGTTTCTTAAACTCTGCAAGGGTATTTTCGCGGATAGTTGACATTTCTTCAAGGTAATAATCCAACGGTTTTCCTTTAATTTCATCTCTTCCACGATCCCCTAGCATGGAGGCGGCGCTAAATTTTATTACGTCCTCTTCCGGGAAATCCCCCCACTTTTTATTGTCAAAAGTATTGAGTTGATAGAAACGTTCGGTAGCTGCCAAATGCATAAGCATGGCCCCAATGGTATTGGCGTTATCGTCTATTAGGTAGTCCAAGTCCGAAATGCTCATCCCCCTAACGGGACTAAGCATTACCTCCCGCATCCAATTCATCATCGATACCAAAGTTCCTATATGGGGAGAATACCCCTCTCTTGGTCCTATAATATTCATATTCTCTGGTGAAATGGATGGAATTGAAGCTGGGAATGGGGTGGCACCCATGAGTGGGGCGGATACGGCACCCATGGCCAATAAAGAACTATGTTGTATAAATTTTCGGCGGTTAAAAGCTGTTTCCATGGTGTTTTTGTTTTCCTTTAAAGATATGGGAAAAATGCCTACGCCACCTTACGAAAATTACGGTTTGGACTGCATTATCGTAAACTTTTGGTTATGCTGTCGCAGTTTGCAGAACCCATTCCCGTGCATTGATAAAGGCTTGGATCCAAGGTGAAATTTCATCCTTTCTGCCTTTGGGATAGAAGGCCCAATTCCATGGAAAAATACTTCGTTCAATATGGGGCATGGTCACCAAATGTCGCCCAGTTTTATCACATAGCATGGCTACATTGAAATCACTGCCATTGGGATTTGCCGGGTACTCAGCGTAACCATATGTACCCACGATTTCATAGTTGTCTTTTTCCAATGGTAGATTGAATTTCCCTTCGCCATGGCTTATCCAAACCCCTAAGGTACTTCCTTCTAAATTGGAAAGCATAATAGAAGGATTCTTTTCAACCTTTACTGAGGTAAAATTGCTTTCGTGTTTGCCTGAATCGTTATAGGTCACTTTACCGTGCTGCTCTCCGTGCTCGGGATTGATCAAATCCAACTCCATAAACAGCTGGCAACCGTTGCAAATACCTACCGAAAGGGTATCTGGCCGCGCGAAGAAATCATCAATGACTTTTTTGGCCTTTTCATTGTATTTTATGGCTCCTGCCCAACCTTTGGCCGAACCTAGAACATCGGAATTGGAAAAACCTCCTACAGCACCCAAAAACTGAATGTCCTTCAAATCTTCACGGCCCGAAATCAGATCGGTCATATGTACGTCCTTGACATCAAATCCAGCTAGGTACATGGCATGGGCCATTTCACGCTCAGAATTACTCCCTTTTTCACGAAGAATGGCCGCTTTTGGTTTCTTGATACGATTGCCCTTCACGGCATCACTGGAAGCGATACTATCCGGAAACGTATACGTTAAGGGTTGATTTTTATAATTCTCGTAGCGTTCCTTAGCGAGTCCCTTGGCCGTTTGCTTATCATCCAGCAAATACGAAGTCTTGTACCAGGTATCTCGAAGCGATTCGATATTTAGCCCCATTTCGACCCCATGGTTTTTTATGCTCAGGGTACCTTCGGGAACGGGTTTTCCAATCTTAATGATTTCAACCCCTTGGGCCCTCAATCGTTCCATGGTTTGGGCATTGGTCTGGAAAACAATACCACTATTTTCTGAAAACAAAAGTTTTATAGTGTCCGCTTCTCTCAATGGGGTCAAATCAATTTCAGCTCCCAAATCGGTATCGGCAAAGCAGATTTCCAATAGGGTGGTAATCAATCCCCCCGAACCAATGTCATGTCCCGAAATGATATTGCCTGTCTTTATTTCTCCTTGTAGCGCATCAAAAGCCGTCTTGAAAGAAAGGGCATCTGCAATGGACGGTGCTTCACTACCCACAGCATTCAATACTTGATAAAAACTGGAACCTCCCAATTTATGGTTGTCTCCACTTAGGTTAATATAATAAATATCACCCCCATCTTTTTGCAAAACGGGCTCCACGACCTTATTCAAATCTGAGCAATGGCCCGCAGCAGAAATGATGACCGTACCGGGTGCTATCACCTCTTGGTCCTTATATTTCTGTTTCATGCTCAAGGAATCCTTACCTGTGGGAATGTTAATGCCCAATGCAATGGCGAAATTCGAACAGGCTTCCACAGCATCATACAATCGGGCATCCTCCCCAGTATTGCGACAGGGCCACATCCAGTTGGCGGAAAGGGAAACTGACTTTAGGCCTTCTTCCAGGGGTGCCCAAATGATATTGGTCAAGGCTTCGGCAATACTGTTTCGACTACCGGCAGCTGGGTCTATCAATCCTGAAATGGGGGAGTGGCCAATACTGGTGGCAATACCCTCTTTCCCCTTAAAATCTAGGGCCATTACACCACAATTATTAAGTGGTAATTGTAGTGGGCCGGCACATTGCTGCTTCGCCACGCGACCTCCCACGCAGCGGTCCACCTTATTGGTCAACCAGTCTTTACAAGCCACAGCTTCCAGTTGCAATACGTGTTCCAAATACTCGTGGAAATGCTCTAGACTATATGGGGCATCTTTAAATTGGCTCTCGACCTTTGTGTCTTCCATAATGGTTTTGGGAGAACTTCCAAAAAGGGCCGAAAGCTCCACATCCATGGGCTTTTCCCCAGTACTCTTGCTTTCAAAAGTAAAGCGATGGTCACCGGTAACTTCCCCAACCTCAAATAGGGGAGAACGTTCCCGTTCTGCAATTTTTTTGAGGGTGGTCATGTCCTTTTCGCCCATGACCAAACCCATACGCTCCTGACTTTCATTGCCAATCAATTCTTTTGCCGAAAGGGTAGGGTCGCCAACAGGCAGTTTGTCCAGATTAATATGCCCCCCGGTTTCCTCGACCAATTCAGAGAGGCAGTTCAAATGTCCCCCAGCACCGTGGTCATGAATTGATACAACAGGGTTTTCTTCGCTTTCCACCAATCCGCGTATGGCGTTGGCAGCCCGTTTTTGCATTTCAGGATTGCTTCGTTGTACCGCATTCAACTCAATGGCGGATTCAAATTCCCCGGTATCTGCACTGGAAACCGCCGCTCCTCCCATACCAATGCGATAATTGTCACCGCCTAGGATGACCACTTTATCGCCTTTTTTAGGAGTTTCTTTTAGGGCCTGTTCTGCTTTTCCATAACCGATACCTCCAGCCAGCATAATGACCTTATCAAAGCCCAGATTTTTTGCTTTCTCTTTGTGTTCGAAAGTCAGCAAAGAACCTGCAATCAAAGGTTGCCCAAATTTGTTTCCGAAATCGGAAGCCCCATTGCTTGCTTTGATTAAAATATCCATGGGTGTCTGGTACAGCCAATCCCGCACAGGGAAGGCCTTTTCCCATGGCCTTGATTCTTCAAGACGGGAATAGGAGGTCATATACACTGCAGTGCCCGCTAAAGGTAAACTTCCCTTACCACCTGCCAAACGGTCGCGGATTTCACCACCCGAACCGGTGGCAGCCCCATTGAAGGGCTCTACCGTAGTGGGAAAATTGTGCGTTTCTGCTTTTAAAGAGAGCACGGAATCAAATTTCGTTTCTTGGTAAAAATCAGGTTCATCTGCCCTTTTTGGGGCGAATTGAATTGCCTCGGGCCCTTTGATAAAGGCCACATTGTCCTTGTAGGCCGAGACGATGCCATTGGGGTGGTCTTCAGAAGTCTTTTTGATGAGCTTAAAGAGTGAAGTGGGTTTTTCTTCCCCATCAATGACAAAAGTCCCATTAAAGATTTTATGGCGGCAGTGTTCGGAATTTACTTGACTAAAACCAAACACTTCAGAATCAGTGAGTTTACGGCCAAGTGCTTTGGACAAGTTTTCCAAATAGGCCACTTCTTCATCACTCAGTGCCAAGCCTTCCTTTTGATTGTAAGCCGCGATGTCCTCTATCTCAAAAATGGGCTCTGGAGCAATGTTGATGGTGAAGATGTCCTGCCCTAAGGAATTGTACTTTTGAAAGAGCATGGGGTCAAAGTCCTGGTCTTCTTTTTTGACGGCAAAGAACTCCTCAATTCTTAGAATACCAGCAATCCCCATATTTTGGGTGATTTCGGTAGCATTGGTGCTCCATGGTGTGAGCATGGTGGTCCGCGGCCCAACAAAAAAGGCGTCCAGTGACGCCGCTTCTATTTTGGGTTGGTTGCCAAACAACCAGCTTAATTTTGTACTATCTTCTGAGGTCAGGTCGTGTTGGGTTTGCAGGGCAAAAACTTTGATAGCTACATCGCCAAAAAAGTGAATCATTTTAAGGCCTTTTTGAGAAGCCACAAATTTACGAGTTTATCCCAAAAATTATGCTAAGTATGCTCCGAGTTGTTAACGGTATTTGTTAATACAAATCATACCGTTACAATCTAAAGTTATACCGTACTTTCAGTAAAATTTGCCGGTTTTGGAGCTCCCAAGGTTGGTTGATGTTGTTAATAGTGTTGTTATTAAAGACCAAGAAAATATCACCCAAAGGCGAGAATATCCAATGGATACGGGCATTTAAGCCCAAGACCCGGCTATCGGTATCGTATTGTAAATAGCTGTTGAGTTGAAGGTTCGAGGTCACGTTAAAACGTACACGAAGGCCTGCTAAAGTTTGTTCAAAATCCCCAAAGGGCAGTCGCGCCCGGTTATGCAGTCCATTGAACTCAAAAGCCAATAAGGCACTGGGGTTCCAATTAAGGGTGAGTTCAAACTCATCCAAGTTCCCCTCATAGAAACTCCCGAACCACCAAGTGGCCTCTCCGCTCAGCCGGCGTTTGCGGGCAAATTCCGCTTCTAGGCGATAGCGCATAAAATTATATTCCCCTACGGGAATGGTAACCCCATCCGAGATTTGAAAAGGCTCCAAAATGTTTTCGCCTACAGGTCGGATGTTTCCTTCAATGCGGTCGCCACTTTCCAACCGCCAGTTGATGGGTGCCGTAAATATGCTGTAGGATTGCCAGGGTCCTGAAAGCGTATTGATATAGGTGACAAAAAGCTCGTGAAACATTTGACGCAACCAAGGTGCTTTGGGCCGGGGTGCAAAGGTGCCCCCAACACGATAAAAGTTAACACCCCTACGGGGCACAAAGCCCAATGAAGGGTCAAAATCCTCCCCAATACGGGCATAGGTCATGGCCACATCCCAGCGATCGTTCGGATAATCAATTTTAAATCCTGCCGCAGAACGATCGCCGGAGAGGTCCTCTCGGTCCGTAAACAAGGCCCAACCGCCGACCAAAAAGTTTTTATCGCCATTGAAACGCGTGGTCTGAAAGGTAAAATCGGCCCCGGACATCCAGCTCCCATCACGCCCTAGTGGGTCTCCTGCTGAAGCGATAAACCCTACGGAACTTTCTTTCAGTACGTTGCGTCGTACCCGCATGACCCCCATATTGGTAGGAGAAAAAGTATTGCCATCCAAATCAAAATCGTCCGTGCGAATCCCGAGTCCCCCAAAAGCCGTCTTCCCAATACGACCGTTGAGCTTGGTCCCCCCAACTACTGGAATCTGCACATTGTCTCGAAGCCCAATGCGTCTGCTAAAGAAGGGGAGTACCGTACTGCGGCCGGTGCCAAATCCAAATTCAAAAATATCAGAACCTTCTAAGAAAAAAGTGCGCTTTTCGGGGAAAAACAAGGGGAATCGCGTTAGGTTGGTCTGTCTCGTATCTACTTCAGTCTCTCCAAAGTCGGTATTAACGGTAAACGTAGCCAAAACATTGGGTCCGAGGCGTTGGTTGGCATCGAAGCTAATATCTGGATTGACGTCCATAGCCCCGTCAGGTCCCATTTGAGTAGCATTGGCAATCAATGAGGGGCGAAAATTTACCCCCACGCCATAATTGAATTCAGGTAGCCCCGTAACCAATCCTGCGCGACTTGTCTGGGCAATCCATTGATCTCGTTTTACATTGGCCCAGCGAATGGTTTCCAGGTTACGCTGTATACGGCGTTCCACATTGAAACCCCATTGGGACAATCCTTTTTTGAAGGCGATACTTTGGATGGGAATAACAATTTCTGCCGTCCAACCCTCTTCAGTAATTTGCGTTTTGGCATCCCAAACAGCATCCCAATCCTCATTCTCGTCCTCACCACGGTCAGAAACCAAGGCATCATATCTAGCGGCCAAGGAATTAACGGCAAAGATGTAACCCGATTGTCCATCCAAAAACGGATCGATGACCACCTTGACATGATCTTCTTCAGAAATATCGGCATCCCTAAGCTTGGAGAACCGAATAATGCCATCGGGATTGGTATCATTACAGGTAACCCCTATAATGACATTTCTTGAATCGGTAATGACCTGTACCAAGGTAGACTGCGACGGTGTTCCCCCTTCTTCGGGTACTGTTGTTGTTAAAGAGGAAAGTACAGGAGCGTTTTTCCAATCCACTTCGTTCAAAGCACCATCAAAATCCAAGGATCCAGTCAATTTTCCAGAAGCAAAGGAGGGGCGTTCAAAAGTTTGGCCCCATAATGCAAAAGTGGGAATTAGCCATACACAAATGACGATTATAGATTCCAGAAATTGTGTTGGTTTTTTGACGTGCACAGTTGGTTTGTATGCTTTAAAAATAATGAAACCAGTCTTGAAATAGCCGTTGTGATTCTAATAGAAATTAATGCTATCCCCAATTTAGTGCAGTGCTAAACCATTCAATCGACCAATTCTATTTTTAAAATGGTCAATTCAAATGATTGGGGAACCTTATTTCCGATAAGAAAAGCAATTTCTTCCAAGCTTGTATGATTGAAATTCGGGAGGTCCAATCGCTTTCCCCGAAAGCTAGGATAGAGATTATTCAATTTGAATGTTACTGTTTGCCAGTCCCCAGAAGTTTCAAAATGGTCACTGTAGCTATAGCGCTGATTTCTTTTGTTTTTCACCCGGAACTGATAGCGATTTCCGTCACCCTTCAATCTGATTTTGATGGTATGTCCTGGATGTACGTCCGTATTTTGTATGCTGTAACGTACGGATGAAAAGCCTCCATTGTTCTCCAAAGAAACGGTACCGGAGAATTGTGCATAGCCTTCTTCAGTTATTTTAAATTGGCCGCTGGAGCGCCCGCCCATGACCACATCGTCAACAATGTACCAGTTTTTAGGATTGGGATTGGTTTTAGGCTCGAAAAGGGTTTGAGAAGTCATGCTGGAAAAAAATAGTAGTGATAAAGGGTAAATATAAAAACAAGGCATTCCAGGCGTTATCTTTTGACAAATACCATACAATGCTGCCAAGGCAGGTTGGCGATATTTTCCTTAAGTTCAAAACCTATGGCGCTCAGTTCCCTTGCAGCTTGTGCTTCGGTCATTTTGTGCAATCGTTTGATAGGCACCTTGGGATCTTCACCGCGGTATTCAATCAAATAAATTTCACCTTTAGGTTTCAATGCCACTTTAATGGATTGCATCATCTCCACTGGGTAACTCATTTCGTGGTACACATCAACAATCAGTACTTTATCCAAACTATTGGGGGCAAGGTTTACCTCGGTTTCTGTACCTTGTACGAGTCGTACATTGGTATATCCACCTGCTTCCTTTTTGATTTTCATGGCCGAAATCATTTCTTTTTGAATGTCGACGGCGTAAACGATTCCCTCTGTCGCCATTTTGGCCATTTTAAACACATGATACCCAGAACCTGCCCCAATATCAGCGATATGGTCCGTTTTTCCAATGTTCATGTTTTTGAGAAGCGTGGTTGTTTTTTCTTCTGATTCACGTTCCCTTCGTTCTAACCAAGACATGCCTTGAAAGCCCATAACATGTGCAATTTCACGACCCATAAACCATTTTCCAATACCACTGTAATCGCCCTTTTTAAAAGTGTATATGGCATCCTGGGATTGAAGAAAACCAGAAGTCAAAAGGAAGGCTCCAAGGAATATTGAGGAGGAAGTTTTCATATGGTACATTTTCCTTGGTAGGCTGAAGTCTAAAAGTACGAATATAAGCCCTGCGGTCTTCCCAAAATTTTCTAAAAGAGCTCTAACTCAATTTTTCCTTTAAGTAACCGAACGCCTCATCCACGGTTTCAAAAATATCTTCATGGGGAACCAGGTCATCGATTAAGTCAATAGCGAGCATCTGGTCACGCGGTTGCTCCTGAAGTCCAGTTAAAATTACTTCGACTTTTTGCTGTCGTAAATCAAATACCGCTTCCTCGAGTGCATAAAGACCGGATTGGTCGATGTAAGGAACACGATCCATGCGAATGATCAACGCCTTGATCCCGCTATCCAAATCTTTGATACCATCTTTAAAATAAGACGTAAATCCAAAAAACAAGGGACCGTACAAGTGCTTTATGATGACCTTATCCTTGTACTTTTCATAAAATTCCTGCTCGTCTTGCCAGGGCTTTGAACCGTCAAAGTCGGAAACCGAACCTACTTCCATACCGTTCTTTGCCAAGTCACTTGCCTGTTTCATAAAAAGTAAGGAAGCCAATGCCACTCCTATACCCACAGCATTGATCAGACTACCGAACGTAGTAATCAATAAGACAAGGATGAGTACGATAGCATCGGCCCTTGGAACGGCTTTTAAATGCTTTAAGCCCTTGAAATCAATAATCTTAAACCCTACAGGAATCAATAGGCCGGCAAGGACGGCGAGCGGAATGTGCGCCGCCAAGGTGCCAAGGCCTAACAAAACAGCCAAAAGAAATGTACCGTGCAGTGCACCGGAAAGACGTGTTTTTCCGCCGGCATTAATGTTGACCACTGTTCCCTTAGTTGCTCCGGCACCTGGAATGCCCCCAATCATGGCAGCCAACATATTTCCAATACCCTGACCAATAAGTTCACGATTGCTATTGTGTTTGGTTTTGGTCATATTGTCCGCAATCACGGAAGTTAATAAAGAATCAATACTTCCTAATACGGCCAAGACAATGGCATATTCGATGATGATGCCGTAGGCACCAGGATCAATGGGCCACATGGTACTTATTTGTAATGCAGGCAGTCCAGAAGGAATTTCTCCGATAACAGGAACGTCCCATTTTAGAAAATACGCCGCCAGGGAAGCAATCAAAAGTGCTACCAGAGCACTGGGAATGGTCTTTGTGATTTTTGGGAATAGGTAGTAAATGGCCACGGTCAAAAGGCCCAATCCCAAGGCGTACAGATTACCTTCCGTAAACATCCTAGGTAAATCCTTGATTACAGCAACCGTTGATTTTGGGGAAGACAGCCCAACCAAAGGAAATAATTGCAAAATGATAATGATAAGGCCCACACCACTCATGAAGCCAGAAACCACAGGATATGGAAAGTATTTGACGTACCCTGCGATATTTAATAGTCCAAAAACAATTTGTATCAATCCGCCCAATAAAAAAGTGACCAGTATAACACCCATGGCGTTTTCAAGACTACCGTTCATTTGAATAGCACCTGCAACAAGGGCTGCAGAAACTACCGTCATGGGACCAGTAGGACCACTTGCCTGGGTTTGCGTACCTCCAAAGAGGGCCGCAAATATTCCTACGGCAATGGCGCCATAGAGCCCCGCGGCTGCTCCCATACCGGACTGAACGCCAAAAGCCAATGCCAGTGGAAGTGCTATAACTCCAGCTACTAATCCGCCCGTTAGATCTCCTTTGAAGTTTTTAAAATCGTAGAACTTTTTCATCGCCTAAAATAACTAAGGGTTATGCTCCGGAAAGATAAGGAAATTGACCCTACCCAACCTTTTTTATTTTGCTACTTTTAAGGCAAATTCAACCGACCTAACTATGACATTACTTATTGTTATCGCCGGCATTTTGTTGTTATTTGCCTTGATTGCCGGATTAAAGCTAAATTCTTTTCTCTCTTTTATCATTGTTTGTCTTTTTGTTGGTCTCCTGCAAGGGATGGAACCATTGGCGATTGTTGGCTCCATTCAAAAAGGGATTGGAAGTACCTTGGGATTTTTGGTACTTATTCTCGGTCTTGGGGCTATGTTGGGTAAATTGGTGGCCGATTCCGGAGCTGCACAGCGCATCACCACGAAGTTGGTGGATACCTTTGGAATCAAATATGTGCAATGGGCGGTTGTGCTAACCGGTTTTATCGTCGGGATCCCCATGTTTTATTCCGTGGGATTTGTTATTTTGGTTCCCCTGGTTTTTACAGTGGCGGCGACTACACGACTACCACTCCTATATGTCGGGTTACCGATGTTGACCTCCTTATCCGTTACCCACGGCTACTTGCCCCCCCATCCAGCTCCAACGGCCATTGTAACCATGTTCGGTGCAGATTTTGGTAAAACCTTGCTGTATGGGCTCATTGTGGCCGTACCTGCTATCATTGTTGGTGGTCCTTTGTTTGCCCGAACGCTAAAGAATGTAGAGGCCAAACCATTGGCCAAATTCTATAACCCTCAGGTATTGGAAGACCACCAAATGCCAAAAACTGCAATTAGCCTTTTTACGGCCTTATTTCCTATAATACTCATTTTTATGGCCATAGCTGCAGAACAATTTTTGTCCGAGGGCCCTTTGCGGACCTTCTTTGTCTTTTTAGGCAATCCTGTTATGGCCATGTTACTTGCCGTGTTATTGGCCATTTATACTTTGGGAATTAGGCAGGGAAAGAAAATGAAAACCATCATGGATACTGTTGTGGATGGCGTTGTCGGGATTACCATGATCCTTCTGGTCATTGGCGGTGCTGGAGCTTTAAAGCAAATTTTAATTGATAGTGGGGTAAGTGATTATATCGCAGGATTATTGGAGAATTCCAATTTTTCCCCCATTATATTGGCCTGGCTTATTGCGACGGCCATACGGGTCTGCGTGGGATCTGCCACAGTGGCTGGACTGACCGCAGCAGGAATTGTGCTACCATTAGCCTCAAGTGATGGGGTAAGCGCGGAGCTTTTGGTGCTTGCCATCGGATCGGGGAGCTTGATGTTGTCCCATGTTAACGATTCAGGGTTTTGGTTGTTTAAGGAGTATTTTAACCTCTCTGTCAAGCAGACCTTGCGAACCTGGACGGTTATGGAGACCTTAGTAGGTATCATGGGGCTTCTGGGCACTTTGGTTTTAAGTCAATTTATATAAATACCATATGGAAATTTCAATAGAAAACAGAATTAAGGAATTAGGCCTGGAATTACCTCCTGCACCGCCACCTGCTGGAGTATATCGTCCCATTTTGGTGGTGGACAACTTTTTATATGTTTCTGGCCAAGGTCCCGTTAGTGCAGATGGAAGTTACCTAACCGGAAGGGTAGGGGATAGTACGGATAAAGAGGGTGGTAAACAGGCGGCACGGCAAGTGGGACTCACGATGTTGTCCACCATCAAAACCCATTTTGGCGATTTGAACCGCATAAAGCGCATCGTTAAAGTTTTGGGTATGGTCAACTGTACTCCGGAATTTGAGGAACAGCCTTATGTAATTAACGGTTTTAGTGAGTTGATGGCCGATGTTTTCGGAAGGGAAAACGGTATTGGGGTAAGGAGTGCCGTGGGCATGATGTTACCTGGCAGTGTTTTGGTGGAAATTGAGGCGCACTTTGAACTACACCCCTAATGGAGACGCACAATTGGTATGAGGTGGAGGGCGTTGAGAATATCAATACCCCTTGCTTATTGGTATTTCCGGAGCGCATTGAATATAACATAAAGGAAATGCTTCGAATTGCGGGTACCCCAGAGCGACTGCGTCCCCATGTAAAAACCTATAAAATGGCCGAAGTTATTCAGATGCAACGAAAGCATGGGATTGAAGCCTTTAAGTGTGCTACCATTGCGGAGGCCGAACTATTGGCCAATACGGGAGCCAAGGATATTCTTTTGGCCATGCAACCCGTAGGGCCCAATATTAGAAGGTATTTTAATTTGGCATCCCAATATCCCGACTTGGATTTTTCATGCCTTGTGGATAATCCAAAGTCGCTACATGAAGTGGCCGAGGAAGCTCAAAACAGGAATTTGGAATTGGGTGTATTTATTGACATCAATAATGGGATGAATAGAACGGGGATTACCCCGGGTCCTGAAGTTATTGAATTATTCGTGGAAATTGGGAACACGTCTTTTTTGCACGCTAAGGGGTTCCATATCTATGATGGCCATCTACGAATCCCTGATTTGGAGGAACGCAAAAAAGCGTGTAGCAATGCTTTGCTACCGGTTTTAGAACTTAAAAAAGAGTTGGAGGGTCAAGGGACAAAAGTGGAGTCCATCGTTGTTGGGGGTTCACCAACCTTTCCGGCACATGCCCATCGTGATGATATTGTACTTTCCCCCGGAACGGTACTGCTATGGGACGCTGGGTATGGTGCAAAATTCCCCGACATGAATTTTCTACATGCAGCGGTTTTGATGACACGGTTAATAAGTAAACCAAAGAAAGATCAGTTTTGCCTGGATCTAGGCCATAAGGCATTAGCATCTGAAATGCCCTTTCCCAGAGTCGCGTTTTTGAATACAAAAAACTTTGAGCAGATAGGGCAAAGTGAAGAACATTTTGTTGTATCCGTAAAACACCCAGAGGATTACGAAATAGGGGATGTCTTTTATGCCGTACCCATGCACGTTTGCCCCACTGTGGCAAAATACCCCCAAGTAAACACTGTGGTAAACCACAAGGCTACAGGTCACTGGGAAGTAAGGGCCAGAGACCATAAAATTTCCTTTTAATGGAGCATCCTTTTATTTTTGATGCCCATCTGGACCTTTCCATGAATGCTATGGAATGGAATCGAGATTTGCGATTGCCTGTGAACGAAATCAGACAGTTGGAAAAGGGAATGACGGATAAGCCTGACCGCGGTAACAACACGGTGACTCTTCCCGAAATGCGCAAAGGAAATATTGGTCTTTGTGTAGCTACCCAAATAGCACGCTACGTAAAGAGGGGAAGCGACTTGCCGGGTTGGCATTCCCCTGAACAAGCGTGGGCGCAGACCCAAGCCCAATTGGAATGGTACAAAACCATGGAGGCCTGCGGTGAAATGGTACAAATCACCAACTTGCAAGGATTAAGGCGGCATTTGGAGGATTGGGATAAGGACACTGGGACCACTCCAATAGGTTATATTTTGAGCCTTGAAGGAGCAGATTCCATCATTGATATGAGCTATTTGGAACGGGCTTTTGAAAGTGGACTTCGAGCCATTGGCCCGGCACACTACGGCCCTGGTACTTATGCTTATGGCACTGATTCCGATGGGCCATTGGGTAAAAAAGGACGAGCGCTTATAAAAAAAATTGAGGCACTTGGGATGATTTTAGATGTGACCCATTTAAGTGATACTTGTTTTTGGGAAGTGATGGATATGTACTCGGGTCCCCTCTGGGCCAGTCATAACAATTGTCGTGCTTTGGTCAATCACAATCGCCAATTTTCTGATGAACAGATCAAGGAAATTATTCACCGAGGAGGGGTCATAGGTGTAGCCTTGGATGCATGGATGATGGTGCCCAATTGGCAAAGAGGTGTTTCCACACCGGAGGGTATGGGCGTCAGTTTGGAGCAAGCACTTGATAACATAGATCATATTTGTCAATTGGCCGGTAATTGCAGCCACGTTGGTATAGGCACTGATTTAGATGGTGCCTTTGGAAAAGAGCAATCCCCGAAAGATTTGGATACGATAGCGGACTTACAAAAACTGCCCCAGCGATTAAAGGAACGGGGATATTCCAATCCTAATGTCGAACATATTTTGAGCAAGAATTTCATTAGTTTTTTGGAACGGGTATGGGAATAATTTTGTCTTCCGTAATTTGCTAACATACTAAAAAACAATTTTTTAAGTTATAGTTCCTAACCCCAAACATTGAACTATGACTTCTAAATCATTTACACTCATCGTATTATTTTTTGTTGGTCTCATGGCCAATGCAACCATATCTGCAAATACACCCACGACCTGTTCGGATTATTACAAGGGAACCCTTGTCCTTAAAAATGGAAAGACCAAAGAAGCCTACATTTTTATAGATAATTGCAATCCACACAACTTTCAACAAGGAAATATCATTACCATTGGGGAGAAAGCGTTTAAAAAATATAAGAAGGGAAAGCGCATCAAGAAAAAAGTGATGGAAAAGTACAAAGTGAAGCAGATTAGAGGCTTTGTGCTTGATAACGGTCGCGAATTCCGTCGGGTAAAGTATGTCAACCTTTCGGCCACTACAAAAGTGGGAATGTTGCCAAAACGCTTTATGCTCGAGGTGGTTGCTGATGGTGATATTACGGTGTACAGAAAATTTTATCGCACGCAAAACGGATTTATTCATAAACCGGTAATGGACTCCCGACTCGAAGGAGGGGACGGACATTTGGAGTTCATGACCAATAATTTTGAATTACTGGTTCAAAAGGACAAGAATAAAAATCCTCGTAACATTAGAAACGTGAATTTGAAGAATTACATTGGTGACAAACCTGAAATTGATGACAAATACCTTAACGGGGATTATGACTTTAGGATTCAATTTCAAAGACCTTCCACCTTTGCAGCCAACTGTGACACGCCTTTTATGGAATCCTTATTGGAGTTGGTGAATGATTACAACGGACAGCCCAAAGGTGGATATGCGAATACAGTTTTTGAAAACTAGGACTAAAACGGGTTCCTGG
>JBCBZA010000082.1:0-17054 GCA_039815575.1 Bacteroidota bacterium | reverse complement strand
CCATAGTTTAATAACAAAGATCCTTGGAAAAAATAAAAATTGGTATCATCAATGTATCCGACCGGGCCAGTCGAGGGGAATACGAAGATTTACCTGGTAAGGAAGTCAAACGATTGATGGATTTATGGTTGGCCAGTCCTTGGGAAGCGGAGTACGCCGTAATACCGGATGAGCAGGAACTATTGGAGAAAGAGCTGATTCGAATGACCGATGATCAAGGCTGTTGTCTAGTAGTTACCACCGGAGGTACCGGCCCAGCAGTTCGCGACGTGACTCCTGAGGCTACGGGCGCGGTCTGCGACAAAATCCTTCCCGGATTTGGTGAACTCATGCGGCAAACAAGCCTCCAATACGTTCCAACGGCTATCCTTTCCCGTCAAATTGCAGGAATCCGGGGAAATACATTGATTGTTAATCTACCGGGAAAACCGAAATCCATACGAGAATGCCTTGAGGTTGTTTTTCCGGCTATTCCGTACTGCATTGACCTCATTGAGGGACCATTTATAGTGACGGATGAGAAAGAAATGAAGGTATTTCGGCCAAAGTCGCATTAGACAATAAGTAGCAAAACTGTACTATTTTCCTTCCAACAATTAGAGTTACTTATCTATAAATCGATAGGTGCAAAAACTACCACCAAACGGAATTGGGTTTGGGCAATTCATCAATTAGAATAGGTTCGCCAATTTCAGGAGTAACGAGGGGAATCTGTAATTCCTTGGCTTTTTTGGAAACCCGTTTTATAGGATCGGTCCAAGAATGCAAAGCCAATTTAAATGCACCCCAATGAATGGGCATGATGGCTTTGGCCTGAATATCAACTCCCGCTTGAGCTGTTTCTTCCGGAAACATGTGGATATCTGGCCACATTTTGTTGTATTGGCCACATTCCATCATGGCAAAGTCAAAAGGACCGTATTTTTCACCAATCGCGGAAAAATGCGGGGCATAACCACTGTCACCGCTAAAAAAAAGTGCTGTATTCGTCGATTTGATTACCCAAGAACTCCACAAGGTACTTTGCCCATTTGAAAACTTTCTGCCCGAAAAATGTTGGGCAGGGGTACAGACCAACTCAATGTCTTTATACCTTGTTTCCTGCCACCAGTCCATTTCCCTGATTTTGGCACTGTCCACACCCCATGCCTCTAGATGTACCCCAACCCCGAGGGGGACAAAATAAGCTTCGACTTTATCATTTAGTTGTTTTATGGACCCATAATCCAAATGATCGTAGTGGTCATGTGAGATAACAACGGCATCAATTTTTGGCAGATTTTTGATTTCAATGGGTAACTCTAAATTAAAACGTTTGGCACCCATCCATTCATGTGGTGCGGGTACCTTACCGAGCATGGGGTCGATTAAGATATTTTTTCCATCCAGTTGTAACAAAAAAGCAGAGTGCCCAAACCAAATAAGGCGAGGACTATCGTGATAATTTGCAATATTGGCAGCATCTATTTTTTGGATTTTTAGATCCTTGTCAGGCCTTCCATTTTCAACCTTTTCAAAAAAGAATTTGCGGCCGATGGAAAGCATTTTGGAAAAACTGGCGGCCTCTGGAATTTCTTTTTTTGTATTGATGAACTTTCCGTCACTGAACTGCTGGGAAGAGTTGTACAAAGCCTGCCGTTCTTCATTCACGTCACCACCAAAAGAGGGGTAAAAATTAATAAAAACAAAATAAATAAGAATCAAAGAAGCAATAAGTATGACTATGGACAAGAGCATTCGCTTTACTATTTTTTTAAGTTTTTTCAAGAATATTGGAGTTCTGGGAGCTATACAAATACCTTTAAAGTTACTTTTACAAAGTTAAAGTCGTAAGTAGTCCTGAAAATAAACATTTTTCAAAGGCTTATCACTAATTGGTGGAAATGGCCGTTTTAGCAATTAACACTGAAAATTAGAGGTATGCTTTTTTGGCTATATTCGTAAGATGCTCTCCAAGAAAACCAAATATGGTTTAAAGGCCCTGACTTTTCTTGCCAAAAGGGAGAGTCGTGAGCCCATTCAGATTGCGGAGATCGCTGAGAGCGAAAACATTTCCCAAAAATTTTTGGAAAGCATTTTATTGACTTTACGACGTAATGGATTTTTGGGCTCTAAAAAAGGAAAGGGTGGGGGGTACTATTTAATAAAAGATCCTGAAGATATCCCTATGACAGCAGTCATGCGCGTCTTAGAGGGCCCCATTGCTATGGTCCCTTGCGTAAGTTTGAACTTTTATGAAAAATGTGATGATTGCCCTGATGAAAATACCTGTTCCATCTTTAGTCTTATGTTAAAAGTTCGGGATGCCAATCTTGAAGTTTATCGAAATACCTCGCTTGCCGATTTAATTGGAATCAGGGCCAACGGTTAATACATTAACAAAAAAGGTAGATTTCGTTTCGATTTTCTTAAAACTTCTGCCTGAAGCAAAAGTTTAGGACTTTTTTTAAAAATAGCAATGATAAAAAAGTTAGATTTGTTTATCCTACTAAATCTATAGGATAATAGAATTATGACAAAAAATATTGACATTGAGTATTACAATAAGCAGCTTCGGGGAATACCACCCGAAGAGATTATAGGTTGGGCTTTATCATTATCAAGTAAAAGAATTGTTACAACAAGTTTTGGAAAATATTCAGCTGTTCTGCTAAGCACATTCCAAAGAATAGAGCCCGATATAGATGTGATATGGTGTGATACTGGATATAACCTTCCTGAAACCTATACACATGCCGCTTATCTAAAGGAACGTTTCAATTTAAACCTTAATACCTACGTACCCAAGGAGACTAGAGCTTTCACAGAACATCGATTGGGTTTTCCTTCTACAGATGAGACTGGACACGCAGAATTTTCTGAAATCGTAAAGTTAGAACCCTTTAGAAGAGCTTTGACTGAACATCAGCCTGATATTTGGTTCACCAACATAAGAATTAGACAGACCGAACTAAGGAGTTCAAAGGATATTCTCAGTCTTAGTAAAGATGGAATTTTAAAAGTCAGTCCGTTTTACTACTGGGCGGATGAGGATTTAGATAATTATCTGGAGGCATACAATTTACCTAAAAACAGCACGTATTTCGATCCTGTAAAAGCCCTTGAGACCCGAGAGTGCGGTATCCATTTGCAATAGATACAGATGGTATTAATAAAGCCAGTAAAAGATGATTATATGACAATAGTGAATTGTTCTTAAAAATAGGATAATGAATAGCTTTAGAACTGAAATTGAAAATCCGGTAGTCGAGAAGGACATCATAGAATTGGAACAAAAAATTCGCCAGTTTAAAGAAGGAAATGCCGATGAGGAAAAGTTTCGTAGTCTTCGTTTAGCGCGAGGGGTTTATGGCCAGCGTCAACAAGGGGTGCAGATGATTCGTATTAAGATTCCGTATGGAAAGGTAAGCTCAAGACAGCTCCTTCGAATTTCGGACGTAGCCGATGAATATTCCACTGGGCGTCTGCATATTACAACAAGACAGGACATTCAAATTCATTATGTTGATCTTGAGCGCACACCAGAATTGTGGGCGCAATTGGAAAAGGATGAGGTCACCCTTCGGGAAGCTTGTGGGAATACGGTAAGGAATGTTACTGCCTCAGAGACTGCAGGTATTGATCCAGATGAGCCTTTTGATGTGTCACCTTATGCTCATGCAGTATTTGAATATTTTTTGCGTAATCCCATTGGTCAGGAAATGGGTAGGAAATTTAAGGTATCCTTTTCTGCTACTGATGCCGATACCGGTCTTTCCTATATGCACGATTTGGGTTTTATCGCCAAGATCCAAAATGGCATACGAGGGTTTAAAGTAATGTTAGCTGGAGGATTGGGCTCACAACCCCGACATGCCGATGTATTACATGAATTTCTTCCTGCGGATAAGATTATCCCTTTAATGGAAGGCACTATAAGGATTTTTGATCGCTATGGCGAACGTAAAAGTCGCGCAAAAGCCCGATTGAAGTTCTTGTTGAAAAAGATAGGCCTTGACACCTTTAAAGAATTACTTGATGCGGAACGAAAGGCTATTCCAATCCAATCCTATCCCATTGATTTTAATGATTACCCCAAGGTGGCCATTGCAAAAGCTACACCACAAAAGGTAATCATCAAGGACCAACATGCCTATGAGGTTTGGAAATCCACCAATATTATCCCCCAAAAGCAAGAAGGCTATGTAGCTATTGGTGTTAAAGTTTTATTGGGAGATTTTTATACGGCTAAGGCACGTGAATTGGCAAGGTTAGTAGAAAACTATGCAGCGGGCGAACTTCGATTTTCGCTGCGACAAAACATTCTAATTCCTTACGTAAGAAAACAATGGCTACCCTTCTTTTACCAAGAATTGGAAAAACTGGGTTTTGCTGAGGCCGGTTACAATAGAGCCCTTGACATTA
Organism: Bacteroidota bacterium; assembly: GCA_039815575.1. Taxonomy (GTDB): domain Bacteria; phylum Bacteroidota; class Bacteroidia; order Flavobacteriales; family Flavobacteriaceae; genus Croceivirga. Next base: position 12,650 of record JBCBZA010000082.1, on the reverse strand, counting down.
CGGCCTGTCCCGGCACGGATACTTGTAACCTCGGTATATCCAGTAGTACCGGAATTTCAATGGAATTAGAAAAATTAATAAAAGCAGAATATCCCCAATATTTGAGCAATCCTGATTTGGTGATTAAAATAAGCGGTTGTATGAATTCATGTGGGCAGCACGTTATGGCAAATATTGGTTTTCAAGGCATTAGCCTGCGCACAAAAGATAAATTGGTGGCCCCAGCCTTAATGGTTTTGGTTGGTGGTGGAAACTTTGGTAATGGCAGTGCACGTTTTGCGGAACAAGTGGTTAAAATACCAAGTAAAAGAGGTCCCGAGGCACTCCGGTTGATTCTTAATGATTTTGAGGTCAACGGAAATGGCAAAAAGTTTGAAGACTACTTTGCGGAGCGCGGGAAGGATTATTTCCGGGATTTTCTAAAACACCTGTCAATGGTCGAAAATCTCACTGCCGATGACTTTGTTGATTGGGGCAATACCGAAAAGTATAAGAAAGAAATCGGAGTTGGGGAATGCGCAGGCGTGATTGTGGATTTGGTGGCGACGCTGTTTTTTGAAAGTCAGGAAAAGATAGGGAAAGCGGAAGAAGCCATTGATGAAGGTAAGTGGGCCGCTAGTATCTATTACAGCTATCAGGCCATGGTCAATTCAGCCAAGGCGTTGCTCACGGCAGAGAAGACAAAAACAAATACCCATGCGAATATCATTCAGGATTTTAATAGCCTGTTTGTCCAAACGGGAAGAATCCATTTTGAGGATGGCTTTGAACAATTTGTGTTGCAAATCAACCAAAATAAACCCACCGAAGCCTTCGCCAAATCCTATTTGCTAGATGCCAAGGAGGTATTGGCAAAATTGGAAGCTTTTAGAAAAATGGAATTACAAGAAGTATTATGAGTTATCCGTTTTACTATCCAACTAAGAGCCAATTCCCTTTAAGGGAGCTTGAGAAAGCTGGCAGGCTAACCGTAGTCGGCGCAGGACCAGGGGACGTTGAATTAATTACACTAAAGGGCGTTAAAGCGTTAAATGCGGCTGATGTGGTATTGTATGATGCTTTGGTTGATAAGGGCTTGTTGAAGTATGCACCGAAAGCCGAACACATTTTTGTTGGGAAACGAAAAGGATGCTATCGCTATCAACAAGAGCAAATCAATGAATTAATTGTTCAGCTGACACAACTTGGAAAACACGTAGTTCGATTAAAAGGAGGAGATCCCTTTGTATTTGGCCGTGGCGCTGAAGAAATGGAATACGCTTCCAAATATGGAATGGATGTGGCCTCCATACCTGGAATTTCTTCCTCAATTGCCGTGCCTGCAGCAGTCAATATTCCAGTAACGAAGCGCGGTTCCGCAGAGAGTTTTTGGGTAATAACAGGCACAACAAGAGGGCATCAACTTTCACATGATGTGGCTTTGGCCGCAAGATCATCAGCAACTGTGGTGATTTTGATGGGTATGTCAAAATTGGGCGAGATTATGCATTTGTTCCAATCCGCGGGAAAATCCAAAACACCAGTAGCCATTATTCAAGAGGGTACTACAAGAAATCAGAAAATAGGAATTGGCACTGTTGCAACCATTGAAGCCAAGGTCAGGGAGCAACAGTTGTCCAATCCTGCTATCATTGTTATTGGGGAGGTTGTAAACCATCGCAATAGACTCTTGGAAATACAAAGACAACATGAAGTTTTGGTATGATGGAACGTAACAATCTATATCCGATATTCTTGAAAACCTCCCAAATGGAAATTTTGATCGTGGGAGGTGGATTTGTGGCGGAAGAAAAACTGCACTTTTTGACAAAATCAAGTCCTGATGCCAAAGTTACCCTGGTAGCACCCATGTTTCGTGATGCAACCTTAATATTGGCAAGAAAACACAATGTGAAGATAATCATGGATTCCTACAATGCCAACTACCTGTATGGAAAGCACATGGTCATTGCCACTACGGACAAACCCAAAGCAAATCTTCAGATTTACAGTGACTGTCGAAAATTGAACACTCTGGTAAATGTTGCGGACAATCCGCCCCTTTGTGATTTTTACATGGGTGGAATTGTAACAAAGGGCCATGTGAAGGTAGCAATTTCCACCAATGGAAAGTCCCCAACGACAGCCAAAAGATTACGACAATTTTTTGAGGAGGTTTTGCCAGACGATATTAATAAAATGGTACAGAACCTGAATGAATTCAGAAAAACGATAAAAGGCGATTTTGAGGAAAAAGTGGATAAAATGAATGAAATCACACAAAAATTGATTGAAAAAGTATAAAAAAGCGTGTAAAATGATTAAAACTGATATATTGATCATAGGGGCAGGCCCCACTGGATTATTTACTGTTTTTGAAGCAGGACTCCTAAAACTGAAATGTCATTTGATTGATGCGTTGCCCCAACCAGGAGGACAATGTTCAGAAATTTATCCCAAAAAGCCGATATATGATATCCCTGCTTACCCAGAAATTTTAGCGGGTGATTTGGTTGACCGATTGTTGGAACAAATACAACCTTTTGAAGCAGGATATACTTTGGGAGAACGTGCGGAAACACTTGAAAAACAAGACGATGGTTCTTTTATCGTAACCACCAATAAGGGAACGCAACATCATGCCAAAGTGGTGGTCATCGCGGGAGGATTAGGTTCTTTTGAGCCTAGAAAGCCTCAATTGGAAAATTTGGAAAAGTTTGAGGATAAGGGAGTAGCTTATATTATTAAGGACCCTGAGGTATATCGAAATAAAAAGGTGGTCCTTGCTGGTGGTGGGGATTCCGCTCTTGACTGGGCCATTTACCTAGCCGATATTGCTTTAGAAGTTTCCTTGGTACATCGGAGAAATGAGTTTCGTGGGGCCTTGGACTCTGTAGAAAAAGCAAGGGAATTAGCGCAATTGGGAAAAATTAAATTGTATACCAAAGCTGAGGTTAAAGAACTACATGGAAGCGACGAATTGCAAGCTGTGGTCATAGGATACAATGATATTGAGAAAGAACCTAAATATCTGGAAGTGGACAGCTTTATCCCTTTGTTCGGTCTATCTCCAAAACTGGGACCCTTGGGAAATTGGGGATTGGAGATTGAAAAAAATGCAATTAAAGTAAATAACGCAAAGGATTATCAAACCAATATTCCTGGGGTTTTTGCCATTGGTGACGTCAATACCTATGAGGGAAAGTTAAAACTTATTCTTTCCGGTTTCCATGAAGCTGCAGTAATGTGTCAATATGCTTATGAGATCATACATCCAAACAAAAAATTTGTGATGAAGTATACCACAGTAGGTGGTGTAGAGGGTTTTGATGGAACAAAAAAAGAAGCAAAGAAGCCTGTCGTCCAAACGATTATTTGAGGAAAGGTTTTTGTCAAGGAAAAGCCTTTGTTTTTATTAAACAAAGGCTTTTTTTGTTATTTTCAAAGTCTTGCTCCTTTTGGTGAGGAAACCAATCAAACTGAATAAACTGATTTCATGAAAAAACTAATTCTGCAGGTTATTTTGGCACTACTACCCACCTTTTATAGCACTGCGCAGTCCACTGGCATTTTTGAGAATCATAGCGATATTGGAAACGTTAAACATTCTGGGATTACGGAATATGATTCAACCGATCAGACATATACACTATCAGGTTCAGGAACCAATATGTGGTTTGGGCAAGATGAGTTTCATTATGCCTATCAATCCATTCAAGGTAATTTTATTCTTAGGGCCCAAGTTGCCTTTGTAGGTGAGGGCGTGGATTTGCACAGGAAGGTAGGATGGATGGTCCGCAACAGTCTTCATCCAGATGCTTCCCACGTTAATGCCACTGTGCACGGAGACGGACTTACTTCTTTGCAATATCGGGGATTAAAAGGTGGGGAAACAGAGGAAAAAAAATCAACTGACATTGCTCCAAACGTAATCCAACTCGAACGCCAGGGCAACAAATTCATCATGTCCACCGCCAAATTTGGGGAACCCCTTACGAGTGTGGAGTTAAATCTTGACCTTAAGAATGAAGTTTTTGTAGGTATCTATATGTGTTCCCATAATCCTGATGTAATAGAAAAAGCAGTGTACAAGAATGTACGCATTATTAAACCTCCAAAAGAAAACTATGTTCCCTATGAGGAATACATTGGTAGCCGATTGGAAGTAATGAATGTGGAAACCGGAGATAGAAAAGTACTAATGACCTCTGCCCATAGTATTCAAGCCCCCAACTGGACGCCCGATGGTAAAAGCTTGATTTATAATTCGAACGGCCTTTTATATCGATACGATCTGGACAAGGGAAAGGTAGCAATGCTCAATACGGGCTTTGCCAATCGTAATAATAATGATCATGTGTTGAATAAAGATGGTTCCATGGTTGCCATAAGTCATCACAATGATGATGATAATGGAGATTCCTCTATATATTATTTGCCAATTTCAGGTTCCGATGAACCGATCAAAGTTACCCAAGATGGCGTAGGGGCTTCTTACCTACATGGATGGTCGCCCAATGGCAAGAAAATGATATTCACAGGGTACCGAAATGGCGCATACAACATCATTGAGGTTAAGGTTAAAACGGGCAAGGAAATGCCTTTAACAAATACAACAACCTTGGACGATGGATCTGAATACGCACCAGACGGGAAGACGATTTATTTTAATTCCAACAGAACTGGAACAATGCAGATTTGGAAAATGGATAAAAATGGAAAGAATCAGGAACAATTGACCTTTGACGATCACAATGACTGGTTTCCACACATTTCTCCAGACGGAAAAAGACTTGTTCTCATTTCTTACCCATCTGACATAGCATCTGGTTCGCACCCTTTTTATAAACAATGTTTGTTGCGGGTTATGCCAGTAAAGGGTGGAGTACCCAAGATAATAGGTTATGTCTTTGGAGGTCAGGGAACAATGAATGTGCCCAGCTGGTCCCCAGATGGCAATCACATTGCATTTGTAAGCAATTCGGATTAAAACTTTACTGGCGAACTATCAAAGTTTTTTTGGTTTTCAATGCAGGACATTGTTACTTTGCAGTAGTTCATTAACAAATTGATAGTTATCAAGAAAGGTGGAGGGAATAGACCCTTTGAAGCCTTAGCAACCTCCCGTACTACACGGGGAAGGTGCTACATTCTACCTATTTCAAGCAAGTCTTGGGATGTATTGGATTTTTTTCAATGCTTACGGGAAGGATAACGGAATTAGATTTCACACTTCACTTTACTTGATACTTTAAATAGATGCCTAGAATTAGGGACAATGACGTACTATGTCAAACATTGAAAGAATATTACAGGAACGGATTTTAGTTTTGGATGGTGCCATGGGAACCATGTTACAGCGATATAAATTCACTGAAGAAGATTTTAGAGGAGAACGATTTGCTACCTGGCCCATACCGTTGAAAGGAAATAATGACTTATTGTCCCTGACACAACCAGAAGCGATTACTGAAATACATAGAAAGTATTTCGAAGCTGGTGCCGATTTAGTTGAGACCAATACATTTTCGGGTACAACCATCGCCATGTCCGATTATGAAATGGAAGACTTGGTTTATGAGTTAAATTATGAGTCTGCAAAGATTGCCAAAGAAGTCGCAAGGGAATTTACCCTGAAAGAACCTAATAGACCTCGCTTTGTGGTGGGTACTATGGGCCCTACAAATAAAACAGCAAGTATGTCTCCTGACGTCAACGACCCAGGGTTTAGGGCAGTCACTTTTGATGAACTAAGAGTCGCTTACAAACAACAGGCCGAAGCTCTTTTGGATGGTGGAGCTGACGTGCTAATGGTGGAGACTATTTTTGATACACTTAATGCCAAGGCCGCTCTTTTTGCTATTGAAGAGGTCATCGAAGAACGGAATGAAAGAGTCCCCATAATGGTGAGTGGTACTATAACCGATGCGAGTGGTAGGACATTATCAGGACAAACGGCTGAAGCCTTTTTGATATCGATTTCCCATTTGCCGCTATTATCAGTAGGGTTTAATTGCGCATTGGGTGCAAAGCAACTTACGCCTTATTTGGAAGTGATATCAGCAAAATCAAATTTTGCCATTTCGGCACATCCCAATGCTGGTTTGCCTAATGCTTTTGGAGAGTACGATGATACAGCTGAGATGATGGCCGATCAAATTGGCGAATACCTAGAAAAGGGGTTAATAAACGTAGTAGGAGGTTGTTGCGGAACCACGGAGGTACATATTAAGGCTATAGCGGAATTGACAGCCAAATATAAACCAAGGGAATTTACATTTCAATCGTGATGTTATGGTTTTGGAAGTGGCAGTTTTAAATATTAAGGAAGGTAATGAGGTAGCATTCGTAAGGAGTTTTGAAAGGGCTTCCGCCATCATTGTCTCCATGAAAGGTTATCTCGCCCATGAGTTAAAAAAATGCATAGAAATAGAGAACCAATATATCCTTTTAGTGAATTGGGAGTCTTTGGAAGATCACGAGCAAGGGTTTCGAAAATCTTCAGAATACCAAGAATGGAAAAAACTCCTCCATCATTTTTATGAACCGTTTCCTGAAGTACTGCATTATCAATAATGAATACCGGCAAAGAAAAATATATGCGGCTCAGTGGCCTGGAACCATTGGTCATTACCCCGGAGAGTAATTTTATCAATGTAGGGGAGCGTACCAATGTGGCTGGGTCCAAAAAGTTTCTTCGCCTTATTAAGGAAGAAAAGTATGATGAGGCGCTTGAAGTGGCACGCCATCAAGTAGAAGGTGGTGCGCAGATCATCGATGTTAATATGGATGATGGTCTCATTGATGGTCAAAGTGCCATGGTCAGGTTTTTGAATTTGGTCGTAGCCGAACCTGATATTGCCAGGGTACCGATAATGATAGATTCTTCAAAATGGGAAATTATCGAAGCCGGACTTCAGGTAGTGCAGGGAAAATGTGTGGTTAATTCAATTAGCCTAAAGGAAGGAGAAGAGGAATTCATCCGCCAAGCCACATTGATAAAGCGATATGGGGCAGCTGTCATTATAATGGCGTTTGATGAGGTGGGTCAAGCAGATACTTTAAATCGTAGAATTGAAATCGCCGAGCGTTCCTATCGGATTTTGGTGGACAAGGTCAGGTTTCCGCCAGAGGATATCATTTTTGACCTTAATATTTTCCCGGTGGCAACCGGAATGGAGGAACATAAGAGGAATGCGTTGGACTTTATTGAAGGAACCCAATGGGTGCGAGAGAACTTACCTTATTGTAGCGTAAGTGGGGGCGTAAGTAATGTTTCGTTCTCATTTCGGGGAAATAATCCTGTTAGGGAGGCCATGCATTCCGTGTTTTTATATCATGCCATTAGGGCAGGTATGAATATGGGTATTGTAAATCCCACAATGCTTGAGGTATACGATGATATTCCCAAGGATCTTTTGGAGCATGTTGAGGATGTTATTCTAAACCGTAGGGATGATGCCACGGAACGTTTGCTGGAATTTGCTGAGACGGTTGTCGGTAAGGCAAGGGAAAGTAAAGTGGATTTGACTTGGCGTAGTGAACCGCTTCAAAACCGCATTACAAGAGCGCTGGTAAAGGGTATTGACCAATATATTGTAGCCGATGTGGAAGAAGCAAGACAACAGGCATCAAAACCTTTAGAGGTTATTGAAAATAACTTAATGACGGGGATGAATGTTGTGGGCGATTTATTTGGAAGTGGAAAAATGTTCCTTCCCCAAGTGGTGAAATCAGCACGGGTCATGAAAAAAGCGGTGGCCTACTTGGAGCCATTTATCGAAGAGGAGAAAAAAAATAATGCCGATTCTTCTACCAGTAAAGCAGCGGGGAAAATATTAATGGCAACCGTAAAGGGGGATGTTCATGATATTGGCAAGAACATTGTTTCCGTGGTTTTGGCTTGTAATAATTACGAAATAGTTGATTTGGGGGTTATGGTCCCCCCTGAAAAAATCATCAATAAAGCCATTGAAGAAAATGTGGATATTATTGGTTTGAGCGGACTTATTACGCCTTCATTGGATGAAATGGTGTTTTTGGCCAAGGAGATGGAACGTCAAAACTTTGATGTTCCCCTACTGATTGGAGGTGCCACGACCAGTAAAGCACATACTGCGGTAAAAATAGACCCTGTGTACAGCCATTCGGTAGTCCATGTAAATGATGCTTCAAAAGCGGTAACCGTGGTCGGGGATCTATTGCAAAAGGAGACTTCAAGATCCTATAAAAAATCCATTAAGCTCGACTATGAAAGCTTTCGGGAACGCTTTTTAGGACGAAAGAAGGAACGTAAGATTTTGAGCTTGGAAGAGGCAAGACATAATAAGCCCAAATTAATTTTCAACCCTTCCACTATAAGTAAACCCACAAAATTAGGTGCTCAGGTTTGGAACAATTTTGATTTAAAAAAATTGAAGGAGTATATTGATTGGACCCCCTTTTTCCAGTCTTGGGATTTACACGGAAGGTATCCCAAAATTTTGAAGGATAAGGTCGTGGGCGATCAAGCTGTTGAACTTTTCAAGGATGCCCAGGCGATGTTAAAGAAGGTATTCGACGAAAAATTACTTAAGGGCAAAGCTGTCTTTGGTCTATTTCCGGCAAATGCAATAGGTGATGATATTATAGTCTCCCCGTTTGGGAAAAAAGCTGAGGGGATAATTTTTAGAACCCTGCGTCAACAATTGAAAAAGCGGGATGGTATACCCAATAGGGCGTTAGCGGATTTCATAGCACCTGAAGAAAGCGAAGTACAGGATTACATGGGTTGCTTTTGTGTTACCGCAGGTTTTGGTACCCAAGAAATGGCAGCGAAGTTCGAAAAAAATCATGATGATTACAGTTCCATTATGGTTAAAGCTTTAGCTGACCGATTGGCGGAGGCCTTTGCCGAATACCTCCATGAACAGGTTCGCACCTCCTATTGGGGCTATGCCTGCAATGAAAACTTGGATAACGAGGCATTGATCAATGAAAAATATCAGGGCATTCGACCAGCTCCCGGCTATCCCGCGTGTCCCGATCATTTAGAAAAGTTGACCATTTGGGAATTGTTGGAAGTGGAAGAAAAGATAGGCGTAAAATTAACGGAAAGTCTTGCTATGTGGCCTGCGGCCAGTGTAAGTGGGTACTATTTTGGACATCCTCAAGCTCGATATTTTGGCCTGGGAAAAATTGGAGATGACCAGGTTTCTGATTATGCCAAAAGAAAAGGAATATCCTTGGAGAAGGCCCAAAAATGGTTGGCTCCAAATATTGCCAATACCTAGGATGCCAACCGATATTGGAGCACATCCATAAATAAAAGATTGCCGCCCCTATGGGAAGGATAAAAGTAGTTGAATGAAAGTAACCGAACATATTAAAAAGGCAAAGGGAAAAACGCTCTTTAGTTTTGAAATTATACCTCCCATAAAAGGGAAAAGTATACAGGAATTGTATAATAATATTGATCCCCTAATGGAGTTTGACCCCCCGTTTATTGACGTGACCACATCTAGGGAAGAGTACGTGTACATAGACCGTGATGGATTGTTGGACAAGAAATTGACCCGTATGCGCCCTGGAACTTTAGGCATTTGTGCATCCATAAAACACAAATATGACGTTGATGCCATCCCTCACGTACTATGCGGTGGGTTTACAAAAGAAGAAACCGAGTATCTTCTGGTAGATTGTCACTATCTAGGTATTGATAATGTTATGGCGCTTCGTGGGGATGCTATGAGGGAAGAAAAATATTTTGAGCCTACTAGGGGCGGACACCATTATGCTTCCGATTTGGTAAAGCAAATACAGCAGTTAAATTGTGGTAATTACCTTCATGAGGTGATAGAGACGGACAACTGCGCAGATTTTTGCATTGGAGTCGCTGGTTATCCCGAAAAGCATATGGAAGCTCCTTCTATAAAGTCAGATTTAAAAAGGTTAAAACAAAAAGTGGATCTAGGTGCAGACTATATTGTCACTCAAATGTTCTTTGATAACAAGAGGTTTTTTGAATTTGTGGATGCTGCAAAAGCTGCGGGTATCGATGTACCTATTATCCCTGGTATCAAACCTATTGCCATTAAAAAGCACCTTCAGCTTTTACCACAAGTTTTTCGTGTGGAAATTCCAGAGGATTTAATAGATGCGGTCGAGAAATGTAAAAATAACAAACAGGTTCGTGAAGTTGGGGTGCAATGGTGTATTGAACAATCCAAAGCGTTAAAGAAAGCAGGGGTTCCTGTACTACACTATTACTCAATGGGAAAGTCAGATAATATCAAGGCAATTGCGAATGCTGTTTTTTAGGAGGTCTATCGCCTAAATATGCCTACTTTTACTTTTGATGAAGCACCTACTTTTCCTTGGTTTTTCCTTTCTTATCGCTATTGGTTTTTCCCAAGAGGATAAAAAGCCAAATAAATATGTTTTGGACTTAAGTCAATTCAATGGCTCCATTCTTTTGCACAATCCAGATATTTCCCATTTAATCACCGAACATCCCGCTGGCTTTATTTTAGGGTTAAACAGAAAACGATTTGGTGATCAAGATTGGGAGGCGGACTATGGATACCCAGATTCTGGATTTACGTTCGTTTATCAAGATATGCGAAATCCCACACTTGGTGAACATTTCGGGCTTTATGCCCATTATAATTTCTATTTCTTTAATAGAAATCTCCAGTTGAGGATAGGTCAGGGTATTGCCTACAATACGAATCCTTACGATAAAAACACCAATTTTCGGAATAATGCATACGGTTCGCATTTATTGAGTTCCACTATGGCGATGATTAATTTTCACAAGGAAAATCTTGTCGCAGGATTTGGTATAAAGGCCGGGCTTTCATTAATTCATTATTCCAACGCGAATTTTAAGGCACCCAATACGTCAACCAATACGGCAGCATTCAATTTTGGGCTAACGTATGATTTGAATAGGGATTTGACCTATGGGTTCAAGGAGCCTAGGAGGAATGTGAAAGTGGACCAACCTATCCGCTATAATTTCGCATTACGGGGAGGCGTCAATGAAAGTGATGTAGTCAATTCTGGCCGCTTTGGTTTTTGGATCATTTCAGCATATGCAGATAAACGCTTGGGCAGAAAAAGTGCGATACAGCTGGGAGCGGATATGTTCTTTTCCAATTTTTTAAAGGAATTGATTCGTTTTCAGTCCATTTCATTTCCTGAAATGAACGTAGCTGCCGATACCGATTTTAGAAGGGTAGGCCTATTTTTAGGTCACGAACTGTTTATCAATAAGTTGAGTTTGGTGACCCAGTTGGGGTATTATGTGTATTATCCCTTTGATTTTGAAGGCAGGGTCTATAATAGAGTAGGTTTGAAACGCTATTTTGGAGATACTGTTTTTGGAGCTGTGACCCTAAAATCTCATGGTGCAGCTGCTGAGGCCGTTGAATTTGGAATCGGAGTAAGATTGTGAAAGAAAGTATGAAGTACTACATGAGAATTACAACATATTGCAAATGGGATACTCCCTTTAATGGAATATTGCAGCTGGTATTTCTGATGATCATGGGGTTCTTTGCTTCGTGCAATTCCGAAAATGCCCCCGACTGCTTTCAAAACGCCGGTGATTTGACAAGGATTCAAGTAGAAGTTCAGGAGTTCAGGAATATTACCGTTTTTGAGAATCTGAATTTGGTTTTAAAACAAGGAGAAGAGCAGTTGGTGGAAATCGAATCAGGGGAATTTTTGATAAAGGATATTTCCGCTAGGCTTGAAGGGGACCGTCTTATTCTTAGAAATGAAAATGGATGTAATATTTTTAGGGAATATGGGCGTTCCACGGTTTACGTGACCTCCCCAAATCTAGTCGAGATTCGAAGCAGTACTGGGCTTTTAATTTCAAGTGATGGACCACTGAATTATCCCAATCTTTCTTTAGTATCTGAGAGTTTTAATGAGCCAGAAGCCGAAACCACTGATGGCTCCTTTGATATTGAAGTTGCCAATCAAAGTGTTAGCCTAGCGGTCAATGGTATTGCTTATTTTAAATTGCGTGGCTTCACTAACGATTTTGCAATAAATATTTTTGCTGGTGATACCCGGGTGGAAGCCGAAGCTCTGGAAGCACAGAACATTTCTTTAAACCATAGGGGTTCAAACGATGTTCTTGTGAATCCACAAGAACGAATTTCAGGGGTAATCCGCGGTTATGGTGATGTCATCAGTAGGAATAGGCCAAATGAAGTTGAGGTTGAAGAACTATTTAATGGACGGCTAATCTTTAGGGACTAATAGCATGCATTCATTCCTTAAAAGTTTGTTTTCCCCAAGTCCAAAAATAAAACCTCTTGATGGACTTTTGGATGTTGCATATGCTGATACCATCTTTCAAAATCTGGTTTTTGAAAATAAGGTTCCAGGTATCTCCGTTACAATCCTGAAAAATGATGGGGTATTTATTCAAAAGGGCTATGGATATGCAAATTTGGAAAAACAAAAATCGGTCAATCCAAAAGAATCCCTGTTTCGAGTCGCTAGCATTTCAAAGTGCATAACAGGACTGGCCCTTGGAAAAATGGTGGAGGAACGCCCGCTGTCGGGCTATATCGAGACCACGATGGGGATGATCCTGCCGCCGCGAGGCTTGTCCTTTGCCACGCTGGCCCTGCTGAATACGGCTTTCGTGATCGCGGTGGGCAGCTATCTGG
>JBCBZA010000180.1:0-7379 GCA_039815575.1 Bacteroidota bacterium | reverse complement strand
TTCCCAGGAACTCTCCAACATCTACAGAAGTTTCCTGACATAAAATCATTTATTTGAGCATCCGTGGGATTCGGGTGTTCTTCCAACAAGTAGCTTGCTGACATTACTTGTCCAGCTTGGCAGTAACCGCATTGGGGAACATTGTGCTTTTCCCATGCCTTTAACAGTGGAGACTCTGAATCTTTTAAGACTTTTTCGACCGTAGTAATTTTTTTACCCATTAAACTATTAACGGTTATCTGACATGATCTCATGGGAATACCATCAATATGCACGGTGCAAGCTCCGCATAAACCTTTGCCACAACCATATTTGGCGCCAAGTAGATTCAGGTCTTCCCTTAATACCCACAAGAGCGGCTTATTGCTATTTACATTAAGTACTTTCGTTTCATTATTGATGTCTAATTTAAACTCAGGCATTGATCAAGGATTTCAATTGATTTTTAATTGGCAACGTTCTAATTCTAATTCCGCTAGCACTATATATTGCGTTGCAGAGTGCTGGTGCTACAGGAGGATAAGGAGGCTCTCCAACGCCCGTCGGGGGGTACTCGTTTTGGGCTATATGCACTTTAATCTCCGATGGGGATTCGCGCATTCTTAAGACCCGATAATTGTCAAAATTATCCTGATTGTTTCCTCCATCTGAAACCGTTATTTCCTGGTGTAGAGTTACGCTTAAACCATCAATGATAGCTCCCTCGGTTTGGGCACGTACACCATCTTCATTGACCACTAGTCCACAATCAACGGCACTTGTAAAACGATGTATCCTTAGATTTCCATTTTCTGGATTGACACTTACCTCTGCCACATGGGCAACGTAGGTGTCAAAGGTGAAGTAGCTCGCAATTCCCATTCCCCTTCCTTTTTCCAACTTTTTCCCCCAACCGGCTTTTGAAGCGGCCAACCTAATTACTTTTTCCATTCTTTCCGCACTGATCACACTCCCATCTTCTTCATCAAAAGGAAATTCCTTTTCATTCGTTTTTAATAAATCCAAACGGAATTCCAACGGGTCTCTTCCAACGTTATAGGCTACTTCATCTATAAATGACTCCACAGGAAAAGCGAGTGCATTATTTCCTGGTGCCCTGATTAACGTCCTCGCAATGTTGGTTTTTAAAAGGGTGTATTCCTGTCTAAAGTTAGGTACTAAATTGGCCGGAAAATGATTAGGGAAAAATTCGGATCGATGCGGCTCATTGTTTTCCCTAAAAGCGTACCTAGATGTTCCGCATTGGCGATGAAGCCAAGCAGTTAATTTGCCATCTTCATCAATACCAGCCATCATTTTATGATAACTAAATGGCCTGTTTTCATCCATTTGAATATCATCTTCCCTAGTCCAAAAGAAATGAATAGGTTTCATTATTTTTTGTGCTATTTTAATTGCTTCCACCGTAAAGTCCAAACTAAGTCTTCTTCCAAAGCCGCCCCCGATTCTTGGAATGTTGATTTTAATCTTTTCGGGTGGAATTTCTAAGAATCGAGATAAATAACTGAGTTCTGCAAATGGCATTTGCGTGGTAGACCAAATTTCGTAATTGTCACCAGTAATATTCACGGTACAGTTTACGGTTTCCATAGGCACATGAACAATAAAAGGAACATGATAAGTGGCTTCTGCTATATGAGTGTTTTTCTGATTAAAGGATTGATAAACGTTTCCGTCTTCTTTAACCAGTGCATCACCTTTTTTTTCAACCTTTATTTTTGCTTCCTCGTGTAGCTCATCGGAACTTAGGTCTTTATTTGGACCTAAATCCCAATCAATTTTCAACTTTTTTCTGGCCTCAGTGACATTCCAAAATGAATTTCCAACAACCACAACTCCTTCCCTACAAGAGGGTCTTTCCTTATTCCTTCCGTGATATGGGAGCACAAAAGCATCCTCGATTCCTTCCGATGATAGAATTTCCTGTTTATTGAAAGAATTCACTATCGCTCCATACGTTTTACATTTTTCAATGGAAGCGTATAGCATTCCAGGAAGTCTAGTGTCGCTACCAAACTTTTCTACTCCGGTGAGCAGATTTTGAATTTGCTTTGGACTGACGGATTTTCCAATGATTTTAAAATCCTTTTTATTCTTTAATTTAAGCTCAACAGGTTGTTTAATCTGCGAAGCCTTCTTAGCCAACTTTCCATAGGGTAGTTTTTTGTTATCAATAGTATTGAGAACAGCACCATTCTTAGCATAACATTGATTTGAATTTATTTGCCACTCATTTGCAGCAGTCTGAATTAAGAGTGCCTTAGCATAGGCACCAGCTTCGCGCATTGGCCGCCAGAATTGGCGTATACTGTTACTTCCCGCCGCTCTTTGGTTTCGTCCTCCATAGTTTTCTGACGCGTTGGCTTGAATCACTTTAATATCGCTCCATAATACTTCGAGCTCCTCCGCAACAAGCATTGGCAATGCTCTAACCACTCCTTGACCAATTTCTGGTACAGGGTTGACTATTTGAATTTTACCGTTAGAATCTATATTGAGATATGCATTAAAATCGAACACTTCAGCATTTTCAACAATCTCTGCATTTTCTTTGCAACCAATACCAATAGTAATCATTAGCCCTCCCGTCCCTAGGGCACTCGATTTTAAAAATGTTCTTCTTTTCATTATGATTTGATGAATTTATTTGATTCTATCGGGTACTGTTTTTCTCTTTATATCCTGGTACAATTAGAGCAAATGCATCTAGAACTAATGGCTTTAGAATATTGTTTTTACTTCCTTCACATTTCTGGAATTTATAAAAAGTTTAGGCCATCAGGAGTTTTATTATGCCAACTCCATGATATACCATGTGAACGGCGGATAGTATTTTTGAGCTACGAAAAATTGATGTAGGTGGCTTCATGGACAATCCCTTTGTTTCAGAAATTGAGGGTTTTGTTGCATTTTTTGTTAACAGGCTAATTTCTATTACTACCTTCCTGTATGTGAGATTTGATTGAACTCAAATTGCATGAATGATGAAGGGAAAAAAAAACAAAGCTATTGGGTATGTTGGTATTTTGATTACCATATTGATTTCATGCGTTGAGGATTTTGATACCCTCAACTCAACAACTAATTTTCTAAGCATCCTCGTAGTCGATGCTAGGATAACTGATAGGGCGGAGGTTCAATCCATTATTTTATCCCGGACATTTGAGTTTGATTCCGTTCCAATCCCGGAGAGAAACGCTCAGGTTTCACTGGTCGCTGAAAGTGGTTCCATATATCCGTTCAGTGAGGAAGTTTCTGGAATTTACAGTAGCATCTCAAGTCTTAACCTATCCCCTGGCGAATCGTATCAATTACAAATAATCACGCAAGCCGGGGTGCAATATGCCTCGAGTTTCGAAAAGTTGCCCGAACCTATCGAAATTGGTAAGATGCAGGCTGTCAAAAGAACGAATGCGAAAGGTGTTGAAGGGGTGGCCATTGTTTTTGACAACAAGCTCGAAACCTCAAGTCCCGAATTCTTTAGATATGGGTTTGAGGAGACCTACAAGATTGTGGCCCCGGATTATGTAGGATTGGAGTGGGATGAAGTTGACTATGATTATTTAATGAACGATGAAGACGGATGGGAAGTTACGGTAAAGCCAAGAGAGGAACGGGCAAGAGTATGCTATGCGACCAACACACGTGATTTCCCGTTACTTGCTTCTACAGAAGCATTGGATTCCCCTGGACTAGAGGACTTCGAGATTCGGTTTTTGAGTCAAGATAATTATATGATTTCGCATCGGTACAGTATTTTGGTCAAACAATACCACCACAGCGCGGATGCGAACTCTTTCTATAGCACATTATTGAATTTCTCCAGTTTTGATAATGTTCTCAGCAACGTTCAGACAGGTTTGATAGAGAGTAACATTAAGGCCCTGAATTCTGATGCTTCGGTTTTAGGGTATTTTGAACTGAGTTCGTATTCTGAAAAGCGAATGTTCGTTAACTATGTGGATTTGTTTCCCGATGAAGCGCTCCCTCCATACATAATAAGTTGCGACCTATTTTTCCGGCCTGAACTTTATCCTCCAGGTTTTCATTGGACGGTAATCAACGGAATGGTAGTGCTTGATGGTGTTAGTAATTCACCCTTGATTGAAGGAATATTATCTGGGCAATTTGGTTATTTTGACCAAAATAGCACTTATGGGGATATTATAGATTTGGAAACAGGAGAAAGAGATAGGGCGCCATTCATAACTAAGTCATTGGGTTGTGTGGATTGCAGAAAGTTTGGGAGTAACGTAATGCCTGAATTTTGGGAGGAATAGATTTGTAAGTTTTTGAAAAGAGGCTTTTGTTCAGGAATGCTGTTTTCAAGAATTAATCTTAATACAAAGAATGGGACAAGAAGGAGTAGGATTTGCCACGAACGGCCTTTACATATTTAGGTTGTCAATCGTTTTTCTGATGCTTCAATCTTGTGAACACATAAAAGGCAAGAATTCTTTGGACAGTTATATAGGTTTGGATATTGCCATTTTTGAAGAAGGTATCATATCAACAAATGACCACCATGAAGGACTCTCCTATATATCACCAAATGGTGATATAGCAATATTTACAAGAAGTGCTAAAGATTTCTCCGAATCTGCCCTATACCTTTCAAGATACAGCGATAATACATGGACAAGTCCTCAGAAAATAGCTCTGGGCAATGGTAATTACCATGCAGGCCTAACATTTAGTCCAGATGGAAAAAAGGCTTTTTATACCAATAAGATTGCTGTAAAGGGTAGAGACAGCATCGACCTATGGAATGTTTGGGAAATCGAAGTCAAAAAGGATCTTGAATTTTTAAGTCAAACTGCAGTACCCGTATCCTCTATGATAAACTCAGACAGGCAAGACTGTTGTCTTACCATAAACTCTAATGGGAAAACCTTTTTCTCATCGGATAGGGATGGAACCTGGGACGTATATACTGCTGACTATGTTGATGGCTCATTTGTGAACATCAAAAAAATGAAATATCCAATTAATAGGGATGATAGTGGCGAGTGGCCTAGTCATATAAGTGAAGATAATTCAACATTACTATTCAGTTCGATAAGGAAAAATGGCTTGGGAGGTGACGACATTTATGTTTCCCATTTTTCTGAAGGAAGTTGGCAAACGCCAACACTGTTAAATGACTCTGTAAATAGTAAATCCTATGAAGATAGCGCAAAATTCACCTATGATAACAAGTTTTTATTTTTTGCAAGTTGGCGAGATTCTGAATTTTCTAAAGGCGTCAGTAACATTTATATAAAAAAGAATCAGGGTTCTAGGTTTCCGTACTTTCCTTCACAATGAAAAGTATGAATGAACCTAGACAATTTTTACTTGAATTATCTATGATCCCATTCTCTATATCAAACGATAACAAAACTCATCTTTACATAAAAGCAATATGCAATTGAAAACGTTTTGCAGCATTTTTTTTGTCTTACTCACCATATTCTTTTTTTGGACAAACCGGTCTTACTCACAAAACCAACACCTTATTTCAAACGTAAATCTTATTGATGTTGAAAGTGGTGAGATAGTCACAAATCAGAATGTTCTGACCCTTAATGGCATCATTCATTCCATAACTGATGAAAAACCCTTGAATTCAAGTTATGATGAAATTGATGGAAAAGGAAAATACCTGATTCCAGGGTTAATCAATATGTACACTCATGTAAACGAGGATAATTTATGGTTATACCTCGCAAACGGACAAACCACCGTAAAAGACGCCCCAAGTCATCTTACTGCCTTAGGGTTACGGGATCGGATTGATAATGGGGAAATTATTGGACCAAGAATTTTTGCTGTGGGACTTAGAGCAACAGGTATGCCTTCAGCTTATTCAACACAACAACCCTCCAGGACCCCCGAGGAAGCAATTACCCAAGTCCAAGAAGCCAAGCGTTTGGGTTATGATGGAATGTTCATTTACGGTAGCTGTGATCCAGACACCTATCAGCCCATCTTGGATGAAGCCAAGCGATTGGAATTTCCTATTTCTGGGCATTTCCCGCAAAATGTGGATTTAGACAGAGCCATTAACGGCTCGCAGGAGTCCTTTGATAATCTTACGGGAATTACTAGACGTGGGAAATTGAGATTTGACAAAGAAGAGTTCATCGAAGGGCTTAAAGCTTCTGGGAAAGTATTGACCCCCACACTGACCATCCATAGACTATGGTCCAAAAGTGATAAAAAAGATAGCATTTATAACACCATTAGAAAGGAATATATCCCAAACAAGATGAAGGCCAACTGGCTGCCCATTGTTAATGGTCCGGGTTCTTATCCCTATCACGAAGTTGAAAAACTTGTAAAGGAATTATATCAAAACGGAATACAATTATTTATTGGAAGTGATGGGGGCTTCCCTCTAGTGATCAATGGATTTGCCTATCATGACGAAATTGAAAACTTTTCACGGTTGGGAATTTCCAATGAGGCAATACTAAAGATGGCCACGATACAGTCCGCGAAGCACTTGGGATACCAAAATCTTGGCCTTAAATCTAACTTTCTTGGCTTGACCAAATAAGATTTTATCTACAGTCTTAAAAGCCCTTGTACCAATTGTTTGCTTCTCGTGAGCGCCTAGCTTGCTGGTTATCCACTTGCTACGATTAGCGGTTTGAGTTGCAAAAGTTTTTAACGCATAATCGCTAAATCTATGCTGTTCTCTGACTTGGTTAAATAAGTCTTGTCTCTCTTTTTTATTACCACCTCTCAACTTCTTAGCTTGACGGTATGGTTCAGAGTTTTTAACTAAATTCATTCGCACCAAAGCTTCGTTCAAGCAAGCGTTATATAGCTGTCTAGCCGCTTGGAAACGGGCTAACAGTTCTCTCTCTTGCTTACTATCTACTATAATAGGCAACTCTGTTACGAACGATGCTGTTTTACTCTTAGCCATTGACCGACCTCTTTAATAGCTGTTATAAATAGTGTAACCGTTAGTTACCAAACCGCCAACTATTTATGAGAAATTCTAAAGGTCATTTTGTTAAAGGCAACAGTGAAGGGTTTAAAACCGATAGAAAACAACCTTTATCTGCACAGGTTGCTGTTAGACTAACTCCACAAGTCAAAGAGCAGCTTAAACAAATCTCTGAATGGCAAAGACAAGTCAGAGATTTTATTGAAAACATGGTAAAAGACCACTGCGACTAAAGTCGCTTAACATCGAACTAACCCAGGTTTAAAAACTCTGGGTTTGCGTTCTCTTGGAGTTTCTTATCAGAATTGCTCCAATAGACATCTGCGGAAAAAGAATGTAGAGACTTAAATTTAACGTCTCTTTACAAGGATTCTGGAAAGCACATTAGGACTTACGCACTCGTAACGGAAAATAAGGCTTTGGGATTACTTCTCCTACT
>JBCBZA010000195.1:0-6332 GCA_039815575.1 Bacteroidota bacterium | reverse complement strand
CTTACTCTTTTACTAAAAACCGTATTTAAGCCGTCGGCAGCTTTCCCCATCCCTCTTTCCTTTTTTACACCTTCCTATACCTTAAATAGTTTACCGTAACCGTATGGGCTCCTACGAGGCCATGCCAGGTAAAGTGGTAGCCTTGCGCGCTGATATTGATGCCCTTCCTGTGACGGAACGTAATGATTTACCATTTAAATCCAACGTTACCTCTGAATTTCTTGGGGAAAAGGTGGGGGTCATGCACGCTTGCGGACACGATACCCATACGGCCATTCTCATGGGTGTTGCAGAGGTCTTATCCAAGAATACGGATAAAATAAAGGGGACGGTCAAATTCATCTTTCAACCCGCCGAAGAAGGACCCCCTCCTGGAGAAGAAGGAGGAGCCCTGTTGATGGTTAAGCAAGGGGTTCTTACGAATCCTGATGTGGATGCCATCTTTGGTTTACACATCAACTCACAGACCCCTGTCGGAAGGATTCGCTTTAAGATTGGGGGGACAATGGCAGCTGCCCAAAGTTTTGTTATTAACGTAAAAGGAAAACAAAGTCATGGTTCCCAACCTTGGGGAGGTGTAGACCCTATACTCATCAGTGCAAAGATTATTGATGGCCTCCAGACCATAATAAGTCGAGAAGCCAACTTGACCAATGAGGCCGCCGTTATTACAGTTGGGAAAATTAAAAGCGGGGTGCGCTCTAATATTATTCCGGAATCTGCCGAAATGCTGGGTACCATTAGGACTTTAGATTATGATATGAAAGATCATATCAATAAACGGATGAAAGAAATGGTCTCCACCATTGCCAAAGCCTATGGCGGCGAGGCCAGCTGTGAAATTATGGATGCTACGGACATTACCTTTAATCAACCTGATTTGGCCAGACAGATGCTGCCAACTCTAAAACGTGTGGCTGGAGCCGAAAATGTCATTGCGCAAAAGGCAATTACCGGAGCAGAAGATTTTTCGTATTACCAAAGGGATGTTCCCGGATTTTTCTTTTTCTTAGGGGGTATGACGCCGGGTAACACGGAATCCTATCCTCACCATACCCCGGACTTTTTGATTGACGACGCAGGGATGCAATTGGGTGTAAAAGCAATGACGGAAATAGCTTTGGATTATTTGAACGCCGGTAAATAAATCTGGATTTCCCAATAGCGCCAAAAATTTTAAGCAGTTTAACAAGGAATACTGGAAGTACCCCATGCTTGAGATCATTAAAATCCCTTGTAGTTTGTCACGAACTGTATTTGGGTAAGCTAGATGATGATTATCTTCGTAGCGAATTAAATCGATTACAGTAAGCAAAAATATGGAGGCCTTTCAGGAAAGTGCTGGGATTAAAGGGCTTCTTGTTTTGTAATACTAAAAAAGACAGCTTATGCCCAAAATTACGTTTACCTTTTTACTCTTTTTTGTTTTCATGTTGACCCATGGACAGAAAAAAAAAGACCTTATCGACCAAGTAGCGAAGCTAAAGGACAGTGTTATGGTCCTGAACGATTCCATCTCCAGGGCCAATGGACAAATCAGCGCCAGCGATGCCAATGCGAAATTATTTGAAAAGGAAAATGCGGAACTACGGGATGCCAATGCTACCTTACTTAAAAATTTGAGCAGTTTTTCCCAGATTTCCAAGCAGAATACGGAAACGGTAAATAAAGCATTGGGCAGTCTAAAGGAAAAGCAAGAACAAATGGCTTTTATCACCGATGATTTCAGTCAAAATGATTCCACTGCCATTGTAATTTTGACACAGGCCAAACAGACTTTGGGCCAAGAAGCGAAAGTAGGTGTTAGCAATGGAGACGTCCTTTTTTCCAATAGACTGAATTTTCTGTTCAGCGGTGACAGTAGTACCCAATTGAATGAAGAAGCCAAAGTCTTTCTTTCCAAAATAGGTGAGATAGTTATGGCTCATCCCAGTCGTACCGTAACCGTTGAAGGATTGAATATCACAGGTGAATTTGGATTAACCTACCAGCAGGCAGTTGCTGTGGCAAGTGCTTTAATTGAAGTTGAGGGCATAAAACCGGAATCGATCCAGGTCTTGGCAAGGGATGGAAATTTTAAGGAAGGGGTACTTATACGACTTTCGTCAGATACAAAAGGTTTTTATGAAAAGCTAAAGACGGAATTCAAATAATGTTGATCATACTTTAGCCGAACAAATTGCGTTCTTACTTCATCAAAACCAAAGAAACCTTATGAGCGGAGACGATATCCTTCAGCTATTTGCCTATTTATTACCAGCCGTTGTAACTGGAGCCATTGCATTTTACTTTTTTCGTTTGCATACGAGAAACGAAGAGGGGCGCCGTAGGTTCTTGCTACATAAAGACTCTCAAAAGGATACCCTTCCCGTGCGTTTACAAGCCTATGAGCGTATGGTGCTCTTTTTGGAACGCATTGCCATCAATAGCTTGGTGGTTCGAGTAGCGCCAAAAGGACAGGACAAATCCAGCTACGAAAATCTTTTAATAAAGCAAATTGAGAACGAGTTTGAACATAATCTTTCGCAGCAAATCTATATGAGTGATGAGTGTTGGAACATTATCAAAGCAGCCAAAAATGCCACCATTCAAATTATACGTTCCGCTGGAATGAGCGAAGCCGATACTGCGGATAAACTAAGGGAGGATATTCTTAATCAAGGCATGGAAAAACAATCCCCTTCCACCACTGCGCTCGCTTTTATCAAAAAAGAAGTGTCAGAGCTTTGGTAATTGGTCCCACACAAGTTCAAATTATAAAACATATTCGTAGCAACTTTGAACCTGAATTTAATATTTGAGTTGAACCTTAAGTCCTATTCCTGAAGATCAGGTTCTATGGGCATACTCTCGGTATCCTTGTTCTTGGCGTAGAGATATCCTTTTTTCCACCATAAGGTCATTTTCTCCTTATTAAAAATCAAGGAATTGGTGGTCAGTACCGTTGGGGTATAATAAAAATTAACGATGGCATCCTGTTGATTGGCAACCAATTTTCCAATTCGAATGTTTTGATTCTCGATACGATCCAGAACAAAAGCCATCATATTGGTCAGCAATTCAAAGGGATTCCTTGAAGGCATTCTGTTGTAGTAACTTACCTCCGTTCGGAGTACCACAACATCAACCTCTTTGGCCCCGCGCTTTATGGCTTCCTCTATGGGGACCAAACTTCCCAGTCCTCCATCCGCATATTCACATCCGTTTTTACGAACAAGGCTCATAAATGGGGTATAGTTGGAAGAAATCCAAATCCAATCGCAGAATTCATCATAATCAAAATCGTTGATGGACTTGTACTCCACTTGATTCAGTGATAGGTTGGATACCGTTACCACTATATCCTTGGGCCCCTTCTTTAAAGTATCAAATTCCTCTCGGGTAATGCTGTGGCGAATTAATTCCCTAAGGTTCTCACTTTCCCCAAAGGTCTTTTTACCCTTAACGAAGTTCTTCACTATATTCCAATGGTTCATGGAAATAATATCGGAACCATGTTTTTTCTTGATAACAAAGGGGCAATTATTAAAAATACTTTCTTGATTCACGGAAGAATAAATGTTCCGGATCTTATCGATTTTTCCTAGGCCCAAATGGGAAATGAGAAGGCTCCCTGTTGAAGTACCCACTAGAATGTCGTACTCTTTTTTAGCCTCTTCAATCAAATAATGGGCGACCCCTCCTGCAAAGGCCCCCTTGCTTCCTCCACCCGAAATAACTAATGCTCTCATGGGTTTACTATGACATCCAACAATTGACGCTGTTCCTCAGATAGGGTTGGTCGCCATTCCGCCAACCGAACTTTCCCTGCATTGGAGCGATTTAATTCACGAAATAAATTTCTTGAGGTTTTTTTAAACTGCCAAACATGGTGATTGGAAGCTCGTAGTAAATTTTCCAAACTTTTATCATTGAAACCCCCAATCTGAAAAAGATATTGAAAGGCCAATTGACACACTTCAAAGTTATGGTAGGGCTGGGTATAATTATTAAGCTCGTTATAGAACGCCTTTTTATTTGCTATTTGATAGTCCTCAGTTATTAAAGCTAGGGTCAACCATAAAAGTCGTAAATTTTTATTGGGTAGGCCCACTACCCCATCCAACTGGTCAAGATAGTCTTTCTGCCGGTCAGGGAAAGTCCGCCATAGTTTAAATAAAACCGTTTCCTGGGTAACGTAGCTCCGATCTTCCAACATAGATTCAAAAGAAGATTGTAGGTTCTCAGGGATTTCCGAAATTACCTGGGCAATGGCCTGCCTCACTTCTAGGGACTCACGAGCTATAATTTTACCAAGGAAAGAGTCCGGTACTTGTGTGCCATATTTGAACACAAACTCCCGCCTAAAGGGTATGGGTATTTCTTTGCCCCATATCCGTTTCAATTTTTTTTCATCAAAGACGGTAGCATCGCTGGTTTCATCCTGAAGCTCAAAAAACAACTTAATGGATTCATTTTTGGCCATCAAAAATTCCCGTGCTTCATTCCATGGAAACTCTTCGCTTTCCAACCACCGCTCTCGAAACGCATTCAAATCCGTTTCCGACACCTGCTCCATTTCATACAAAAAATTGGAAATGGTGGCGTTTTTGAACGCATAGTTATGCAAATAGTTTTGAATGCCCTTGCGGAAAGGGTCACCCCCCATCCTTTCTCGCAATGCCATTAAAGCCCAGGCCCCTTTTTCATAAAAGGTCAAGCTATTTGCATTGGGATCGGTCAATGCCTCACCACCCTCATTTTCAGAGAGGTTATGAAGCGTATTCGCCGTTTGATACAATTTCCAATAAAAATGGTCGTCTCCAAACAACTCCCTTTCGGCTAAATACGCATAGTAGGTAGCAAAACCTTCATGCAGCCAATGGTGTTCCCCGCTTTCTTCGGTTACCAAATTGCCAAACCACTGATGTGCTAGTTCATGGGCGTTGACATTTACATA
This sequence comes from Bacteroidota bacterium, assembly GCA_039815575.1. GTDB lineage: Bacteria > Bacteroidota > Bacteroidia > Flavobacteriales > Flavobacteriaceae > Croceivirga. The sequence continues at coordinate 1,393 of JBCBZA010000195.1, read as the reverse complement.
GTTCTTGTCTATAAAAGCAGTAGAATCAATAACATACTGGTTAGAGAAAATAGTACAGGTGGTATTCTCCATTCCGGCGTATAGAAAATCCTGTACAGGCACTTGTTTATAATTCTGCCAGGGATAGGCCACTCCAATTTCTTCTTCCAGATAATCAAAGATTTCCCTTGAATAGCGATACGTAGGCTCTACTTTCAACGAATCCTTGGGTTCATAATACAGTTCAATGGGAATGCCCGATTTTGATGTAATCGTCTTCTTATCAAAATTACCGATGGCAAAGGCTGCAAGGTAGCTGCTCATCGGTTTTGACATGTCATATCTAAAGCTCCTCAAATTCCCTGTGGTGGAATCGCTCTTTAACTTGCCATTGGCAATACCAATAAATTTTGGTGGTACATGAACGGTGAGATCCAATTCCAATTTCTCATTCATATTATCAAAACTGGGTAACCAATGACTGGTATATTTCCCCTGCCCTTGGGTCCAAACCTGTTGAATAAGCGATTCGTCTTCTCCTTTAATAAAATAGACCGTTTGTTTTGGTTGTACAGTAAAGCCTAATTTTAAATTATAATCGCCCGGTTCCAGGTACAAACCAATCTTGAGCTGCTTTCCGTCATAGTTGGAAAGCTCAGCAATATTTTTCCCTTTATAATAGATATCCGAAAACTCCATGTCTATTGCATCAAATACTAGGGTGTCGGTAGGCTGGTTTATCTTAAAGTTATACGTAGCAATACCGGATATCGTAGCATTAGAGTAGGGCTTAATTTCAGCATCTATTTTGATGAAATCAACACTGGATTGCCCTTGCGAAAAAACAAGAAGCGGTACCATCAAAAAAATGGGAAGAAAATATCTCATGGACTTATTACCTTCAAAAGTCAAGCCAATTTAGCTATTTTCGTTTGATGCAATCCAGTATGCTGCATACGCCCTTGGTTTATTTAAAAGGTGTGGGGCCCAATCGTGCCGAAACACTGAAATCGGAGTTGGGCCTTGAGACCTTTGGCGACCTGCTGCAACTTTACCCTAATCGGTATTTGGATAAGACCCAATACTATAAAATCAACCAGTTAAAAAATAGCGGTGCCGATGTGCAAATTGTTGGTAAAATAGTAAACTTAAAAACTGTGGAACAGAAACGGGGCAAACGCTTGGAGGCCTCCTTCGTGGATGAAACCGGGGAAATGAAGTTGGTCTGGTTCCGAAGCCATAAATGGATACGGGACAACCTTAAAATCAATGAACCTTACGTAGTTTTTGGTCGTGTTACTAGATACGGAAGTTCCTTTTCCATGCCTCATCCAGAAATGGAAATATTGAAGGAACACCAAGCGGGACTTAAAATTAGTATGCAACCCATTTATCCGTCCACAGAAAAATTAAG
>JBCBZA010000054.1:0-23633 GCA_039815575.1 Bacteroidota bacterium | reverse complement strand
ATTCCTTTATTTAAGATGAAATTGCCTCCGTGAATGATTAACTTAAAATCATAAAATTGCTTTTGCTTTTCTATCGAGATATTTGAATGTTGAAAAAAGAAAATAACCTCCAACAAAAACTAATGGCAACAGCACTAAAATCTTTCCAAAAAATGGGACTTTAACTTCGTGAGGTTTGCCAAAGTTGATCACTTTTATTGCATTTTCCCTGGTTTTTAGTTCTAACTTTTTAGATTCAATATCTCGAATCAGCTCACTTTTAAGGTCAAATAGTTTTCTAATATCCAATTGTTCTTCATTTTCAAAAATGATACGGCCATCATTATTTTGATCCTCCTCAGTAGCAAGATTGGTTGAATATTGCTCAATCAACACATCCAACTGGCCAATTAAAGCTCTGTCTTCTTTAATCCTGTTTTCCGCATTTTTAAGGTATACCGCGATCAACTCATTGAAATATGGATTTGAATTTATGTAGTCCATCAATATTTGAGCACTTTCATTGCCTTTTGTTCCCTCCTTATAAAAAAAAGTGATTTTATGATTTAGGGAGTTACGGCTTAAAATTTCGTTTCGCACAACATCAGATACTGTTCCGGATATGTCTAAGCCTTTTAGGAGTTCTAAATATTTCAGTTCATCCTCTAACTTGTTGTTCTTATCGCCAAGAGATTCTACTGTTATTTTGAATCCTTTAAGTTCCTCAATATCAATATTCAGTGGCTTAAAAAACGATTCGTTCTTTGCTTTAATATTCGCTTGAATCTCTGCCACCACATCATATAAGTAGTCTTTACTTTCAATATTGGGTCGCACTATAACTTCTGTTTTCATCTTTTCAGAAGTGATTTGCTTTAAACCATAGCCGGCGGCAATACCTAAAACACCCAAACCAATCAGTATAAAAATGTTTTTTTTGATATATAGGAACAATTTTAGAAAGCCTATAAAAATTATATTGAACCCCTTTCCAATAAGTTGAAACAATTGTCCCAAATCAATCTCCTCAGAACTAGTTTTTTGTGGTTGTTCCGCCATAATTAGTCATTAAAAATTTGTTCTAATATTTTATCTGTAATCAAGTATGTTGGTTTCACTCCGGTAGTGCCCAGTCCACCAGATGCTAAAGTGCTGCCCGTCTCCAAAGGGTTATCCGAAGCATAATAGGCATATCTAACTTTTACGTCCTTGTTAATACTCTTACGAATTTTTGATGCCGATTGGATGGCTTTCTGATAATGGACCCCTTCCATTTCCAATCCAATAACATTCCAGGTGGATTCATGAAAAAATCGCAGAACATCCTTATTCTGTAAAGAAGTCCCCAAAACGGAAACCATTGTTCCTTCAAATACCTTTAAGCCATTCCCTTCAAAATCAGCTTCGCATAACTCATTTTTAAAAGGATAGTTGTCTGCAGTACCCTCAAAAATATGAGCTGAAGGAATCATCAAATCACCTTTGCCTCCATCCAATATCCCAGCTTTTCCCATGATGGAAATGGATTGCACATTTAAAAATCGTTTTTTTCCATCCACATTATATGGCTTTAAAAGCTCGTCAATAGATTCATAGGCCTGCTCGCCAAAAGCGTAGTCCATGACAAATATAACGGGTTTGCTTCCTTCGTCCTTGGCATCGGAAAAGTTATAACAGCATGCCGTATCATTAAAAGTGGCGGTATCAAACAATTGCACATCAATATTGGCTCCTGAAGTGTCATCAATATAAATCATCCCATTTTCCTGTGCCATATGTTTCACTTTTTTCCTCAACTCTTCGTTCTTATCAAGGCTTAGCGCTTTATATATATCCAGCGGCTGTGCTTTCGGAAATTCCGTTTTTAACGCATTGCGGGCAAATAAGGTGTTCATTACACTGTGCATATTGGCACTAATAATGTGCAAAGGGCGACCTATAGTATCCATCTCAAGTAGCTTTTCCTTAATGGTATTTGCCCAACGCTCTCCATGGATGTGATGCCCTAGACGTTCCCTAAGTAATGGACTAAAAGTTATTGTTCTTTTGTTACCTGTAGTCTGCTCCTCTATAGCCAATTTACCCAACCAATAAATAATATAAAGAAAACGGTCGGTCGTTGTATCAGTGCTCAATTTACCGTGGATCTCCACTACCTCTTCAAAGGTCCTTCCCAAGATATTGGCTACATGAATTAATGCGACCTCCCTGGCTTTCCCAGTTTTCTTTTTACTCTGTACAAAGGCAACCAACTTATCCCAGTCGCGAACCGTGGATTGGTCTTCTTCAAAAAAAACTTTTTCACAGATTTTGTTGGATTCAATAAAGAGAAAGGTGAGATGGGTAAGAATGTCATAAATGTCCGAACGGCCCCGAGTTATCTCAATATTCATCTGCTCTTCGTCAATACGATAGCAATTTCTTCTCCGTTTGGGTGGGATAATGGGTTTCAAATGTGATTTTGAAAACCCCTCATCCGATGTAAGGTTAATGAACCTGCACTGTTCAATACCTTCCGGTAGGCGCTCCAAAACATAAATCAATCCATTAAGTTCCCCTTTCTCCTCTGCAACCGAACCATATATTTCTGGACGAAGTACTAAAAGGGCGTTCTTTAGGGCATTGCCCGAAACCCCAGATGGTTTATAGAATCCCCTATTTAAAAGGTGTCTCATGGTGACATACAACCGCTCTATGGCGTTTGTGGATTCCTGAGCCCGTGTAGTTTCCGTTGTTTTGGAGGTCATTGCGCTATTTCCGCACAAAAATACATGAAATTATACTACAAAAATGGGGGTGTCACCTACAGTTGGTCTTGAAAGCCTGAAGCGCATCTGCAAGTTTTCTGTCGTTGGATAGTCGTTGAATTTTATTTTGTCCACCAAGTTTTCCTATGGACTTCATGTGGTTTTTAAATCCGTCTTTTTTTATACATGTAATTTTCAATGTTTGTAAAATCTTACCATCGATCAAATCAAAATAGTAGCTGTTTTGATTTTGAAGTGATTGGTCGAGTACCGCAATAAATTTATGTAGGTTGGTAGGGATCTTTTCAAACTCAATGAACCACTCATGATACGGTAATTCTCCATTTTTGGGTGTAGTCTCTGGTGCTACAGTAAATTCATTTATCTGTGCATCTGTGGTTCCAATGGCTTCTTGCATGGCCCGTTCCACCTCTTTTGCGATAACATGCTCCCCAAAGGCGGAAATGAAGTGCTTTATCCTTCCGGAAACGATAACCTTATAGGGATTTAAAGAAATAAACTGTACGGTATCTCCTAAGTTATAGCCCCAAAGACCAGCATCGGTGCTGACAATCATTACATAATTCACTTCCAATTCGACTTCAGCTATGGTCAATCTCTTAGGATTGGGTTCAAAGAATTCTTCAGCTTTAATAAACTCATAAAAGATGCCTGAATTCAATAAAAGCAGCATGCCTTTTTCCTTTTGGGAATTTTGGTAGGCAAAAAAGCCTTCGCTGGCCGGGAATAGCTCAATGCTGTCAACGGATCGGCCAATTAAACTTTCAAACTTTGCACGATAAGGTTCGTAATTCACTCCTCCATAGATGAATAGTTCGAAATTTTGAAAAAGTGCTCCAACCGGTTTTTCGTGCTTTTCGCTCAATTTTTCAAAATACATCTGAACCCAAGAAGGTATTCCGGCAATGACGGTCATATTCTCATACTGGGTTTCTTCAATGATTGCATTCACCTTTGTTTCCCAATCGTCAATACAGTTGGTTCGCCAACTTGGCAAACGGTTCTTTTGAAGGTAGTTGGGCACATAATGGGCGGATATTCCTGATAGACGGCCTGTTTTTATGCCCCCTATCTCATCCATTTCTGGACTTCCCTGTAAAAAAATCATACGCCCATCCACAAATTTTGAATTCCCTGTTTCATGGATGTAGGTCAAAATAGCATCCCTTGAGGCATTTACCTGATGCTTTATGGATTCCCTGGTAATCGGAATGTATTTAGCCCCTGAAGTAGTACCGGAAGTCTTTGCGAAATATAGGGGTCTACCGGGCCAGAGAATGTCTTTGTCCCCTTTTTTCATTAGTTCTACATAGGATTTTAGTTGTTCATAATCCCTAATGGGTACGTTGCGCACAAAATCCGAATGGGATTTGATTTCAGAAAAACTATGGTCCCTACCAAATTTGGTGCCCTTTGCGGTTACAATCAATTTCCTGAAAACCGCTTCCTGGGCACTGGCTGGGTCTTCCATCCATCTTTTGTTTTTGTTGACCACCCTTCGGGCAAAAATCTTGGCAGCAAATGATTTTAAGGACATAATTTTAGTTGAAGTCTATAAAATCCAGAGGGTCCTTGGGTTTGCCATCCCTCCATAGCTCAAAATGCAAATGGGGCCCTGTGGTAAGCTCCCCTGTATTGCCTACAGCCGCTATTACTTCACCCGAACGCACCAAATCCCCTTGCGACTTGTTCAACGAGCCATTGTGTTTGTAAACAGAAATAATGTTGTCCCTATGTTCAATTAAAATAACGTATCCCGTTTCGACGGTCCATTCCGAAAAAATAACAGTGCCATCGGCTATGGACTTTACCGGTGAACCTTGGACGGCCACAACGTCTATCGCAAAATGCTTCTTCTCTAAATCAAAACCTTGCGATATCGTACCATTGACCGGTGGGAAGAAAACGTTTTCAAAATTGTTCAGATTTCTTTCGAACAGATTGTATTTATCCTCCAAGGCCACCTCTTCGCGCAAACGCAAATCTTGCTCAATGGGAGCTAAGTTTACTTTGGAAGGATCCAGTTTATAGCGTTCAAATAGGGAGTCTCGGTTAGTTTCATTGTTTTCTACCTCTCCCCTTAGCACCAGCCTGACATTATCCAGATACCTGTTGGTATAATTTAGCACCGTAACCAAGGAATCTGTCTTGTAAGTCAGCTCTGTGGCCTGTCTTTTTAGCCGTGTGGACGAATATCCGGGAATGTATTCCCGTAAAGGCGTAAAAGCGATCAAAAGGGTGGTAAAACCAATTAAAACGATGATGAAAAGGGTGCCTGTTACAAAAACATTCAATCTATTGAGCTTAAATGAAATCTTCTCCTCAAAAGTACTTTCGTTAAGTATGACCAGTCGATACTTATGAAGAAGCTTTTTTTTGATTTCCTTTCCCTTCTTTTTTTTAGCAGCCATGGGGCAAAGATAATTTTAGTAGTGACTTTTTCCGTCAAAAACTCCAATATGTAAAAGTTTTTGGAAAATACAAGAAGTTTTATGCTTTCATTTGCAATGTTTACGGGCCTGTTTCGTTCTTTAACATCAAAGCCCACCGGTTTTTTGTACTTTTGGTTTTTCATTATTAGAATTTAGTATTATGGTTTCGCTCTCTTTTTTTCTAGGTATGTTAGGCCCATGGCAAATAGTACTTGTCGTGGTTGTGGTACTACTTCTTTTTGGAGGGAAGAAAATCCCAGAATTAATGCGTGGACTTGGTAGCGGTATCAAAGAATTTAAGGATGCCTCCAAGGAAGATGAAAAATTAGAGGACAAAAACGGGGCCAGCTCCTAGTACATCTTCTTTTCTTAGGGCTTTTGGTTGCCTAAAAACCCAGCTATTTCCTAGTTTACAGCACTTATATTTCATTTCACAACAAAAATTAATTTGCTTATCACTTAGGCCTTAATTTGGCGTTATGATCAGGCGGGTACGTACCACTTTCATTCAAGGAACGTTCCGAGCTAACCCCTAATCTTAACAAAATGAGGCTAGTTATTCTATTCTTCCTATCGCTTGGACTCTTTAGTCTACAGGCCCAAGAAGTGACCGTTTCAAATCTGGAGACCGAAATTGAGGAGGAAATATCGCTTTCTTCCAATGCCCCCGATACTCCTGACGAATCCAAATCCACACGGTATCTAGTGGAAAAGAAAATGGTCAAAAAGCTGCTCAAGGCCGCAGATAAGGCCTTCGATAACATGTGGTATGCAGAAGCCTCGGAATATTATGAAAAGGCATTCACCTATACTTCGCATGTTCCTGCAATGCAGTCCCTTCAGAAGGCCGCAGATTCCTACTACTTTATTGGCGATATGGAAAAGGCATCAAAATGGTATAAGATGCTATTTGAAAATTACCGGGATGTATTATCCGAAGATGATCTATTTAAATACTCCGATGTTTTAAAGGGGATAGGAAGAAAGGAAAATGCAGATAGAATCCTTGATCTAATTGCGGAAAAGGACTTTGAAAAAACAACCACAACACCAAGTTTTCTAAAACATAAAGAGCAAATACTATTGAAAAATCTAAAGATAAACACCAAATATTCAGAGTTTGGTTCAGGCTTTAGGTCTGATGGTAAAATAGTTTTTGCCTCTGCTGCAGATACTGGAGTGTTCAAAACAAGAAAGTACAAGTGGAACAATCAACCCTTTCTTGATCTTTATGAGGCCAGTGTTCAAAGTGATGGTTATGAGCTCAATCAAATAAAAAAATTGCCTAAGGAGATCAACACAAAACAACACGAAGCATCTGCAACGTTCTCCCCTGACGGAGAAACCATGTATTTCACTAGAAACAACGATCAACGCAAAAAGAAGAAGAAAAAGAAGGTGAGCCATCTTAAAATTTTTACTTCCAAATGGATTGATGGAGCATGGGACACCCCTAAGGAGGTTTCTTTTAATAACGAAAATTATTCCACCGGTCACCCAGCACTCACTGCGGACGGAAAGCAAATGTATTTTGTTTCCGATATGCCTGGAGGTTATGGCTACACGGATCTATATGTCGTGGATATTGATGAAAACGGTGTGTTTTCGGAACCTCGAAATCTCGGTCCGGAAGTTAATTCGAACAGAAAGGAAATGTTTCCTTTTGTTGCTGAAGACAAAATCTATTTCTCATCGGATAGAAAATCAGGTCTAGGTGGGTTGGACATTTATCAGAGCACTTTGGTAAATGGGACTTTGGAAAATCCAGTAAACTTGGGAAAACCCTATAATAGTATCAGGGACGATTTTTCCTTTGCCCTAAAACAAGGTGAAAATGAAGGGTACCTGGCTTCCAATAGAAAAGGAGGTAAGGGAGATGACGATATCTACTATTTTAAATGGGAAAAACCTGAAAACAAACCTGAAAACAACAACAGCGTTGATGGGGTGGTCATTGATGCCATAACAGAGGCGCCTGTGCCCAATGCCAATATTGTACTATTTGATTCCAATAACCTAAAAATAGCAGAAGTTCAATCAGAAGATGACGGTACTTTTAAATTGGAAAATCTTATTTCAAACTACAACTACACCTTAAATATAAAGAAAGACGATTATGAGGAGCTTATGGAGTCCCTGAGCACCAAAGACAATGTCCAGATCAAATGGACCCACAAGTTAATACCTGTTGGCGCTGTTGACATTGTTGAAAATGAGAAAAGCGAGACCATGTTTAAAACCGAAGCCGTTTACTTTAATTTCGATAGTTTCAGTATACGTGACGATGCCAAGAAGGAGCTAGATAGATTAGCAGATTATCTAATAAAAAATGAAGGTATAAAACTAAAAATTGAATCCCATACGGATTCTAGGGGTAGTGCGGTATACAACAAATACCTTTCCAATAAAAGGGCAAAAGCTTCCAAGGACTATTTGCTGTCAAAAGGTGTGTCACAAGACCAAATTGTTAGTGCCATGGGGTATGGAGAGGAGCAATTGCTGAATGGCTGCTCTGATGGTGCATCCTGTTCAAAAAAATCACATCAATTAAATAGGCGATCAGAGTTCATTTTTGTTCAGTGAAAAATAGCTTAAAACCGAAAACAAAAAAGGCCGGATGATCATCCGGCCTTTTTTGTTCTATCCATCTTCTTTTTTTATACCAATCGTTCTTAATATAGCTTCCAGCTCAAACATATAATCCCGCTTTTGGGTGTTAGGAGCAAAAGTAAACCCTTCAATGACCAGCTTTCGATTATGGGCCTCATCATTCAAAATATAGGTAAGGAAAGGTCCGGCCATTGGGTAACCGTTAATTTCCCAAATGCCCCTTGCTTCCGCCCCCTTAAGGCCTCTTATTTCAGTAGGAAATAAATACGGGGCAAAAGCTTTTTCGGTAATCATATAGGTGCCTTCATCTGGTCCAGGAATATATTTCTTGCCAATGGAGTCACGCATGGCAACAATGTCCCGAACGAAAGTTGAATCATTTGAAAAGCTATTCTCCGGCATACTATAAACGACGATATTCATGTTGCCCTTAGGTATTTGACGGTCCAGCCACACAAAATTCTCTTCTTGCTTGCCCACCCGATATGCAGATGGAATGGTCATGGTGATTCCAAAAGTCTCCCGCAAGGCTGTTTCTTTATTCAAAGATCGTGTGAAACGTTTTTGGGCTTCGGTAATCTCTACCTGCTTGAATGAACTGACTGCCTTGTTCGCAATCTTCTCCAATCCACCCACCAATTCATTGTAATTGGTACCCTTAACAACTGCTACTTTTTGTGGTTGTGCATAGACATTGGTCTTGACATGGGCCACAGTTATGGAATCTTGTTCCACAAACAATACCGATCTTGAATGGGCTGTAGCTCCCCGAAACACTTGGGGTGGGATTTGGGTCAATGACAAAATGGGTTGTTCAGGCATCAAACTTAATGACGGACTCGCAAAGAGTTCGCGCACCTTATCGCCAATGGAGCCGCGCCAGAGTTCGTTGTCCATTACCACCATCAATGAATTAACAGCCCCCGTGGAGGGTGGTAAAAATCGTTCTTTGGTAGTTGATTGCTTACAGGAAAACGCCAACAGCAATAAAGCTAAGGCCCATAGTGTTCTTCGTCCATTCATAACAGCTTAAAGGTATGAATTTAACGCAACCTTAAACGAAGTAAATGAGCAAACTTAACTTTTGATTGAGTGAGTAGGAAGCATGGGCACATGACCTAAACAAAAGAGGTGATGTTCAAAAAAATCGTTGGTGCTAACGTCAAGATGAACAGTTGCAGAGCCTTAATTTTGTTCCTGGCTTAAGATTATTTCCTCTCAGGCCATTCCATTCCCTCAGATTTTCAATACTAATGCCAGGGTATTTTCTGGAAATGGTCCACAATGAATCCCCTGTTCGTACCTCGTGCACTTTTGAAGGGTCATTTGGAAGCTGAACGGGTTTTGATGGCTTGGCGGTATTTGATGTCACGGCTTTAGGGCGTGACGCGACTACCGATTTTCTAGGGTAAATAGTAAGCCGTTGACCTATCCTAAGGTTATTACTACGCAAGCCATTCCAACGTTTTATTTGACTTACCCCAACGCCATAACGTTCCGCAATCCTGCCCAAATAATCACCACTCTTAACCTTATACCTTATTCTATCGCTGCTATTGACTAGTTTTGGAAGAGGCTTTTCCTCTTTTTCCAACTCCGCTTTTGCAAATGCATATATCGCTTCCTCGTTGGACACAAACCTTCCCAGATGCTTTAAAGGGAGGCGAAGGGTATAGGTTTTTCCCGTGACTTTTGGTATGATATTGAGTTTATACTGAGGATTCAACACTTGTAATTCCTCTTTTGAGATATCAACCAAAGAAGAAATTTGATCAAAGGTTATCAGTTCCTTTACATGCACGGTGTCTGTCTCAAAATAAGTTCGCTCTATTTTTTCACCTTTTAATCCATGCGCATCCGCATATTCAAAAAGATACATCGTGGCTAAAAATGCAGGGACATATCCCGCCGTTTCCCGTGGAAGATTTCTTCTAATATTCCAATAGTTCTTATAGCCTCCAGAACGGCGGATTGCCTTGTTCACATTCCCCGGACCAGAATTGTACGCAGCCAGGGCCAAATCCCAGTCATTAAAAATGTCGTATAACTTGGCCAAATATTGTCCTGCTGCTTTAGTAGCTTCAATAGGGTCGCGACGTTCATCCACATAACTACTCACATCCAATCCATAGAGCTTTCCTGTTGAAAACATGAACTGCCAAAGTCCGGTAGCGCCAACCCTAGATCTTGCCCTTGGGTTTAGTGCGGACTCAACGATAGCTAGATACTTTACTTCCAAAGGAATGTCCTGATTATCCAGTTCTTGTTCAAACAAGGGAAAATAAAATTGACTTGCAGTCATCATCCGCTGCATCAACCCTCTTTTTCGTGTCAAAAAAGACTTGATCACTTTTTCCAATGAAGGGTTATAGGCAATATTAAAGGGAGTTTTCTCATTTAGCAGTGCTAATCGCGCCCTTAAAGTATCTGTTGGCAATTCAAGATACGTCAAGCTGTCCTGGGGGGTCGTCACTTCTTGGTACATTTCTTTGAAGTAGTCCTCATACCGAGCTAATTCCTTCATCCACAGACTGTCATAAGCATACGCTTGCTCCATGTCTTTTAAAGTCCTCTTTTGGGTATCTGTAGTAATTGCAGGAATTTTTAGGGAAGCATCCTGAATGGTATTGTCTGCCTGCTGTAGTAGTAATGGGCGTTCCCTTGTTAAGGAATCTGACGCCACACTTAAACTGTCAATGACGTCATCTTGGCTAAAAAGTGAGGTCAGGCTTAGTGACATGCACAATAGGGTCAGCATAAAGAATCTATAACTCATCTTTAGTACATAGTTTGGTTCGGGACTAACGAAAATGCAGTTTTTTTCCCAAATTCAAAAAGATAAGGGTCAAAAACTGAAAAAACTGGATGAATTCCGTTAATCGATAACGTAAGTGTCAGTCCAATATTGCAGCAATTCCAGGAAGTGTTTTGCCTTCTAGGCTTTCTAGCATGGCTCCACCTCCCGTAGATACATAGCTCACCTTATTTTGAAAACCAAATTGCTTTACTGCTGCTACGGAGTCCCCGCCACCCACTAAGGAAAAAGCGCCGTTTTGAGTAGCTTTATCAACATAGTTTCCAACCGAAATGGTACCCCGGGAAAAGTTATCCATTTCAAAAACACCTACTGGACCGTTCCATAAAATGGTCCGTGAGTGGAGGATTACCTCTTCAAACTTCTTCAAGGTTTCTGGACCGGCGTCTAGACCTTGCCATCCATCAGGAATGTTATTTACCCGCACGGTTTGAGTTTTGGCGTCGTTGTTAAAGTCATCGGCGGCAAGCACATCAACGGGTAGGTGTATCCTAACATTTTTTACTTCGGCCTGTCTTAAAATGTCCAACGCCAATTCCATTTTGTCATCTTCACAAATGGAATCCCCAACTTTCCCGCCTTGAGCTTTAACAAATGTATACGTCATTCCGCCACCAATGATAAGATGATCCACCTTGTCCAAAATATTTTCAATAATGGTAATTTTTGAAGAGACTTTAGCGCCCCCAAGAATAGCGGTAACTGGTTTCTCACCCGTCTGCATAACGGTATCAATCGCTTTAATTTCTTTGGCCAACAAATAACCAAAACATTTGTTGTCGGGAAAGAACTGTGCCACTATGGTAGTGGAGGCGTGAGCGCGATGTGCGGTTCCAAAGGCATCATTTATATAAATATCACCATATTTTGAGAGCTTCTCAGCAAAATCGATGTCTCCACTGGTTTCTTCACCGTAAAAACGCAGATTTTCCAGCAATAAGATTTCACCGCTCTGAAGTTCAGCATACGCTTGGTCTACTTTTTCGCCCACGCAATCGTCAACAAACTTTACTTGAACGCCAATAATTTCAGATACCTTTTCACAAATATGCCCTAAGGACATCTCCGCGTTTCGCAGACCTTTCGGTCTTCCCAAGTGACTCATTAAGACCGCACTCCCCCCATCTTCCAGCACCTTTAAAATAGTGGGTTTTGCCGCCTCAATCCTACTAGTATCCGTGACATTGAAATCACCATCAAGTGGAACGTTGAAATCCACTCGGATCAATGCTTTTTTATCTTCAAAATTATAGTCGTCAATTATTTTCATCGTTTTCTTGGTTTGAACTTCAAAAATAACCATTTCAGCAGGCCGCCAAAACTAATTTGTACTTCAATTGATCGGTGCCCACAGACAAAGAAAAGCGCTCAAATACCCTATATTTGATGGATGTTATTTGAAAATGCCCTTGGGCAAAAGCACCTTAAAAACCATTTAATTACCTCTGCGGATAGCGAACGCATTCCGCATGCTCAGCTATTTGTTGGGCCAGAAGGCTGTGGCATTCTTCCAATAGCCTTGGCCTATGCCCAATATCTCATTTCAAAAATTCATGTAAAGGATTCAGATGGGTACAACAATTGTCTTCATAAATGTGCCACGTTCACCCACCCTGATATTCATTTTGCATTTCCAGTATCAAATTCGGACAAGGTAAAAAGCCATGCGGTGAGTGATAACTATCTCCAAGAGTGGCGGCAATTTTTATCAGAACAGCCCTATGGCAACCTTTTTGATTGGTACCGATTTATAGGAATTGAGAAAAAGCAAGGACAAATTGGTGTGGATGAAGCCCAGGACATTGTTAAGAAGCTTTCGCTGAAATCATATGAAGGCGGCTATAAGGTCTTGCTCGTTTGGATGGCAGAAAAGATGAACACGGCCGCTTCCAACAAATTACTAAAATTAATTGAAGAGCCTCCAAGACAAACTATTATTCTTTTGTTGGCCGAAGAAGAAGAACAATTGATAGGAACTATCCGTTCACGCTGCCAAGTACTCCACTTTCCACATTTGCCAGAAGATACTATCGCCAAGGGTCTGCGGGAAAAAGGCATGGGGGACGCTCAGGCCCAACAGTTGGCTCACGAAGCCAATGGAAATTACAACAAGGCACTAGACCTCATGAACCAAGATTCCGAGGACCTCATCTTTGAAAAGTGGTTTGTGCAATGGGTACGAAGTGCTTTCAAGGCTAAGGGCAATAAGGCAGCCATTCACGATTTAATCTTATGGAGTAATGAAGTTGCCAAAGTGGGGCGCGAAGTGCAAAAAAAGTTTTTATCCTATTGTATCAACATTATTCGTCAAGCATTGTTACTGAACTACAGCACTCCAGAATTGGTCCATTCCAAAATTCATGTGGACAATTTTGAACTTAAAAAGTTTGCCCCCTTTATCCATGAGAACAACGTACAATCCATTTTTGAGGAATTGGAAATCGCAATGCTTCATGTGGAACGCAACGGAAATTCCAGACTTATCTTTACCGATTTATCCATTAAATTAACGCGGCTACTGCATACTAAGGCCGCTTAAACCAATATCCATGCATCTACATTTTAGCGACAATTATGCACAACTGATCCTTCTTGTTTTTTTGATTATTGTTTTTTTACAAAGCGGTATTGACAAAGTGAAAGATTGGAAGGGAAATCTTTCATGGTTGATTGGGCATTTTGCGGAGTCCCCTTTTAAAAATGGAGTTCCCTTGTTATTGAGTATTATAACCGTGATGGAACTTGCTGCTGGGCTGCTATCCTTGGTAGGGCTTGTTCACCTATTGTTGCACAGCAACACCCTCTTTGCCTTTTATGGCGCTTTGGTTTCGGCCATTACCTTGTTGTTATTGTTGTTGGGGCAACGTGTTGCCAAGGACTATGATGGGGCCAAGACCATTGTCGTTTACTTGGTCCCTACCGTATTTTTATTGTTTTTATTGCAATAAAAAACCCTGAAAATCAGGGTTTTATGCTAGGTTGAGGAGTTTCATTACTTTTTATACTTATCATTTAGAATTTTTAAGATCTCCGCAGTAAGGTCTTTGGCCTCCACACCATAAAGCACACTGCCGCCTTCTCCTCCTGTAAGGATGTAGGTATAGCCATTGGCTTTCCCGAAAGCTTGAATCTCCTTTTTTGCGCTGCTCACCACACTATCCATTTCGGTTTGACCTTCTGACTGCAGTTGCTGCTCCTCTTGTTGTAATTGCTGTCCTAAGAACTGGCTGCGTTGTTGCAACAAGCCCAATTCGTCTTGAGCTTTTTTCTGGGACCAACTTTGCGCCTTGGTCTGTAGGGTTTGATACTCCAATTGAAATGCCTGTGAAATACTGTCGCGTTTTTTACCCATGGCCTCGGCCTTGGCCTTGAATTTGTTTTCAACATCAATTTTTTCCTGATAACCGTCCATCAGCTTTATATTGTCCACAAAACCAATTTTATCTTGCTGACAGGAAACCAAAGACAAAGTGAGTGCGGTATAAATCAATTTTTTCATCATGTTCTCTTTTATAAGCACGCAAAAATAGTAAAAGCCTTGGATGCGGTCCCATACATCCAAAAAATGTTTGCCCATTTACAATAAGGTTTTGTTATTTGTTGTTGGCCATGCTATTGGTGATTTCTATAAAAAAGAGGTGGTTTTAAGGCTCTTTATCGGGGGTAAGCCTGTTTGTCCTTGGCCTGTGGGAAGAAGGCAAAAAAAACGTTCTAGGGCCTTCTATTGGCTTTTTGAAGAATATAAATGTGTGAGCTGAACTCCCTGGTAAAAATTCCCTTGGCGTTGGACCATAAACCTAAGCCAAGCGCTTTTCCCCAGTTCTTTTTACCTGTTTTGTACTCTTCGCTCAAAAGGGAAACATAGAACGAATCAAACCACATTGGTCTCACACCTTTAAGGCTCAACCCATATTCCGAGAACATTTTTTGCACAGCTGTTTTTGAAAAATGCCATAAATGCCTGGGCACATCATAGCCCGCCCAAAATTTACCATAATGTTTGGCGTCATGGGATTTAAAATTGGGTGCCGCTATAATCAATGTACCGTCATCCTCGAGCATAGCATATAGTTGCTTAATATTTTCCTTTAAATCTGGAAGATGCTCAAGCACGTGCCACAGGGTAATGGCGCTGAACTTGTGATCACTAAAGTCCTTTAGGTCCAATTTAAGCTGTAATCCCTTTTCCCTAGCCAGCTGATTTGCTTGATGGTTGGGTTCAACACCAGAAACCTC
Organism: Bacteroidota bacterium; assembly: GCA_039815575.1. Classification (GTDB taxonomy): domain Bacteria; phylum Bacteroidota; class Bacteroidia; order Flavobacteriales; family Flavobacteriaceae; genus Croceivirga. The sequence goes on along the minus strand of JBCBZA010000054.1, from coordinate 8,793 downwards.
CCAGCCATGGTTTTTAGCAAAAAGCAAAAAATCCCCAGTTCCAGCACCAACATCCAAAAGGGTGTGTTCTCCATGAGACACTTTTTCAACCAAACCTAATTTGTTTCTTAAGTTGACTTTTTTGACCCCTTGATACAATTTATCGGCAATGGAAAATGTCTGGTCCGTGTGGGAAATATAGTTGTCAGACTGGTAATACTTTGATACGTCTATCGGCTTTGGATGCGTGATAAGCATATCCAATTCTTCATCATGCAGCAGCTCATAGGTCTCTTTGGAAAGAAAATAATCACTCGTTTTTAAATACGATTTCATTGTAATTGTGGGTAGCGAGGTACTCTTCTTTTAGATCGCGAAGATAGGCTAAAACCCGTTTTTGATTTTCATAGCTTTTGGATAGACAGTCTTTTTCCTTATCCGTGTATACCTCCATTACAATATAAAAAGAATTCCCTTTTACTATTGAATTGTCCTCGTTGGCAATAACAGGTTCAAACTCATCCGCATCAGTAGCTGCATGGACGGCGATATCCGTGGCCAAAGGAAGTAAAAATAGTGCTTTGCTTTTTTTGATGACTTCATAAAATGAAAAATAGAAGGTTTCCCCGTCTATCTGAAAAGGCACTTCCACATCCGCGAAATCATCGTTCAACTGGTACTTCAGGTTAACGTACTCATAGAAGTCGCCATGATTCTTGGGGTCTTCAAAAACAAAGGTCGTTTTTTTTGGAAGCCCATTTTTAAATCGTTCCCCTTTCACGAGCTTATAATCATCAATAGTTGGTGCTATTTGAAAAGGTATGCAGGAGTGAAGGGTTAATAATAAAACAGTGAGGAGTATATGTCTTGACATTTGGCGAGTGAATTAGTTCCAAAACACTCATCAAACAATATGCCAACATCATTATGTTCCACGTGGAACATAATGGGGTTATCTGCCTAAAAAAACCAACAGCACACTAACATCAGATGGAGAAACCCCGCTGATCCTGGACGCCTGTGAGATAGTAATCGGTTGTATTTCCTCAAGTTTCTCCCTTGCTTCAGACGAAAGGGATTTTAGCTTGGAATAATCAAAATTCTCGGGGATTTTTACTCCCTCCAAGCGCATAAGCTTGTCGGCATTATTTTTTTCCTTTTCTATATATCCCGAATACTTGACCTGTACCTCTGCTTGTTCCAATACTTCAGTGCCGAGCATATGGGTATCTACATATTCAGAAACCGTTTCCAACTGCAACATATGCTTCATGGTTACTTTTGGCCTTGAAAATACCTTAAACAATTTGTCCGACTGTTTCACTTTCGTCGAACCTACTTCCGCTAAAATCGGATTAATTTCCTCAGGAGAAAAGCTTGTTTTTTTAAAAAAAGAGATGAAAGCATCCGATTTTTGTCTTTTTTCCTCCATTCTGCGTATTCTTTCTTCCTTTGCCAATCCCAACGAGAAGCCCTTAGGTGTTAATCTAAGGTCTGCGTTGTCCTGTCGTAACAAGGTTCGGTATTCCGCCCTAGAGGTAAACATACGATACGGCTCCTCGGTGCCCTTGGTAATTAAGTCATCGATTAGTACACCAATATATGCCTCGTCCCTTTTAAGAATAAAAGGTCCTTTATTGTTAATTTGTAAATGCGCATTTATCCCAGCCATCAATCCTTGTGATGCCGCTTCTTCGTATCCTGTAGTTCCATTTATTTGACCAGCAAAATACAAGTTGCCAATCAACTTGGTTTCTAGCGTATGTTTTAATTGCGTTGGAGGAAAATAATCGTATTCAATGGCGTATCCGGGCCTAAAAAACTTAACGTTTTTAAATCCCTTTACAGAACGCAGTGCTTTATATTGCACCTCTTCGGGCAAGGAGGTGGAGAAACCGTTCACATACACCTCAACAGTGTTCCAGCCCTCTGGTTCTACAAATATTTGATGCGAATCTTTTTCCGAGAACCTATGGATTTTATCCTCAATGGATGGACAATACCTTGGGCCTATACTCTTGATCCTTCCATTGAACATGGGTGAACGATCAAAACCCTCCCTTAACAATTCATGCACCAAAGCACTGGTATGCGTCATATGACAATCTCGCTGTGTCTTCAATTTTGGAGTATCCAGATAGGAAAATTTTTCAGGATTCCCATCCCCTGGCTGCGGCATCATTACACTATAATCCAAAGAACGCCCGTCCACTCTTGGAGGGGTTCCCGTCTTCATTCTTCCACTATCAAAACCTATGTCAACCAATTGTTCCGTTATTCCGGTCGCGGCTCGCTCGCCTGCCCTTCCTCCGCCAAATTGTTTTTCTCCAATATGGATTAATCCATTTAAAAAGGTGCCATTGGTCAAGACAACAGCCCTTCCTTTAATGTCAATTCCTAGAGAGGTTCTGACGCCAATAACTCTATCACCATCTACCAAAAGTCCCGAGACCATTTCTTGGTAAAAATCCACATTTGGGGTTTGCTCCAATAGCAATCGCCACTCCTCCGCAAAACGCATACGGTCATTTTGGGCCCGGGGGCTCCACATGGCCGGCCCTTTGGACTTATTGAGCATTTTAAATTGTATGGCCGACCTGTCCGTAACAATGCCGCTATACCCCCCCAAAGCATCTATTTCGCGCACAATCTGACCTTTCGCGATACCACCCATGGCAGGGTTGCAGGACATTTGGCCAATGGTCTGCAAATTCATGGTTACTAGCAAGGTCTTGGATCCCATGTTAGCAGCGGCCGCAGTAGCTTCCGCGCCAGCATGGCCCCCGCCCACCACGATCACATCATATTCATTTTCAAACATAGCCTAGTGTTCCACGTGGAACATTTTTATTTTTTCATCTTCTTTATCCCGCATTTTTCTAACCTCTGTCTGTTGCTTGTCCTTGTATCCCATCAAATGCAATACTCCGTGCACCATTACCCTTTTCAGCTCTTCCTCAAAGCTAACTTCATAAGTCTCTGCATTTGATCGAACCCTTTCTACCGATATAAAGATGTCTCCAGACAAAGTGCTGCTTTCAGAATAGTCAAAGGTGATGATATCAGTAAGCGTTTCATGGCCCAGAAATTTCTGGTTGATTCTCAGTAAATAATTGTCATCACAAAAAATATAGCCCAATTCGCCAATCTCAAAGTCCTCAGAAAGTAAAACCCTATTTATCCAATCCGAATACCGCTCTTCACTGGACAAGCTAAAATCCGTCTCGTAGTTATAATTGATTTCCATTACCGAAATACTCCTTGACCTTATTCTGATAATCAGGGCGCAAAGGTAATGCTTGTCGGTTTAAGATCTCCAACTCGTTATTCTTTGGATTCAACAATTCAGGTTTTGTAAGAATCGGTGCGCCATAATCCCTTTTATTCGTGTTGCTCTCACGTTCCTTTTTCTCTCCTTGTTTCAAAGCGGCATTTTCTAATTTCAAAAGTTGGTGCTGGATTTGGTTCATCCTGCGCTCCGTGCGTTCCGTAATGCCATTCTCCAACAATTCGTTCTCAAACTGCTCCATCTGAAGCACTAATTTTCTTGCCAAATCCCGTTTCTCGGCATCAATAATATTCTTCAGTTGTTCCTCCAAAGATTCTCGTATGGTTTGCTGCTCCTGAAAAATCTCATAAATCTCTCTGAGCTGTGCCTCTGTCATTCCCTCTCCGCTACCCCCTTCTTGACCCTTGCCCGACTTTCCATTCTCTCCCTCACCGCCTTCTTGTCCGTCCCGACCTTGTCCTGCGTTACCTTCGTTCTGACCGTCCCCTTGTTCTCCATTTTCTCCTTGTTCACCCTCTTCACCCTCTTGCCCAGATTCGCCTTCACTTTCCTTTCCCTTATCCCCGGATTCAGAACCTCCTTCCATTTTTTCCTTCAACGCACCCTGCTTCTTAATAATATCCGGAAGTTGAAATCCCTGACCCTGCCCTTGCCCCTGGCCACTCATCATACTTTGCTGCATATTGTCAAGAATATCGGCAAGGAAATCCGCAAGACTATTGGAGGCATTTAAAACATATTGCTGATAAGATGCTGCCTGAAATATTTGGTTGTCAGCCACACTTTCAAGCGTCTTGTCCACATTATAATATACTTCCGTGATTTGCTCGTTGACAAATTCCGAGAGCTCGGCCCGTCTCAAGGACAGTGCAAACAGACTATCATCCACATGTTCGAACAATTGCCTTAGTTCCTTCTGTTGCCGGACCGTACTGGAAAATTCACCGATTTCAACATCCTGATTGACCACTTCCAGCAAAGCTTCCTGTTTGAAAGAGAACGTAATGAGATTGTCCAGAATTTGTCGCAACATCTCAGCATCTTCAACCACGCTGGAACCTCCCCCCGCCCCAGACATACTCTCCTGTAATCCCTCTGAAAGCTCTTTCATCTTTTGTGCGGCTGATTTTTGCTTTTGAGCGGCGCGATTTTGTCCTTGGTTGGCCTGCCCAGATTCAGAAGCTGGATTCTCCTTTTCTTGGTTCTTGTTGATTTCTTCCAATGCTTCTTCCTGATCATTCTGAATGGATTCCTGTTGGTTCTTATTATAATCCAAATCCATCGGTTTTCTTAAGGACCTATTATCCCCTTTTAGCTCGTCCAGTTCCTTGGAGATTTTCTGAAAATCTGTGTTTAACTTTTCCTGTTCCTTCTTTAAAGCATCCTTTTCCAACTCCTTTTCCGATAGTGCTCTTTGCTGTTCAGAAAGTACCTCTAGTTTTTGTCCCAATTGAGAAGCCTTTTCCGTAACATAATATCGCTTGGTCAATTCCAATAATTGTTCCAGGTTCCTTTTGCCCGCGCTCTGCGATTTTGCCAATTCCTCCAACCGCTCTTTCAATTCTGCTTTTTCAATCTTGTCCGCTACCTCTTCAAGCTGCTCCAAAAGCCGCTGGTTCTTTTTCGCCTCGAGTTCCTGTCGTTCCAACCGCTCTTGCAGCAACTGATTCCGTTCATCATTTCCTTCCTCTTCCTGCAAGTTATCTTTCAATTCCCTGCTGAATTTTTCCATGAGTTCTTCTTCCCTTCTTTGCTTGTTCAAAAACTGCTTAATGCGCTCCTTGTCCTGATATTCCAAATTGCCCTCTTGCTTCTGTTCAGTATTTATCTCTTTCAGTGCATCATTTTGCTCCTCCAAATTGTCCAAGCCTTTTTCAAGATTCTTAATAATTGTCTCCTTATTCCGTAAACTTCTGTTTTTCAGTTCTTTATCCTCAAGAACCGTTGTGTTAAAAATCCGACTGCGTGCCGTTTTGCCCCCTCGGAGCCCATCGTTATCCCTTACTTCAAAGTAAAACTCATAATCCCTTCCTTTTTGGACAGGAATCCCAGAAGGAAATGTATAATAGAATTGAGCCACATTTGCATTAGGCTGCAGTAATTCCAAACGATTTTTGTCATTAGGGGATTCCGTTACATAATATACCATATCCACCCTAGTCACCTTGTGATCATCAGATGCTGCCCCAGAAAAATATAATTCATTAGGTCGCAAAGAATCCTGTAGTTGTTCTACACGAATTTCCGGAGATACATCTTTGACCACATTTAATCGATACCCTAAACGTTCGTATTGATTTACCTTATCATTAGAGGTTGCCAATTCATATTCCACAGCATTGAAAAATTGTTTTGAATACCTAAATCCCTCCTCCTCTTGATCAAAAGAAACAATGGTGTCTGTTGTAATAAATTGAATTTTGGATGTATTTACTCCTTCCAAAAACCAGGTGACCCTACTTCCCTCCGGTACAGTTATGTTTCCCGTTCCGCTTACTTCCTTTGTGCCCTGTTTTAAATACTCCGGAAAATCAATATGTAAGCTGAAGTCCGTAATGGCCGGAACTTTTATTGATTCTACCTCGTACGTCCTCGAAACGACCTCATTCGCCATAAACCGAAAGCCGAAATCAGTTATTGGAGGCTGTAAAATAAATTCATGAACTCCACCACCCTTATTCCGCATTAACATAAGGCCGTCCTCCATCTCCATCGAAACCGATTCTGGAATCGTTTCCCCCATAGTCAAAACCGAAATCTTTAAGGCGCTGTCTTCCAAGACAGACAACTTTTCGTTCTGAAGAACAAATTGAAAAGGCGCAGGGGGCTCATAAGCAATGTCATAGTTCACCACCCGATTATAGGAGCCAAAAAAATCGGCAATACTACCAGAAACCCAAACAGCTGCAATGATCAATGCCGGTATGATAAGATAACGCCCATATCGCAAACTTTCCTTTAAGTTCACGGCTTCCGAAAAAGGAAGTGGTTCAAGTTCATAGGACCGTTGCTCTATGGCTGCGAGTAATAGATCCGATCTTTGCGGATTTTCTGAAAGTTCCAAAAGATTCAGTAACCTATCACCTACTTTGGGAAAGTGCTTTCCTATGAGTTTGGATGCCTGTTTTTCATTAATTCCCTTTTTTACCTTGAACAAATAAAATAGGGGAACAACAATATATTGATATGCCAACACAAGCAAGAGCAAGAGAAACCCAAAGAATAAAAAAAGCCGTATGCTTGGGGGCAACCACAACAAGAACTCCGCTCCTGTGACCGCGAGGAAGAGGAGCAACCCCAAGCTTAAAAACAATAAAATGCCTTTTACCAATAATTTGGTATAGTACTTCTTGCTAAAGCTTTCTAACTTTACTAAAATTTGTTCAAAACTTCCCAACGTCATTTTCTTTCCTCCAATTTAGGTATACAACAAAAATCTGCCCCAAAATATTATGTTAAATCAGTTCTATTTGCATCGTTCTATACTGAACCCCCTTGTAAAGCATGTCCTATATTTGCACTTTAATTTGAAGCCATGGGCCAAAAAATAAGAGTTCGTTTTGCACCCAGTCCCACGGGACCACTTCATATTGGTGGCCTGCGAACCGCATTATTCAATTATCTTTTTGCAAAAAAACATGGCGGGGATTTCGTGCTTCGAATCGAAGATACCGACCAAAGCCGATATGTAGAAGGTGCAGAAGACTATATTATTGAAGCACTCAACTGGTGCCGCATTCCCTTTGGTGAAGGCCCCTCCAAAGAAGGTGCGTTTGGTCCCTATCGTCAAAGCGAACGAAAGCACTTTTATCTGCAATACGCTGAAGAACTTTTGAAAAATGGGCATGCCTATTATGCTTTTGACACCCCAGAACGATTGGATTTTCATCGCAAGGACCATGAAGCGAAGGGGAAGACTTTTATTTATAATTGGCACAATCGATTAAAACTGAACAACTCCCTCTCACTTTCCAAAGAAGAGGTAAAAACCAAGCTGGAGTCTGGAATTCCCCATGTCATTCGTTTTAAATCGCCACAAGATACCGTCGTAGTCTTTAACGATGTTATTCGTGGAACCATAAAGATTGATTCCAATACATTGGATGATAAAATCCTTTTTAAGAGTGATGGAATGCCCACCTATCATCTGGCCAACATTGTGGATGATCATTTAATGGAAATCAGCCATGTTATCCGTGGAGAAGAATGGTTGCCTTCTTTGGCATTACATCACCTTTTGTATGATGCCTTTGGGTGGGAAAAGCCTGTTTTTGCACACTTGCCCCTTATTATGAAGCCCAACGGCAAGGGGAAGCTGAGCAAACGGGATGGTGAAAAAGGAGGATTCCCCGTATTTCCATTATCGTGGGGCGAATCCCCTGGTTATCGCGAAACCGGTTACTTTCCGGAAGCTTTGATCAATTTTCTTGCCATGCTGGGTTGGAACCCGGGAACGGAACAAGAGCTCTTTTCGTTGAAACAATTAGTCGCTGCCTTCTCCTTGGAGCGCGTCAACAAATCAGGTGCACGATTTGATCCAGAAAAGACCAAATGGTATAACCATCAGTGGTTGCAAAAGAAAGATAATGGGGATTTGGCTCGTTCATTTGGTTTAGTTTTGGACCAAAAAGCGATTCATCAAAGTGGACAAGACGATAAATACACTGAAAAAGTGGTTGGCCTGATCAAGGAGCGGGCAGATTTTCTTTCGGACCTCTGGGAGCTGGGCAGTTATTTCTTCGAAGCGCCCACGCGCTATGCCGAAAAACCCCTTAAGAAGCAATGGAAAGAGGATACTGGAGGCGTTATGAAAAAGGTAGCCCAAATCATCAATAATACTGAGGCGTTTACCTCACACGCCTTAGAGACCAACATCAAGGACTGGATTACCAAAAGCGAACTTTCCTTTGGTAAAGTGATGGGCCCCCTTCGCTTGGTTATTGTTGGTGATCTAAAGGGCCCCCATCTTTTTGATATTTTGGAAATGCTAGGGAAAGAAGAATGTCTGCGCCGAATTGAAAAAGGGGTAAAAACTTTGGGTTGAACGGTCACCTGTTGCCATCCCTTAATTCAAGTTGTTCCATACCTTTTCTACCAAAGCCTTGGTTAGGACTATTCCTTCGTGTTCTGCCATCTCCCCTTCGTATTCTATGCCGATATGCCCACTAAATCCGGCGTCTTTTACAATTTTGAGCATCTTGTAATAATCTATTTTAGTATTTTCTCCCATATCATTGAATTGGTATGATTTAGCGCTAACGCCTTTCGCAAATGGCAATAATTCAGATACTCCTTGATAGATATCATATGCCTCGTTACAATCCCCTTGGGTACTTCCCCATTTTGCACTCAGACACCAATTGCCAAAATCTGGTAAGGTCCCGATATTTGATTTGTTAACCTGTTTTATAATTTGGGTTACCAATTTGGCATCTGAGCTGTACAAGCCATGATTTTCAATAAGAATATTGATATTCTCCTTAGCAGCGTAATCCGCCAAACGCCCCATGCCGTCTATCATAGCT
>JBCBZA010000178.1:0-7447 GCA_039815575.1 Bacteroidota bacterium | reverse complement strand
GGAACTTAAATAAACAGGGCTTTTGTATATAAGATATATAAGAAATGGAATAAAGTGTATTAATTCCCATTTTACAAAAGGGCCTTCCTGAGTGGTCTTCTTAAAATATAGATAAATCAAAGGACCATATAAATATGAAAACGAAGCGGATATCAAGAAAATGTGAGGAAATTGGAACCTTAAATTGGTCAACATTAAAACACCTTGAACAAGAAAGATTGCATGAAGAATTAAAAAGGTAATTATAATACCCTTGGTACCGCTTTTTGTCTCTTTAAGTAACAACATAAAGGCAAGAAAAAAGCTTAAAAAGGCAATAAATAGGAAAATCCCAGCCTTTGACGTCATTCTTGGCAGGTACTTTTTTTTAAGTCTATTAAACTCACTGGAATGGGATATCTTGGCAAAATCCTGGTCATTAAACATATCCAATCTAAAGTCGCTTTTTAAATAGTTGTCTAAAAAGATAGAAGCCTTTTTGGGGTTGTCTAGATGGGAATACGCCTTTGCTATTCTCAATAATATAATTATAGAATCGACATGTTTTAAAGCCCTTGCTTGTTCATAATACGGTATTGCATCATTATATTTTTTCGATTGGAACAATTTCTCAGCAACAATAAAACTTTTGTTCCCTGTTGAGTCAATTTCCAAGGTGGTAAAAAAAGATTGTGCATAGGAGAGATATCCACTGGCAAAAAGAAATATTATCGAATAGGTAAACCTTCGCATTTGAAATTGTGTCTTCAATAAAAGTATCAAAAAACCTTTTTTTTTGTTGTTTCATATAAGTCCCGATAAGAACTTACATCATATAATGGAAATAAAGGGTTTTAAAAAGACCTGTTGTTAAGGGCTTGGCAATGGTATTGGCTCCAAAAAAGATTTGTATTCATAGAGGTTGTTCCAAAATCAATATTCTGATATTACTGACTGTCATCTCCCGTTTGGCCATGAGCACTTACTTAAGAATAGCCGGTTTTTAGATACTCGCGAGGTTAAACGAATTAGTGTTTTAAAGAAGCACTGCCTTTAGTATTCAATGAATATTCTTTTGGGCTTCTTTATGAAATGGTTAGCTCAAGTGATAGGGAAAGAAAAATCCCAATGAAAATCATTGGGATTTTTACTTGATGTGGGCGCGAAGGGATTCGAACCCCTGACCCCCTGGGTGTAAACCAGGTGCTCTGAACCAACTGAGCTACGCGCCCGTCTTTTAAACGGAGTGCAAATATAGCATCATTTTTCAGATGCAAAAAGGAAAACAATTAAAATTGTCAGACCACTTCAGCCACCACAAAAGTACTGCCTCCTACATAGATGAAATCCTTTGATTTGGCCTTAGAAAGCGCCTTCTTAAATCCTGCTTCAACGGAAGTATATTTTTTCCCTTTTAGTCCAACTTCTTTGGCTATTTGCTTAAGTCTTTTTTCATCCATTCCCCTTGGAATATTGGGTCTCACAAAATAGTAATGGGCCTTTTTTGGAAATAACAGAAGTAATTCCCCAACCGATTTGTCATTCACAAAACCAATAACAAAATGAAGTTCCTTATATCTTTGGGCGGCTATTTCCTTAAAAATTTGTTGCAAACCCTCTTTATTATGAGCGGTATCGCATACTACCAAAGGCTGCTTTTGTAGTATCTGCCACCTACCCAACAAGCCCGTGTTACTTGCAACATGTTGTAATCCAGAAGCTATATGGGATTCCGCAACCGTAAAACCCTTCAGTTTTTTCAAACAGGCCACCACGCCATTGCTATTTCTTTGCTGATAGCTCCCCATTAAATCCGTTGGATAGTTCGGAATATCCAACTCATCTGAAAAGGTGATTTCCGCTTTTCTTTGATGGGCAATCAGTTTGAAGATCATTTCGGTTTCGTGCTGACGTTCACCAATCACAACAGGAACATTTCTCTTAATAATCCCTGCCTTCTCCATGGCAATCTTTTCAAGGGAATTCCCTAAGATATCCACATGATCATACCCAATATTGGTAATCAAGCTTACTTCTGGTCGAATGATATTCGTAGAATCCAATCGCCCCCCTAGACCGACCTCTATAATGGCAATATCTACTTTTTCAACAGCAAAGAATTTAAAGGCCATCCCCACGGTCATTTCGAAGAAAGAAAGCTTATGGTAGTCTAAAAAGGACTTGTGTTCATGGATAAAATCCACAACAAAGTTCTTATGGACCATTTCCCCATTTATTTTAATCCTTTCCCTAAATTCCTTTAAATGGGGCGAGGTATACAAACCGGTTTTATAACCTGCTTCCTGAAGGATTGAAGCAAGCATATGACAACTGGATCCTTTTCCATTGGTGCCGGCCACATGAATCGTCTTAAATTTTTTCTCAGGATGGCCCAGGTACTCTGAAAGTGCAAGGATGTTATCCAGTTTCCCTTTAAATGCTTTGGCCCCCTTACTTTGGTACATAGGAAGTTGGGCGAAAAGCCAATCCAGGGTTTCTTGGTAGGTCACTACTGGCCCAATTTAAAGTTGACCACGACAAAACCAATTTGTTGGGATGGGGCATTGGAATCCAGGTTCCATTTATGAAGGAAAGCGGTTTTTTTGGCTGGTTCCAAAAGGCAGGGTGCATTATTGGTGGTTCCTTTTACACCAGGTGTAGCTTTAATAACTTTTCCGTTTCTACCTACGACTATGCGAACCACTACCCTTCCATCTTCATTACATTCCTGTTGTACTTTGCCCTTGTTGACCAAAGATCTACCATTAAGGCCGTACCCCCCCGTTCCTGAGCCTGGAGTGCCATAATAGGAAGTTGCATAAGGATTACCGTCTGGTCGACCCTTGTCTCCTGGCCGATTATCATCACCTTCGGAACCACTATCCGTACCATCTGATTTTCCGATACCCCCCATTAATGCATCCAATTTCTTTTTCTTGGCGTCTTCTTCCGCTCTTTTCTTCGCTTCGGCTGCTGCTCGTTCCCTTTCCTTGCGTTCAGCTTCCGCCTTCGCTTTTTTTGCGGCCTCATCGGCCTTTCGCTTGGCTTCTCGTTGTTGTTTTATACGAATGGACTCCTCGCTTTCCTTGGTAAGTACCTTTTCCGTAGGTTCCTCTTTCCTTATTTCCTCTTTAGGTTCACTTTTTTCCTCAACCACCTCTTTTTCTTCAGGGACTTCTTTTTGAGGTTCATTTGGTGGTTTTGGAATTTCCCTAGGTTCTGAGCGAATTTTTTGTTTTGGCTGTTGATTTCCAGAACCGAAATCCATTGTACCAAAATTAACCGCAATACCACGCTCCTCAGGGGGGTCAAAATAGGTTAGACCTAGGTAGAAAAGGACCAAAACCAAAAGACTTAATAAGACTGTGGTTAGGGTAAATGATTTTTTCTTGTGTCTCGTGTCTAAAAACGACATTTACTTGGGTCGCACGGCAAGGATAACTTTATAATTATTCTTATTGGCAATGTCCATAACATTTACTGCCTCTCGAATGGCCACACTTTCCTCAGCCCTTAGGATGATAGTGGGTTTTTCTTGACCTGCCAGTGCTTTTTTTAATTCAACTTCAATGTATTCTCCGTTAATCTGTTCGTTGTTCACAAAGTACCGTAAATTCTTATCAATGGTTACTGAAACGTTTTGTGTATTTGTGGACTTCCCTTTTGCCTTAGGCAATAATAAATCCAATGCATTTGGTGCATTAGATGTCAACATAAAAAAGACCAATAGCAAAAAAACAATATCGGTCATGGATGACATGCTAAACTCAGGGCTAACTTTATTTCTACCTTTAAGCTTCATCGTTCCTTAAACAGGTTCGTTCAACAAATCCAAAAATTCAACAGCATTGGCCTCCATTTTGTGTACCACCTTATCCGTTCGGTTTACTAAGTGGTTGTAGCCTATATAAGCAATAATACCAACTATTAAACCTGCTACGGTGGTGGTCATCGCGGTGTAAATTCCAGATGCCAAAGAACCCATCTCAGCCTGTCCTCCACTACTTGCCATTTCGTGAAAAGCTAAAATCATGCCAATTACAGTTCCAAGAAAACCGATCATAGGTGCTGCACCTGCAACTGTGGCTAAAATGTTTACATTCTTTTCTAGCTTATAAACTTCCAAAGTCCCCGCATTTTCAATGGCGGTATTGATATCGTCCAAAGGTTTCCCAATTCGGGCAACCCCCTTTTCAGTAAGCCTTGCTACGGGAGAATCCGTTTGGGCACAGAGGAGTTTGGCCGCCTCCAATTTGCCATTCATAATATGGTCACGAATTTGGTTCATGAAGTTTTTATCGATCTTTGATGCTGCCGTAATGGCAAAGGTGCGCTCAAAATAGATATAAAGTGCAACAAACAATAATACAAACAACACAATGACGATAATGCTACTGGCAGCACCACCATTGATGATCAAATCGATAACGGATAATGTTTTTTCTTCTGATAGCTCAGCGGCCATTTCCTCAGAAGTCATTTGTTCCTGAAGTACGTTCATAGGTGTCCCCAATTTTATTGCAATAATAACGGGGATTTCACAAATAAATTATGTTAGAACAAAAAATCGCGCATTGCAATGAAACAAATTCCTCCCGCTATAAAACCTACAAAGGCCAACCACGCAATCTTTTTTAAGTACCAAAAGAAGTCGATTTTTTCCATTCCCATAGCAACAACACCTGCCGCTGAACCAATGATCAGCATACTACCACCAGTTCCAGCAGAGTAGGCAATAAAATGCCATAGAAAATCATCCATGGGTTCAGAAAACATACCCATACTCGCTGCCACTAAGGGAACATTGTCAATTACAGCTGAACCAATACCAAGCAACATGACCACGATATCGGTCTGGGGAATGGCTTCATTAAGTTGTTCTGCATAGGTAAACAAAATACCCAGTGATTCCAATGCGGCAACAGCCAATAAAATACCAAGGAAAAACAAAATACTTGGCAACTCAATTTTGGTCAGTGCGGAATGTACCGGACTATGATGTGCAGATTCATGGTGCTCCTCATTAACCGCGGAACTAATCGCAAACTTCGCGTTACTGTAAATTTCAGCAAAGGTAGCCACAATGGCCAACGAAAGCATCATCCCTACATAAGGAGGCAAATGGGTTATGGTCTTGAAGAAAGGAACAAAAACAATTGCTCCAAGGCCTAGATATAGCATGGTAGGACCGAATTTTGATTTGGAAGCTCCCACGTTCTCATCCATATCAACTTCTCCACTAAAGACCTTAAACCTGCTGGCTATAATAGTTGGGACCACCATACATAAGATGGAGGGTAATAGGACCCGGATTACCAGAGAACCTGCTTCCACCTTTCCAGCAATCCAAAGCATGGTAGTTGTAACATCGCCAATAGGCGACCAAGCACCACCGGCATTGGCATTTATGATGATGAGCCCGGCAAACCATAGACGTGTTTCACGGTCTTTAATTACTTTCTGAAGTATCGTAATCAAGACAATGGTAGCTGTAAGGTTATCAATGATAGCGGAAAGGATAAACGCCAAAATGGAAAAAATCCAAAGTAATTTGCGTTTACTCCTTGTCTTTATATACCCCTTAATAGTTGCGAAACCGTCAAAATAATCGATAATCTCAACAATGGTCATTGCACCCAAGAGGAAAACCAATATCTCAGCAGTTTTTCCCAGATGATGAAGCAAAATTTCCTCAATATGGGTCGGTTCCAATTGTTTCAATTGGGCATTAACCTCGAAAACATCCAAATGGGCCAAAGCAATTATGGCCCAAAGAATCGCCATCATGGCAAGGGCGGGTATGAGCTTGTCAATTTTTAAGTTATGTTCCAGGGTAATGGCCAAGTAACCGGCCAAAAAAACAATGATGATAATCGTTTCCATTATTTGTAGTTGGTTTAGGAGCTGTTAGTATATATGAATCAAAGGACCATTGGTCTCATAAATCCATCTAGTTAAATATAAGGATTGCCCTTAGAATCTCCCAAATGAGGTACACTTTTTTTAGATTACCTAATCCCTTGCAATTTTGTCAATCCATTGAAAAATCCCTATTCAAAGCTTATCTTTGCCCTGTTTTTTTAATTATTTTTCAATACAATGAATTTTTCCTTGACCGAAGAGCAGCAAATGATCCAACAAGCTGCAAAAGATTTTGCCCAAAATGAATTATTACCTGGAGTAATCGAAAGGGATGACGCCCAGCAGTTCCCAATAGAAGAGGTCAAAAAAATGGGGGATTTGGGTTTTATGGGAATGATGGTCGACGAAAGATACAATGGAAGTGGATTGGACACCCTGTCCTACGTATTGGTGATGGAAGAACTCTCCAAAGTTGATGCCTCCTCCTCTGTTATCGTTTCGGTAAACAATTCACTGGTCTGCTGGGGCTTGGAAGCCTTTGGAACCGAAGAGCAAAAGCAAAAATATCTGACAAAGTTGGCGACAGGCGAAATTATTGGGGCTTTTTGTCTTTCTGAACCCGAAGCGGGTAGTGATGCTACTTCCCAAAAAACGACGGCCAAGGATATGGGGGACTATTATGTAGTGAACGGCACTAAAAATTGGATTACCAACGGAAGCTCTGCTGAGGTTTATCTGGTCATTGCACAAACCGATGTTGAAAAAGGGCATAGGGGAATCAATGCCCTTATTGTCGAAAAAAATATGGAGGGTTTTGAAATAGGGCCAAAAGAAAATAAATTGGGAATTCGAGGAAGTGACACGCACTCCCTTATTTTCAATGACGTAAAGGTTCCAAAAGGGAACAGAATTGGTGAAGACGGTTTTGGGTTCAAATTCGCCATGAAAACCCTTGCCGGAGGCCGTATTGGAATTGCAGCACAAGCACTTGGAATTGCGGCAGGAGCCTATGAATTGGCCCTAAAATACTCCAAAGAAAGAAAAGCATTTGGAACTGAAATCAGCAATCACCAGGCCATTGCCTTTAAACTGGCCGACATGCATACCAAGATTCAGGCCGCCCGGAACTTGGTATATCAAGCAGCTTGTGATAAGGATAATGGGGACAATTATGATTTATCAGGGGCCATGGCTAAACTTTATGCTGCAGAAACAGCTATGGAAGTTACCGTGGAAGCGGTTCAGATTCATGGAGGTAATGGGTTCGTAAAAGACTATCATGTAGAGCGATTAATGCGGGATGCGAAGATTACCCAGATTTATGAAGGCACATCCGAAATACAGAAAATAGTCATTTCTAGAAGTATCCTAAAAGATTAGAAGGGGGCTTTTTGCTCATAAATAAGGACAATTCCGTTAGCATTTTTAAGACACACCCCTCCAAAGCAGGGGGTGTATCACTTTAAGTAACTACAATACCTCACCACTCCCCCTTCAAGATGGGCTACACTTGTTTTTGAGGTTAGATTTTTATGGATTGTCAAAATAAAGTTTACTATACTTTGACAATGATTTTATTTCAATACTTTTTTGCAAACACCTTAAT
>JBCBZA010000109.1:0-13442 GCA_039815575.1 Bacteroidota bacterium | reverse complement strand
GCAGAATTGACCAAGCGGATGATGGATATCCAAACCCAGATGATGGGCAACATGTATGATTTACCGGCCAATCCGTTGTACCCTGGTTCGGCAGGGTCTGATTTTAATACCGAACTAAAGGAAATCGACAAAAAAATGAATGTCTTGCTCAAAAAAAATATTGATAAGGATGTAGAGTGCCGCGAATATGAAAACGCTATGCGTGAATGTCAAAAAACCGGAGGTTCATGTGGGGCGCTCAGAACAAAATTCCGTGACTGCAAGGCATCACACGATACCATAAAAGAAGAACTTGACCGGCTCAGTTGTCAAAAGGCCAAATTAATGGGAACAGACGATCTTATGAATGGGTGTGACTGATCTACGTGTCACCAAATGATTATAAAAAGTTTAAAGCTTCAATATTAATGGCAAGTCTTTGCGTAGTTGCATAGTCTTCAGTAAAAACAGGCACAGTTAAGGTGTTGCTGTTCTTAAATCCAGGTTTTGATAAATCTTTTTTGTTCGCAAAACTGACCTTAAATAGCTTTATAGGCTATCAAAATTATGTACAAGGAACATACCAATTCATTCACCTAAACCTACACCCTTTATATGATTTCATATGAAGACAATAAAAATGAAAAGCACTATCAAACGAATGATTGACAGTGCTTTGATATTCGCTGAAAAGTGGTTCGTTGGAAATCACTAGATTCATTGTGTGCATCAAGAAAGAGGGTGTTGTAAAATTTATGGGATTTCCTCTTTAAAGATAAAATGTTTGTACAACAAAAATTAACGGTTCTAGAGACGGGAAGCCTTCTTATTTACATTAATTTAAGGTGTTTTAGCTTTAAAGTTCAATTCTAATCGACATTCTTTTATATCATCAACTGCTTACCTAATTTCTCTAATATCTGCAGGAAATCTTAAGATACCACCCCCTCAAGAAATAAAATTTTCTGTCTAAATCAATATAGGTCCAACTTAAAGGGGGACTTTATTCCATCAAAGTCATTAAGGATTAAGATCATGCTCATTTCTTAATTTAAATTAACGTCTGGGTATAGATTATTATATAGCTTGAAGCCATAATAATCCTAACGCCATTAAAAATGAAAATAAAGATGATACTTCTCTTTACGTCCACACTTTTATTAATAGGCTGTAAAGACACTACCGAAAACAAAATTGCTACGATGGATAATGAAGCTGAACCTTTATTGGCAATAAATGATGATACTGTAATTGATGGGGCCAATGTCTTGGCTTTTGGGCCGGATGATGTTCTATTTATAGGAGATAGCAGGGCTGGGAAATTATATGCAATTCCAACTAATGCTGATGAGTTGAAAGAGCCTATCCCCTACAATATGGAGGGGTTTGATATTTTCCTGGCCAGAAAAATAAATATGGAACCTAGGGATATTGTCATTGGGGACATGAAAATCCATCCTAAAAGTCAAGAAGCCTATATAGCAATAAAACTAGGTCATCAACCCGATGCTAAATCCATAATAGCTATTGTCAACCCCGCTACCACTGAAATCAAATTGTTAAAAATCGACAAGGATAGTTCACAGAGCATTTCGATAAACAATCCAGCTTCTTCAGATTTAATGTTTTGGAAAGAAACATCCGCAAGCAGCTTAAATATTACAGATATTGATTACAACGATGGCCATATCTATATCGCCGGACTGACCAATAGTGAATTTGCTTCCACATTACGTAAAATAGCATATCCTTTCACCAACACCCAGGAAATGGTGAACAGTATCGAAATCTATCATGCGGTCCACACGCAAAACGAAACACGTGCACCTATACGTACTATGTTGTTTGAAGAAATGGACGGAAAATCTACATTATTGGCAAGTTATACATGTACCCCTTTAGTGGTTATTCCCACTGATAAAATTGAAGACGGAGCGGATGTTAAAGGAAAGACCATTGCAGAGCTAGGGTATGGAAATACACCCATAGATATGTTAGTAGTAACCACTCAAGGATTTGATGGCTCAACAAGTAAAAGTCTTATAATGACTAATAAAAACAGAGGTGGAACCATGATTCCAATAGAATCGGTAATTGCCGGTTTTAAAGGTAACGGAATGGCGGGACAACGTGCCATGTTCGCATCGGGTTTGGAAGGTATTCAAGAAATTCCTACTGCAAATGTGATGCAGGTAGATGTACAAAACCCGCAGATGTTGGGAATAGTGCGTAGGAATATTGAAACAGGGGACATTGATTTAGTTTCAGAATTGACAGGTACATTTTTAAGGTTAAGTGATTTTATCTCGGAGTACGATTTTCCAGATTACCGTTATCCCGAAGTCCAAGCTGGTACAAAACAATACCATGATATGGTAAAACAGATGGAAGGTTATTCAGATTTAACCTCTGAAAAAATGGGAAGATAAACCCGTAATCTTTAATGCTTATTAAGGCTATGAAGTCGTATATCTGTTTGCTATTACTGCTGACCGCTTGCGCCAATCAAACCAAAAAACCTTACGTGCAAGCCGTTTATCCAACTTCTGAAATACTGCCTGAAAACTTGCTCAGAATATATATCAAGTTTTCGCAACCTATGAAAACCATTGGAAATATTGAAAAAATCAAATTAGTTGATGTAGACGGAAACATAATGAAAAATGTGTTTTTCAATAACGTAAATGAACTTTGGAATAAAGAACAAACACAACTCACACTCATTTTGGATCCAGTGCGTGTAAAAACCGGTTTAAAAACTAATGGGATTTTAGGGCGGGCCCTAAAGCTAGATCAAGTTTACACACTGGTCATTGAAGATTTAGAAGATGTATATCATCAAAAAATGAATACTTCATTCAAAAAAAGTATGAGAATAAAAAAGGCAGACCTCACCGTTCCCAGTATTGCAGCGTGGAAATTAACCATTCCAGAGGTAAATAGTACCAACAGTTTGGTAGTCGACTTTCCGGAAATGTTGGATTACAACTCTCTGAAACAACGACTCATTATTACGGATGATAAAAATAATCCGACTGGAGGCTTGATTTCAATAAAGAGACAAGAAACCCAATGGAATTTTCAACCTAAACATCCTTGGAAAGAAGGAAGGTATATTTTACATGTGAATACGCGATTAGAAGACCCTTCCGGAAATAACTTAAATGGATTGTTTGATCACAAAACCGGAACCTTAAAATATCCCAAAGAAGGTTTTCTTGAAAAAATTCCGTTCAACATAAAACCATAAACCATGAGCGTAAACAACACCTTTCGATTCTTAATAATCCTATTACCATTTTCGTTTTTTGTAGGATGTAAACAAAAACCGGGGGCTAAACAACAGACCGAAGTCACCAAGGAAACTTCCCAGCGAGGGCCGCAAAACCTCATCTCGACAACAGAAACTTTTTTTCATGGATTTCGTGATGTGGATATGACTATAGACGGTGTTAATATTCATGCCGTCGTTGGCGGTTCAGGAGAGCCATTATTACTGCTGCACGGCGCGCCAGAATCTCATGTGATGTGGCGTGATTTGGCACCTGAGCTTGCCAAGAGCTTTACAGTGGTCGTCCCAGATCTGCGCGGTTACGGTCGAAGTGACAAACCACGAGAAGGTGATTATTCCAAGAGGCGGATGGCGAAAGATCAAATAGCATTGATGAATGAATTGGGGTATGATTCCTTTCTTGTTGCTTCTCATGATAGAGGATCCCACGCAGCCAGGAGATTGGCCAAAGATCATCCAAAAGCTGTGAAGAAAATGGTCATTATGGATGTTGTACCGGCGACCTATGTTTGGGAGCATATAGATGGTAAAGTAGCGGATAGATTCTGGGCTTGGATATTTTGGACACAACCCTATCCTTTGCCGGAAAATTTGATGGGACCACAGGCTGGTGCATTTGCAAAAATGGCAGCTGGGGATGATGTGGAAGCAGGAGAAGATTATGCCAAAACCAACGGAACCCAAGATGCTTTTCACGCCATGTGCGAAGATTATAGGGCCAGTAAAAGTGTTGATATGGAACATGATAAAGCCGATGCGCATATAAAAATAGACGTGCCCACCTTGGTCATTTGGGGAAGTCAATCAAATACTGGCAACTTTGATTACCCAACAATATGGGAAAACGAAGTGAATGAGGTGTCCTTTTTGAAATTAGATGCCGGTCATTTTATTGTGGAAGAAAAACCTATGGAGGTATTAGAGGCAACGCTCTCATTTTTTCGCCCTTTAAATAATAAATAAACAGAATACGGAATGAAAAAAATCCTAGCATTTGGTGCAAGCAATAGTTCTACGTCCATCAATAAGACACTAGCCATTTTTGCGGCAAATCAACTTGATAATATATCCATAACCATAGCTGATTTAAATGATTATGCCAGCCCTTTATATTCAATTGATTTGGAAAAACAAAATGGTGTGGCCAAAGAAGCCATGGCGTTTTATTTGTTGATCAGTGCCAACGATGCCATTATAGTTTCAGTGGCGGAATATAATGGTTTGCATACCTCGGCCTTTAAAAATCTTTGGGATTGGCTCTCAAGGATTCCCATGGAAAAACCAATGAATATCTGGGGAGGAAAACCCATGTTTTTACTATCGACCAGTCCAAGTCGAAGACTGGAAAACAACGTTCTTAAGGTATCGAAGGAAATTTTCCCACATTTTGGAGCACATATAGTGGCCGATTTCTACTTGCCTTCTTTTAACTACAATTTTAAAGAGAACGTCATTGTGGAAAAAGAATACAGACTTGCTTTTGAAGCACAAAAAAATAAGTTTCAGAGGTATTTGGATAACACGTGATTACAATGGAAATAGGAATTGATAGTTTTGCAGCTACACCTAAGGGATTTAAAGATAATGCCAAGGCCATTCTTGAATTATTGGAACGAATTCAATTGGCCGACCAAGTTGGTATCCATGTTTTTGGAATAGGAGAACATTATAGGAAAGAGTTTTTGGATGCTGCCCCAACTACAATTCTGGCCGCCGCCGCTGCGCTTACAAAAGATATCAAATTAACCAGCGCGGTCACCGTATTGAGCACGTCGGACCCTGTTCGCGTATTTCAGAATTTTGCGACTATCGACTTAATCTCCAATGGAAGGGCTGAAATTGTTGCAGGTCGTGGTTCCTTTGTAGATTCATTTCCACTTTTTGGTTATAATCTGAACGATTATGATGCCATTTTCTCTGAAAAGTTGGAACTACTTTTAAAAATCAGGGACCATGAAATTGTGGATTGGTCTGGAATTTTTCGTCCGCCACTTCGTCAACAAGCTATTTATCCCAGAGCAGTTCAAAAGAAATTGCCCATATGGTTGGGCGTAGGGGGCACACCTGCTTCCTTTGTCAGGGCTGGTAAGTTGGGGTTACCATTGATGATGGCCGTAATTGGTGGTGAAACAGCCAGGTTTAGGCCTTTGGTAGACCTATATCGAAATTCTGGAAAGGAAACAGGTTTTGTACTAAAAGAACTTCCGGTAGGTCTGCACTCCTTTGGGTACGTAGCAAAAACCCGGAAAGAGGCCATAGACCTGTTTTATCCCCGTTATGCCGAAGTTATTGCCTCGATGAACAAGGAGCGGGGATGGGTGGCCCCAACAAGGGAACAATTTGAGGCTCAAACCGACGAAAACGGGGCTATTGTTATCGGAAATCCCGAAGAAGTTGCTGAAAAAATACTTCGACACAGCAAAGCCTTAGGAGGTATATCCCGCTTTAATTTTCAAATGGATGTTGGTTTGTCCCATGAACAGATGAAGCGATGTATTGAACTAATTGGAAAAGAAGTAATACCACTAGTGAACCAAAAAGGGAATTGATCAAAGTAAAATGCAACGTTTGATATTTGGGTAAGAGTTAAAAAAACTTGAATGCATAAATTACTATTTGTTGTATTACTTATTTCACTACCTATTTGTGCTCAAAGCGTGAAAGACACCCTGCAATTTAAGGGAAGTTTTAATGTATCCGGAAGTTTGACAAGTGGAAAAGAATTTCAACGAACATTTCAATTTCAGTTTGATCCCACTTTGGAAAAGCAATCTTGGAGTCTAGAGAACCAATTCAGGTTTTTATTTAGTGATACCAACGACAACGTATTGAACCGAAATTGGGACGCATTATCCCTGCTTAAACTATACTTCAATGCCCAGAAACGATGGTATCCATTTTTGGTAACCGATTTACAGACCAACTTGGGATATGAACTAGAGTTCCGACTAGGCTATGGAGGTGGTTTAACCCATAGACGTTCATTAAAAAATGGCAATGAATTGCTGTTCTCAGCGGCAACCGTATACTATAGTAACAGGTATAGTGAGTCCGTTTTTGTGAATAGTTCTCGGGTTGGAAACCAAAGAAATATGCTCCGATTTGTTTTACATTATGATGGAAGTGTCCAACTCTTAAAGGATAAACTAATACTAAAATCGAATGGTTGGTTTTTACAATCCACTAGGGAAAGTGCTGATTATATTTTTAAACTGTATGTAAGTTTGGAATTGAAGCTTACCAAAGTTTTTTCTTTTACGACCGATTATCGTTTCAATTATGAAAACGTAAGCTTAGAGAGTTTGGATAGCAATCAACAATTTACATCAATAGGTATTAAAGCAGATTTTAAATAAAAAAATCTCAACTCCTTACATGTTCATTCTTTTTAAAAATTTCCAGTCTTGATTGTTACCAGGGTCAGGGAAACTTCAAAAAAGGTATCTGCTACTTGGGGCCCATCCAAATAAATTGCACCATCACATTCAGATAGGGTTCCTTTCACCTTTAGAATGCCTAATTTTTAGCCTAAAGAAAATATAGGAGTTTTAGGGGTCAATACTTAAAAATTCGGGCATCTTATTCCCTTTTATCCGCTAAACTTAAGGGCGCTTCTTTAAATAATATGCTTGGAACAATGGACCAAACCACTAGGGCAACCCAATACAGGTATTCTGAAAATACCTGGTACCAATTGGCAAGAAGAAGACCCGCAACCATAATCACATGGGCAAGAAAAGCCCAAATTAAACCCGCTATTAGATATGTTTTATAGCGAACTACGCGATAACGCATCTGTTTAATCATCCAAAAGTAAAGGGGAATAAAAAGTACAATCGAAGTGAATAAACCAGGATTGTATTGGAATTTTGCAATTCCGGCGAGCAAGTGAACCAGTCCATTTATCAACATGATACCAGCCATCGCAAACAAAGGAAACACATGTTTTGGACTACCTGATACCACCAAGAACCCAACTAACCAAACCAAGGTGGTATTTATGGCAAATATCGATTCCTTGGTCAAGGGTATTATAGAACTCTCTGGCTGCCCTAGAATTTCCAAAATAGTGTTGTTGTTAAAGTTGTAAAATGCATAATAATTCCCAAAAAGGTCAATCCAATGCTCTTCAAACTGATGAATCAAATAGGCAATCAATAAAAGTATCCCTAAGAATCTAAAATCCTTCACCCATACAGTCGATTTATTTCCATCTAAAAAGGCAAAAGATGCTATCAATAAGAATGGGATGGCATATGTGCCAATTTTCATCCAATGTTCAACTAGAAATTCAAATTGGCCAAGTGGTGCCCATAACATAAAAAACAGTACCAAAATTGCCAATGATAAGGACTTAGGTGTTTTCATTTTCTTTATTTTTTAGTTTAAATATTTCCAATCCATACAGAGAAAAACTTCAGAAAGACCGAAGTACCATATAAAGGGTATTTTCATAGATACCAATTAAAATCACTATTATTCAATTGATTATAACAATAACGAATAAACTTTTACCTGTTTGTTTTTTCCTTTCAGAGACACGTCCCCCAAGCATGTTGACTTTGAATGTTCTGGGATTTTTAAATCTTTGATAAGCTTTTCCGATACTAGTAATGGCACATCGTAATTATTGCATTGTTTTTGAATACGCGCCGAGGTATTTATTACATCTCCATGAAAGGCCAGTTGCTTTTTGACAAACCCAACTTGCGCTATCATTAGTGCACCTCCATGAACCCCAGCCTTGAACCGTGGATAAATACCATAATTGCTTTGGTAATAAGTACCTCTTGATAATTGACATTGTTGAAACTCAAAAAATAAGGCCACACAATTGTTATTTGTAATTCCTTTTGCATATGGCCATGTTAAAACGACCTCATCGCCAACATATTGATAGATCTCAGCTTCAAATTTTGAGACCACCGTATTAAGATCATAAAAGCAGTCTTGAATGAACAGACTATACTTGAGATGTCCAAGTATTTCGGCAATAGTGGTGGAGTCCTTCAAGTCCAGAAACATAAAAATCCGATCCTCTTCCTTAGGGGTTTTATATCGCCCCAAGAGGATTTTGGCAAAAACACCTTTTCCAAATCTTTCATTCGCCACTTTTATAAGAAAAATGACCAGGCATGAACAAAAAACAATAAAAAGCAAAATAATTTCAAAACGTTTATCAAAAGTCTCGGAAGAGGTACCATAATGAAATTTATTACTTAAACTATCTAAAGCGACCAGTTTTAAAATTCCTACTGTAATAACAAGATCAACAACGATCTTCAATAGTACTTGCTTGCCTAAACTAAGTGATTTTGTGATGTACTTATCAAATAAAAATTCCACCGTTCCGTAAAGGAACCCCAATACGAAACCCAATAAAACATGGAAAATCAAATTCTTTATTTCCGAAAAATTCAAACTTCCATTATGCCCAAAATCAAAGTTCCAATGAAGTCCGAAATAACCAAAAACATAAAAGAACCCTAAACAAAACGTCCAAATAATCGCGGAAGTGAAAACCGTACCAAGAAACGTTGAAGTTTTTACAGCAATTTTCATAATATTGATTAGGTTTCGTTACTTATTTTTTCAACTCAAAAGGCACATAAAATTTTTGGAATAAGCATTTACATATTGACCCATAATTACTTGTAATTTGATTTTAAATCTCTTTTAGCGATTCATTTTCCATTAGTGCATTTTCATTTGTTGAAATGTTCTTCTAAATACCTATCAAGACTCCAATCACCCCCTCCAGCAAAAAAGATATAGAAATACACAAAGCAGTACAGGGCGGCGAGTTCCCCACCATTGACAATGGGCAAAAAGGATTTGCTGATGAAAACCAAACAATAGGCCACCGCCATCATACCGCTGAGCACAAATGCGGTCCAACGTGTAAAAAGTCCAACAAACAAAAGTATCCCACCAAAAAACTCCAAAATTCCAGCCATTAGAAGAAGGTTTGAAAGTTCCCCATGAAGATTTTCGGTAGATGGGTATCCGAATAGCTTTTGTGTACCATGCCAAAATATGAGAAACCCTACTATGATTCTCAATAGGGCCAAGACCCTCGAATGCCAAGTGTTCCAAAACGTATTCATTTCTTTGGTTTTTTAATGGTGATCAAAGCTCAAGTACCAGATCAAAGGCAAAAATGTGCAGATCGGTAAAACGAGGGGCTTCCCCAAAAAAGGATCCGTATGTTATCTCGGCCCGGAGCAGACCTGGAATAAGCTGCCTGTATAGCACAACATCTATCTCTTGCCCAAGAAAATCGCCTTCCTCCTCCGAAAAATAAGCGTGGTACCCCATCCAACCTCCAATACCCCAGAACAGCTTATTGCACTCTGCGGTGAAATAGGGGTTGTGCAGCCCATCGGCCGGAGGGTCGATGAACACATCGGATATTCGGTGCAGACGCTGTCCAGTAGAGAGCGGGAACTGGTATGACGCCAACCCATTATCTGAAGAGGCCAGTTCATAACCGATATTGAAAATACCCAGACTTGGCAAAGAGATCCCAGCTTCGACATTGACCAAAAAAGCCGTATAATCGGTTGGATTATTGCCAAAATCACTTTGCAATGCGAAGGCGGTTTTATAGTTCAATGCCAATTTATCCTTTGGAAGCGAACCCCTGTCCACTGTTATTCCATAGGTCTGGTTGGATACCGCCGGGGCATCTTCCTGAAAGTCCAAAAGATGGGTGAACAGGCCAAACCTTACTTTTTCGTTTTTATAATAGCGTAACATAAAGACGTGCGAATCACTGCGCCAATCCACTTCCTCTGCAAGTAATCGATTGATCTGGTACATATAGGCATATTCAAATGCCAGGCCCTTTTGGTCGTTCTGTACCCTCCCATAAAGGGCATCAAAGGTCTGATCGTCCTGCCTGGCGGAAACCCTACCTATGAAACGTTCATCTTCGACAATGGCTGCCTGCCTTCCCACTTTGACCTCAAATACAGTCTTGTCATTGAACGAGTCATTGTATGCGATATACATTTGGTTCAATTCCAATGTTTCAGGATCTGTAACGTTCGTTAGGTTTGTTAGGTCGTTCAAACCGTCAAAATATTGATCGGGCGTAAGGGCTACCACACTTTCCCCTTCAATGTATATCTGAAAACCCTTGTAGGCCTTGGTCATATAGCCGAAGTTCGTACCAAAGGTGTACGCTTGGGAGGCATCGGCCGCGTCATCATTCGCGTGCCAGAACCTTAATTTACCGTTGAACACAAACTCACCAGAGCCAATGGCATTTGCCAAATCGTCCTTTTGGTCCTGTTCTTGGCCGCATATCGGGGTACTGATAAATACAATTGCGGCCAGCACCCAACGTGTCATCATCAGTTGGCCGCGACAACTTGTTTTTCTAGGTATCATTATTTTGAATGGATTTTTTAGTCTACGATAAGTTTTGGTGGGCGTTTGCCCTCTATAAAATCCCGTATGGCAATACTGACCTCTTGCCCAGCTTCGGTAGCCGAAAAGTGGTTCGCCTCTACAAACTGTACGTAACCGTCCTTGACAAATTCTGGAGACCTTGCATATTCTTCTTCCCGTTGTGCAGGGTCTTTGGTAGCTTGCAAGAAGAGTATGGGCATGGTCATATGCTGCATCAAGTATTTCTTTCGGTAGTCAAGCTCGATGTCGAAACTGGTATCATAAGTTTGCGCTACCGCTTCGGCAATACCCTCTGTACCAAATTCTTTGTAAAGCCGGTCCATATGATCAGGAGTGAATTCCATGGATACCCAAGCCGAATTATAGGTCGCGGTAATCATGGTTCCATCTTTATAATTCGTGGCATCTGCTAAATTTTCGTGTGATGGTCGTGGCAGCCCATGTGGTTCGTTGAACGATTGTTGCATCCTTATCCAATTGGTCACTCTTTGGTTCACCCCAGAAACCGCCATCATATTGTCCGCTATGCAACTGCCCCTATCATGGGATACCAAATCAAATTTACCCACTCCCATTTTATCCATGAGTTTTACTAGGCTCTTGGCCACGCCTTGATGGGTTAGGTCTTGTTTCAAACTTTTATCGGATTGTCCATAGGCCAGCTGATCTACGGAAATTACATAGTACTCTTTTGCCAAATCAATCATTTGATCATGAAACCCCCACCATGATTCCGGAAACCCATGGACCATTAAAATAGGGGATTTATGGGGATATCCGGCGGTTACAAAATGCCATACGGAACCTTCAACTTCTACAAACCAATGGATGCCAAAAACGTTTTCTCCGAGGAATTCCAACTCCCCATGTTTGTTGAAGGATCCTTCAGGAGGTTGTGCCGCTGGATAGCGGTTCATATCCTTGGTGAATTTTGCCAATTCATAAGGCTCATAGCTTATGGGTACACCACTGCCAACATTCGTCAGTTCATCAGGCATCGTTGCGAGCAGGTCGCCTTGATCTTGTTCTTGTGCCAAAGTGGTAAAACCCAATAAAGCGCTTAATGAAAAAAATGTAACCATTTTGTTCATTGAATGATGTAATCTGTTTGTTTTTTTCATTTTGGTATAGGTTTAACATTGTTTATACCGTTAAAACTATTTTCAAAATTTCTCCCAGTGATGAAACTAATTGAAGAAGTATTTTTTTTTCTTTTTTTAACAAAAACGTCATAAATAATTGAATTTCAAATGTTTGTTTAAGTACTTCTTGGGGATTAGGTGGAATAGCCGAAATGGATTGCTATAGAAAGGCGTATAGTCAAAAGTGAAGCAAATCGTTGAAAAGGGTAAAATTGCAAAGGAATGGATGACCTTATATATTAATCAATTGGGATTTCAATGGTATATGCCATTAAAGTTGGATAGACAGACCCTGCATAATTTTAAGCAATTGATCGACCTGCCAAAGATTTAAATACTTATATGTTCAGTTGGTATACATCTTAATTCGAAAAACAATAGTTTCCAGAATGTTAAAAACACAGTTACTCCTGGATTACTAATTTTTAAGTTACCGTGAATTTCTTGTGTGCAGTTTTTTGCTTAGCCATTGAGGCGTTACTCCCAAGAAATTGGCAATTTTTTTCCAAGACACTTCATTGATGATTTCGGGGTATTGGGAATAAAGAAAATCCAACTTCGAATCAATCCCCATTGCCTTTATGGAAATAAACATTTTATCTTCCAATAAGTTTTCCAGTAGTCGTTTCCTAAAATATACTCCAATACCATTGGAGTGCAGATAACTTTGATTAAATAGGGTCTGAGGTATGAATACCCCTTCGGTATAGGTGACAGCCGAAACAATGTCATTTACGGTGTTTCGGGTCAAAAAACTGGAAATATTACTACATAGGTTCTTAGATCTAAAGAATCGGGTAATAGTTTGTTCATTTCTATTAAAGTATTCAGTAACTACAATACCCTTGGTAATAAAGAGCATGTTAATACATACTTTGGAATGGAGGAAAATGACGCTATCTTTTTTAAAACTTACACTTTTTAAACGTTGTCTAAATTCCTTCCATTCTTCATCGATAGGTTTTTCAACATATTTATTTAATTCCTTTTTAAAGATCTCAATTGGACCCTCCTCCATTGTTGGTTTTCTAATTGCTACTGACTCCTAAATCTGATTTCCCTGAACTTCATCGGCGTATCCCCAGTTGCTCTTTTAAAGAATTTTATAAAGTTGGTTCCCTCCTTAAAACCATATTTATATGCCATCTCCTTAACGGAAATATCTGTCGCGGCCAGATCGCGCTTGATTTCCAGTATGATATAATCATTAATGTAGTCTTTAACCGTCCTTTGCGTGAACATCTTACTGAGGTTGTTCAATTGCTTATAAGATATATTCAATAGGTTGGCGAAGTGCTGTGCTGATCTTGATTCCTTATGATTCATGGAAACCAGTTTTTGAAATTTTGAAAATGTTCCAAAATCCCCTTGATTGGATTTCAATGAACCGCCCGCATGGAGTTGCGCTTTCAATAAAAAAACGGTTAACATTGAAGCGACTAAATTTTCCTTTAGTATTCCAAGGTCAAATGAAAGCTCTCTTTCAAGTGCACTTATAAATATTTCTATATCGCCAAAGTCTTTAAAAATTGATGGATTTAAAAAATGGTTGGACAAAAAGCCAATTTTAGAAAAAGAGGAACGTGAAAAGTTTCGGTGCATAAAGTCCTCTG
>JBCBZA010000183.1:0-7316 GCA_039815575.1 Bacteroidota bacterium | reverse complement strand
TCTATGAATTAAGAATTATTATCAGAGGGGTACCAGTAAAATATCTACATACTTACTGGAACGTAAAATTATAAGTGAGGGAAAATAGCGGAGTGTTTAGTACCAAGAGTTCGAAAGACCCCAGAGGACTATCCAAAAAGACATCTACATTTTCCAATCCGTTGCGTTGTGTATAGAAGATATTCAAGGGGTTTTTTCTTCCATAGATATTGTAGATGGTAAATGTCCAATCGTTTTGCCAGCGTTTATTCTTTTTGCCTTTACTAAAATGTACATTGTAAGACATATCCAAGCGGTGGTAAGTAGGCAATCGAGAATTATTTCTTTCAAGAAAAATGGGAGCCCTAATACCATCGCTCAGTTCAAAGACTCCGTTTGGTAATGTTAAAGGCCTGCCGGTTTGAACTACAAAGTTGAAGCTTAAGGCATTGTATTTGTCTGCGTCATAATTTAGGGTGGCATTCAAGGTATGTGGCCGGTCAAAATCAGAATTGAACCATTGGTTGTTGTTTATCCTTCCACTTAGTGATTCACTTTCGGTGCGTAACTGGCTTCTAGACCAGGTGTAATTCAACCATCCATTGACAGTACCAATAGGTTTTTTGATGCTTAGTTCTATGCCGTAGGCTCTCCCAGGAGCTTGGACTACTTCCCGCTCCACAGACTGCTCCAAGAAGAAATCGGCTCCTGGTCTATAAGTCAGGTTGTTTTTAGATCTTCGGTAATAGGTTTCTATGCTTGCTTCTATGGTATTTTCATTAAAGCTTTTATAAATACCAAATCCGTATGCATCGCTAGTTTGGGGCAAAATATTTGCGTTGGCGGTTTTCCACCTTGATGTAGGTAGTGGGGTTGTATTATTATAAATATTCTGTAAGTATTGATTTAAACGGGCATAGCTCATTTTCAAGGAAGTGTTTGGGTTTAATTGAATACTGGCCCCAAGTCTAGGTTCCAATCCGTCAAAAGAAGCCGCAATCTCTCCCTTTTCAAAAACTTCGGTATTAATAAGGTTCCCCGATACATCATCATAATCATTTTGCGTAAAAGGGCCTTGCAGGAAATAGTAGGTATACCGAAGACCCGTAGATAATGTTAAAAATTGGGTGGGCTCCCAATTCAGATTGGCATATCCTGAAAATTCATAACTAGTTTCCTGGGATAATTTTATAGGTGCTATTGAAGTGGCCGTCCCTGGATTTAGTTCCCCAGGCTCTATTTTAAATCTATTGATTTGGGTTCCAAAATAGTAATCAAACCCACTATTTTGTTTCAATTTTGAGAATTCAGAGATAAGGTTCAAATGCTTTATTCTGGATTTAAATTCAATCTCATTTGGGGAATCTATTTCAGGAAAGATGTTATCAGCATTATAAATTCCAGATACCAAAATAGTTCGGAGTGCTGTTTCTTCATTAAAAGAATGTTGCCAGTTCAACGTTCCATTGAGGTTTCGAAAATCGTACTGATTATTCTCGGCCTCAATATTTTCGATTCTCGAAATCAAATCCAGCTGATAAAAATCCTTGGAATAAAAACCTGTAAATGTGACCTGGTCATTTTTTGTGGGTAGATACAATAATTTAATAGTGCCACCATAAAATGAGGCCTTTGTATTTTCAAGTCGTTTGGAAAAGATTGGGAGTAAAAAATCAGTAAATCCAGCCCTTCCACCGGCTATCATGGTTAGTTTATCTTTTATTAAAGGAGTCTCTATGTTAAGTCTACTTGAAACCAAGCCTATACCACCACTTAATTTCAAAGTATCTACATAGGGCGTTTTAACTTTTATATCTAAAACGGAGGTGGTCCTCCCTCCATAACGAGCGGGAATATTGGCTCGGTATAAATCTATTGAAGAGGTTACATCCGGGGTGAATATTGAAAAAAGTCCAAATAAATGGGTAGGGTTGAACACAGTTGCATAGTCATACAAAACCAAATTTTGATCAAGGGAACCGCCTCTTACTGAAACCCCATTGCTAATTTCCCCCGTATTATTGACTCCAGGAAGCAATGTCAACCCTCTAAGTACATCTAGTTCTCCCAAAGCGCTTGGAATTTTTTTTAACTCTTGGCTTTCAAGCTTTAAAACCCCCATTTGAGGAGATGTTATCATGGAATTGATTTTTTTCGCTTTTACAATGACTTCCGACAAAAGCTCTTGTTTGGATTGTATTTTGATTTCCAATAGGGTGTTCTTATTTAGGTCTATTGCTATTCCCGTCTTTTCATAGCCAATAAATGAAATGGTGGCCCTATAATTATTTTCAGGTAGGTTTATGGAAAATATCCCGTTTTCATCCGATACACCACCACATTTACAGGGGATGATAAAAATATTGGCATCTTTTATGGGTAAGTTTGAGGTACTATCGGAAATCCTAAATGTGAGCTGATATTCTTGGGAATAGACAAGTGTAAAACATAGACTACAGAACAAAAATATACCTAGTCTTAAGTTCATTTAATCTATCTTTATTCTAGTTGCTCTAATTATCCACCCAATCCGGAGGACGAATCCCTGTTCTAAACCTGCCTTCACCACAAGGTGCTGTAGATATTACTTTTAATCCGTTTCCGAAAAACAAGTCACCTGATTCTGTGTTAATTCTTAGTTGCTCCAAAGGCTCTTCATCAATGGCTGTCCTGTCAATAAAAATGGATGCCGTTGAGGCAGAACCTATTGTAAATCTCCCCAGCACAAACTCATTACTATCATCGGCATTGAACATATTTCCCAAAAGTGCTGCCGGTGGCGGGGAATTAAAATTACCATTGTTATCAACAATATCCTTTAATGTCCTAAAATACCTATGTCCCTCGGCTGTCAACGAGTATTGTTGAATTTCAACTAAAATATCATTCTTTGTGTAGAGAGGAACATCAGCAACTCCTAATCTATTCCCAGATGCGCCATTGGTGAATTCATCAGAGAAAATTTCAATTTTTTGGTTAAATCGAATTTGCCAGCAATCCCTTTCGCAAGTATACGTATACTCCGGTTCTATGGCGTTCTCATCAATACATGAGCCGAACTCTTCAAAACTTATACATTCACCGTTCCTAAGGACTCCGCCAGCACATGTTTCACAAGTTATCAGTCTTTCAAAAGATCGAAATCTCCAAAAATAAAAATTGTCTTCTTCCGCTGGGTCATCTAAGGTAACGAATACCTTGTGGCCCGGGATAAAATCATTTTCATCAAGGTCGAATTCAAGTTTGGGATCGAATGATGCTTCACTTTCCAAAATGGGAACTGAACTGCTGGCTATCTCCGGTAAAGACCGGTAACGCCTTCCATCTTCCAGGGTTATGTGCAATTCCCAGGACTCCCCTGTTGTAATACTAAAACCCTCAGGGGGTATATAGCTCTCCCCAGTTTCGGAAAAAGGTACTTCCAAATCGGTATTAATATTAAGCAGTAGAACTTCGGCGTTTCCAAGAAATTCATTTTTGAAAATATCAAATTCAAAATTGGACTCGGAAACAGTTACAAAAGAGGATCCGGGAATATTGGATATGAACGCATCTATATAAATCAACCCACTTTCAAAAGCAAATTCTGGGCTTATCGGTTCCGTGCAGGCAAATAGTAGAAATATTGATTTAAAATAGAACCTTCTAGCTGATAACATGAATTTCCCTTTTTCTTTGAAAATATATTCGTTCAGAACCATAATCAGCGTTTAAGTAATTGGAACTTGAAAAACCCGGTTTCCTTATCCTTACAAGTTAAAGGATCGTTTTGGTAGAACCTAGAATATCTAACCAATTCATTAATTATCTAGGGAGTATTTGTAAGATGTACTTATTTTCTACGAATAAATTGTACTCGTATCTTTTTAAACTCTTCAAGGCCTTCTTACCAACTTGTTTTTATTTCTATTTCTGACAGTCCTGTCTCAATTTACTCTTGCTGTTTCTCTATGTATTTGTGTCTTGTAGCCTTTACCATCTTAGAGAATTTCCTTTTTTCCAATAAGTAATATGGGCATCGATAATCCATCGTAATGATATTTCCGCTATCATTCGGCTTGATGCTAGAAGCTCCTTGGTGAAGTAACAATTTACTTGCCTAGTCGTCTAGTGGGCAAACCATCCAATGAAAAACCTTAAGGAAAAACTTTGGCCCCAGATCTTTATAATTTATACCCGGTTTTTGATTGGTAGTGCTTTTGTTTTTGCAAGTGTTGTTAAAATATCAGGCGAGCGTTTTACGACAGAGAGCGGAGCAGCCAATGCCATTGATAGTGCTTGGCATTTTTTTGAAACAATGTACGCATCCGGACTATATTGGAAGTTTATTGGTTGGGCCCAGCTTTTGTCCGGATTCCTTTTAATGACACAACGTTTTTCTAAATTAGGGGCATTGGTCAATCTGCCCATCGTCGGAAATATTTTTATCATCACCTTATCGTATTATTTTGCATATACCCCGGTCATTACAGGGTTGATGCTTATTGCAAATTTGCTATTGATCGCCTGGGAGTGGAATGAACTAAAAATCATTTTCAACCTGCCCTTCAAATCAAATAACCCCCATAGAATGGAGGGAGATTGGTTTTGGGCATTTTTGGGTCTACTGCTCTTTTTTCTTATTATTTTATGCAAGCTTTCTTTAAATCGCCAAACCCTTCCATATTGGTTCCTTTCATTTCTGCTAGTAGGGCTTTTAGGGTTGCTGATTGGGATCAGAAGGGAGAAAAAACGCAGAAGATTGTCTTTGGCCTAGTAGGACAAATAGTTTTTTCGAATTTTTTTAAACCGTTCTATACCTCCTTGCCAACTGGCTTTGATTTCTAGCTCTGAACGTCCTGTCTCAATTTGTTTTTGCAATTTCTCCGTGCCTGCGTGTTTGGTAAAACCTGAGGTATTGAAAAACTTCGATTTGTCCAAACAATTTTTATAGGCATTAATAAGCCATTGGAGGGATACTTGGGATAGTTTTGATTGCCCACTTAAATCCTTGCCATAGCATCTTTTTCCTTCTTCTTTAGGGTATTTTGAGCCAAAATTGGGTTGGGGGATGTAGTCCAAGTCATAGGCCGTACTATCCAAAAAAGAAGCCCCAAAACGTTGGAACTGATACGCTGTTCCTCGTCCAGCATTCACATAGGTTCCTTCAAACAAACCCAAACTGGGATATAGGTTAATGGCAATAGCGTTGGGTAGGTTTGGTGAAGGTCTAATGGGTAGGGAATACTCGGAGGTGTGGGTATAGTTTTCCAAAGGGACGACCGTTAGATCAACTTTGACACCATTATGCAGCCATCCTTCCCCATTGATCATTTGGGCATACTCGCCAATGGTCATTCCATAGACCAAGGGGATTTGGGTCATGCCAAGAAATGAAGTGTGCTCGTTTTCCATAGTTGGGCCATCTACATAATGGCCATTAGGATTGGGCCTATCCAAAACAATTACGGGAATCTCCGCCTCGGCACAGGCCTCCATAACCAATTGTAGGGTAGCTATATAGGTGTAAAAACGAACACCAACATCTTGAATGTCAAAGAGTACTATTTCTAAATCCTTAAGCTGCCCTTGGGTAGGTTTTCTATTTTTTCCATAAAGGGAGATAATGGGCAAACCGGTTTTTGTGTCTATGCCATCACTAACCTTTTCTCCAGCATCCGCCTTACCTCGGAATCCATGTTCTGGGGCAAATACTTTTTTGACATTTACCCTCAACGAAAGCAACGAATCCACCAAGTGTGTAAAAATTGGTAGCTGTAACGGGGCATTGGATTTTTTAAAAATGACACTAGTTTGATTCGCCACAATCCCCACTCTTTTTCCTTTTAATACAGGCAGATATTCTGCGGTCCTATTCGCCGCCACAACAATATCAAGGATTTCCTCTTTACTGTTCGTAATTTGTATTTTGTTGTTTTCTTTAGGTTGTTGTCCGCAGGAGGTGACACAGAAACCTAGGCTTAAAACAGTAACTTTGAAAATTGAGAAAATCCGCATGCGTTGAATTTAGCTTTTTTTATTTCCAAGCGATTGATTGCCGGTAAGGAAACTAAAAATAGTATTTCCGCACCAATACTTAAAATCGCCATTGCAGCGATAGCCATTGGGTTGGTTATGATGTTGATTGCAATTGCTACCAGTCTCGGGCTTAAATTAAAAATTCGGGAAAAAATAGCAGCCTTCAATGGACATGTGCAAATATCCAATTTTGACAATAACGGCTCTGAGGTGTCGATCAATCCTATTTCATTAAACCAAGACTTTTATCCCGAATTTACTAATGTAGATGGGGTTTCACATCTTCAAGCGGTGGCAGTAAAAGCTGGAATTATACGAACGGCCGAAACTTTTGAGGGGATTTTGGCGAAAGGTGTTGGCCCTGACTTTAAATGGTCCAGTTTTGAAGATTTTTTGATTGAAGGGGAGTTGCCTAGTTTTTCGGGGGAATTGAATGAGGAAACCTTGATTTCAAAAACACTTGCCAATAAGCTGCGACTTTCCGTGGGTGATAGGTACCTTTCCATTTTTCTTAAGAACGGTGATATTTCAAAACAGCCCAACAATAGACGTTTTGAGGTAACGGGCATCTATGAAAGTGGCTTTGAGGAATTGGATGCCAGCTATATCCTCATTGATCTTCGGCATATACAGCGAATGAACCAATGGGCCGCGGATGAGGTGGGTCACTTCGAGGTTTTTTTGGATGATTTTGACCAACTCCAGGAAAAGACTGCAGAGATTTATGGAAAAACAGTTTCTAGTTTAGACACCCAAAATCTGGGGAACAAGTATTTCAAAATTTTTGAATGGTTGGAGTTATTTGACTTAAATACGGCCCTTATCATCGGAATCATGATTATTGTGGGGGGCATTAATATGATAACCGCACTTTTGGTCCTGATTTTGGAACGGACACAAATGATCGGGGTTTTAAAGGCATTGGGATCCCAAAACTGGACCATCAGAAAGGTCTTCTTGCTCAACGCGGCTTATCTTATTGGTTTGGGGCTCTTCTGGGGCAATCTTATCGGGCTTGGGCTCATTTTTTTGCAAAAGCAATTTCAATTCTTAAAATTCCCCAATCCCGAAGAGTACTATGTTACTGAGATACCTGTAGCTATTTCCCTAACTAACATTTTGTTGCTTAATTTGGGGGTGATGGTGCTTTGTCTTTCAATGTTACTGGTACCTTCCTACGCAATCTCCAAAATTTCACCCGTTAAGGCAATCAAGTTTGAATAAGTTTGCTAGGTGCTAGGTGCTAGGTGCTAGGTGCTAGGTGCTAGGTGCTAGGTGCTAGGTGCTAGGTACTAGGTGCTAGGTGCTTGTATGTGTGT
>JBCBZA010000198.1:0-6208 GCA_039815575.1 Bacteroidota bacterium | reverse complement strand
CCTTCAAAATTGAGTGTGGGAAAACAAAATTGACCGCAGATAGGTGGGAATAATAGTCGCATTTAAAAAGTTTCCTAAAACCTAATTAAAACTCCAGTTTCTTTTTTCTAAGTTCAAAATTTTGTCCCAAATATACTTTTCGGACCATTTCATCTTGGGCTAAATCTTCAGGAATTCCCGCTTTTAGTATTCCTCCTTCGAACATTAAGTAGGAGCGCTCTGTAATAGCTAAGGTTTCCTGCACATTATGGTCTGTAATCAGGATACCGATGTTTTTATTTTTTAATTGCGCTACAATACGCTGAATATCTTCCACGGCAATTGGATCGACCCCCGCAAAAGGTTCATCCAATAAAATAAAATTGGGATCTGTGGCCAATGCCCTCGCTATTTCAGTTCTTCTACGTTCCCCACCGGAAAGTAAATCCCCTCGATTTTTTCGAATATGCCCTAGACCAAACTCGTCAATCAAACTTTCCATCTTCATATGCTGTTCTTTTTTGGACAGCATAGTGGTCTGAAGGACACTAAGTATGTTATCTTCAATGCTCAACTTCCTAAAAACAGAGGCTTCTTGGGCTAGATACCCAATACCGTTCTGCGCCCTTTGGTACATGGGGAATTCCGTGATTTCCATATCATTGAGGAAAATCTTACCCCCATTTGGTTTGATAAGTCCAACAATCATGTAGAAAGAGGTGGTCTTGCCTGCCCCATTGGGACCTAATAGGCCTACAATTTCCCCTTGCCTAACCTCTAGGGAGATTCCCTTTACTACCTTACGGCCCCGGTAGGCTTTCATAATGTTTTCTGCTCGTAAAATCATACCTGGAAGCCAAAGCTA
This sequence comes from Bacteroidota bacterium, assembly GCA_039815575.1. Lineage (GTDB taxonomy): Bacteria > Bacteroidota > Bacteroidia > Flavobacteriales > Flavobacteriaceae > Croceivirga. The sequence continues at coordinate 5,364 of JBCBZA010000198.1, read as the reverse complement.
GTTAAATTGCCCGACTTGATTGCGGGGAATTGTGATACCATTAACCTTCATTCATGGATTCCAAGACTTCCCAATATTCGTAGGCCCTTCTTAAATGAGGAATCATTATAGTACCTCCAATCAAGGTGGCTATGCTCAAAGTTTCCATAACTTCTTCTTTAGTCGCCCCTTGTTTTTTAGAGCTTTCCAAGTGATATTTAACACAGTCATCGCAGCGCATGACAGCTGATGCCACTAAACCCAACAGCTCTTTAGTTTTCACATCTAAGGCACCCGGTAAAAAAGCATTGGTATCCAGATTAAAAATACGTTTAAGCACCTTATTATTTTCATCTAATAGTTTGTCATTCATTTTTGCCCTGTAGGCATTGAACTCTTCAACCTTATTTGGCATTTTTTGCTTCCTTTTTTGCTTCTTGTTTGGTGACTAATTTGGAAATGTAAATACTTATTTGATATAATATCAAAACAGGAATGGCCACTACGATTTGGCTGGTTACATCAGGTGGGGTAATAATGGCCGATAATATCAAAACAATTACCAATGCTATTTTTCGATACTTCTTAAGTATTTCAGGGGTCACTAAGCCCACCTTTGTCAAAAAATAAATCACTATGGGCAACTCAAACATAATTCCACATGCAATCACAGCTGCCCTTACGGTACCAATATATGAGGCCAAATCAATTTCATTGGTTACTTCCTGACTTACTTGATAGGTTCCTAAAAAATTAATGGACAATGGCGCCACCACGTAATAACCGAACAATACTCCCAAAAAGAAGAGAAGGGAGGCAGTGAGTATAAAACCACGGGAGTGTTTTCGTTCCTTTTCATACAGACCAGGGCTTATAAACCGCCATAATTCCCAAAGTATATATGGAAACCCAATAATAACGCCGGCCCATATGGATGTCCAAATATGCGCCGAGAATTGCCCAGCCATGAGTCGACTTTGAATTGTGAAGGGAAGCTCATCACCACAAAATTCGGAATCAACACCAAAAAAAGTGGCTATGTTGCAGAAAAACCGATAGGTAGGGAAATCCAAGTTCTTTGGGCCAAAAATGATGGTATCAAAAATAAAACTGCGCATAACAAACGCGACGCAACCTATTATAACAATGACCAACGTAGAACGAATTAGGTGCCATCTCAGTTCTTCCAGATGGTCCAAAAAGGACATTTCGTTTGGGTCTTGGGCTACTTTTGCCATTAGGAGATTCCTTCTTTAATTAAATTATGTAGATGAACAATGCCCATGTAATTATCTCCATCCATTACCAAAAGTTGGGAAATACCATTTTTCCTCAAAGTTTCCAAGGCTTTAACCGCCAACACATTGGGTGAAATGGTTTTTGGATTTTTGGTCATGATGTCCCTGGCACTGATAGTATTGATGGAATCGTATTTGCTCAACATTCGCCTAATGTCCCCATCTGTTACCACTCCGATAACGCTTCCTTTTTCCATTACTGCGGTTACCCCCAGCATTTTTTCGGAAATCTCTACAATGACCTCCTTAACACCTGCATCTGCCTCAATTTGGGGTTTTAAGTTATTGCCAACAATATCTTCAACACGTAAATACAGACGTTTCCCAAGAGAACCTCCTGGATGGAATTTGGCAAAATCCTCGCTACTAAAACCCTTTAGCTGTAAAAGGGATATGGCAAGCGCATCACCCATGACCAACTGGGCCGTTGTGCTTGTTGTTGGAGCCAGGTTATTGGGACAGGCTTCTTTTTCTACATAGGTGTTTAGGACAAAATCGGACTGCTTTGCCAAAATGGAATCCATATTTCCCGTAATGGCAATCAACTTGTTCTCCCCTCTTTTTATAAGTGGAATCAACATCTTAATTTCTTCCGTGTTTCCGCTTTTCGATAAGCAGATAACCACATCATCCTTTTGAACGGTTCCCAGGTCGCCATGAATGGCGTCTGCGGCGTGCATAAATATGGCCGGAGTACCTGTAGAGTTAAACGTAGCTACAATTTTGGAGGCAATCAAGGCGCTTTTTCCAACCCCAGTAATAACTACCCTTCCACTGGATTGTAGAATGCATTGGACCGTACCTTCAAATTGGTTGTCCAAAAGGGAGATGAGATTATTAATGGCATCACTTTCATTCTTAAGAGTCTGCTTCGCAATGTCAAGAATAGCTTTTTGGGAGTTCAAAGTATTTAACTGATGTTTGGGTTGTATTACTAAAAGAATGTCTTATATTTAAGAATACAAAACTAAAGAAATCTATATTGTTCACATAGCAAGGGCACCAAGATTAAACACTGACCTAAAACTTCCGGCCTACTTTGGTGTTTCTGCCTTTTGTTAATATATTTTACCATAATGGGTTTGACGATGGATTTGCAAGGTTCCTTAAAGAAATATTTTGGTTTCGACCAGTTTAAGGGGCTCCAAGAAAGCGTTATAGAAAATGTTCTGGACAACAGGGACACTTTCGTTATTATGCCTACAGGCGGAGGTAAATCACTCTGTTATCAACTTCCGGCCTTGATGAAAGAAGGAACGGCAATTGTTGTTTCGCCATTGATAGCATTAATGAAGAACCAAGTAGATGCTATTAGAGGTGTCTCAGAAGAACATGGGATAGCACACGTTTTAAATTCATCCCTAACAAAAACTGAGGTGAGACAGGTGATGGAAGATATCACCAATGGGGTCACCAAATTGCTTTATGTAGCTCCAGAATCCCTCACTAAGGAGGATTATGTGAATTTTTTGCAGGGTGTAGTCCTATCTTTCGTTGCTGTTGACGAGGCGCATTGTATATCAGAATGGGGGCATGACTTTAGACCGGAATACCGAAATCTAAAAAATATTATTTCCCGTTTAGGAAGTGACATTCCAATAATAGGTTTGACTGCCACCGCTACCCCGAAAGTTCAAGAGGATATCATTAAAAATTTAGGGATGAATGATGCCAAAATATTTAAGGCTTCGTTTAATCGCCCCAATCTTTTTTATGAGGTACGCCCCAAAACCAAAAACGTTGATGCAGATATCATTCGATTTGTTAAGCAAAATGCGGGAAAATCAGGTATTGTTTACTGTTTAAGTAGAAAGCGGGTAGAAGAACTGGCCCAAGTATTACAGGTAAATGGCATTAGTGCCGTGCCTTATCATGCCGGATTTGATGCCAAAACCAGGGCGAAGTACCAAGACATGTTTTTGATGGAAGATGTGGATGTTGTAGTGGCAACCATTGCCTTTGGGATGGGTATTGATAAACCTGATGTCCGTTTTGTTATCCATCATGATATTCCAAAGAGTATTGAAAGTTATTATCAGGAAACGGGTCGAGCAGGTCGAGATGGGGGTGAGGGTCATTGTTTGGCCTACTATGCTTATAAGGACATTGAAAAATTGGAGAAATTTATGTCCGGCAAACCTGTTGCTGAACAGGAGATAGGTCAGGCCCTTCTACAGGAAATCGTGGCCTATGCAGAAACCTCTATGTCCAGAAGGAAATTCATCCTACATTACTTTGGCGAGGCGTTCGATGAAGTCAACGGCGAGGGCGCCGATATGGATGATAATGCCAGAAACCCTAAACCTCAAGAAGAAGCCAAGGAAAGTTTGGTAAAACTCCTTAGGACCGTACAAGAAACCATGGAGAAATTCAAGAGCAAGGAAATCGTGAAAACCCTCACGGGCAAATCGAATGCCTTGATTTCATCCCATAAAACAGAAGCCAAGGAAATTTTCGGAATTGGTAAGGAGCAAGATGAATTGTATTGGATGGCCCTGATTAGACAGGCTTTGGTGGCCGGTTATCTGCAAAAGGAGATAGAGCAATACGGAGTGCTCCATGTTACCGAAAAGGGTAAATACTTTCTGGGTCACCCCACCTCGTTTATGATGACCAAAGATCATGAATACAAGGAGGAAGATGATAAGGGGATTAGTACCAATGCCAAATCGGCGGGAGGAGCGGCAGATGACAAATTGTTGAAATTCCTTCGTGATTTAAGAAAAAAGGAGGCAAAGAAAAATGATGTACCGCCATTTGTGGTTTTTCAGGACCCCTCCCTGGATGACATGGCCTTAAAATATCCCATTACCATGGAAGAACTTTTAAACGTGCATGGGGTGGGTGAGGGAAAGGCCAAAAAATACGGAAAGCCTTTTGTGGAACTCATCTCAAATTATGTTGAGGAAAATGAAATAATTCGACCGGATGATTTGGTGGTTAAAAGTACCGGAGCCAATTCTGGGCTAAAACTATACATTATACAAAGTGTGGACAGAAAACTTGCTTTGGATGATATCGCGGCCGCTAAGGGTTTGGAACTGCCAGATCTGATCAGGGACATGGAACAGATTGTCTTTAGTGGCACAAAACTAAACTTGGGGTATTGGGTTGATGAGATTTTGGATGAAGACCAACAAGAAGAAATACACGATTACTTTCTGGAAGCTGATTCTGATTCCATCGCCATCGCCATGGAAGAATTTGATGGCGATTATGAGGAAGAGGAACTACGAATTTACCGTTTAAAGTTTATGAGCGAAGTGGCAAACTAAAAATACAAGCTCCCTCAAATACTGTCTTTATAATACTCTTTTAGAGATTGCCCAATTCTCCCGAACTCAAAACAAAGGCAATGATGACCCCAAAATAAATAATGAAGAATACGAGCATGATCAGGGATAATCCCAATCCTACGTAAGAAAGTATTCTTCCTGTCTTGACATTACTAAAATCACTGTAGAGATCAGGATTTTGGTAATAAAGTGTTTCGGATCTTTTTGCCTTTACCAATCCGATAATGCTAAAAATTAGGGCAAAAGGCCCACAACAAACTAAGGAACCCACAATGGAAATAATTCCCATTGTGAGTACCGTACTTGCCCCAGGTAATGGTTGTTGTGCCATTTAAATATTACTCGGCCTCAACACCATATTGTTCCATAATCTGCTTTACTTGCTCTATATAGGCATCAATACCTCCCATTTTACTAATGGAGTAAATAGTCCAAATTAAGGTTATGGCGCCTAAAACAAGCCCAATAATAGCTATGACCTTAGCGGTTTTTAATTGACTGAAGTTTGAGTAGTTCTCTGGGTTGGATGCATATGTTTTTTCATCTTTCCGAAGTAAGAAAAATGCAATTCCAGACAGGAGAACTCCACCAATTCCAGAACTAAAGCAACAACATACAAAAGATATAATTCCAAGAATTAGTCCGATTGTTACATTAGGCAGTTTTTGTTGTTCCATAATTGAAGGTTTAGTGTATTAGTTTAAAAATATAATTGATCACAATCATTGTCACGCTTGAGATGCTCAATATTATAATCAAAAGGTTGGCATATTTAAAATTGAAAAACTTAT
>JBCBZA010000254.1:0-3259 GCA_039815575.1 Bacteroidota bacterium | reverse complement strand
GGTCATCGAAAACACGGTTTGCCCCACAATACGCTGGATTCCGTTAACGTTGCCATTCCAAACCCAAAGCGATGAGACACCTACCTACCTACCGATTTTTATCGATTCCCATATTTTTTAAAGTTGTTATGTTGTCTTGCCTATTTCTCGTGGTTTCCTGTGAAAAAGAAGGGAACGGCGATGATGATCTGGCCCAAGAAGAAGCTGCAAATGGGCAAGAGGACCAAAATTCCAATGATGATGGTAGCAATGGCAATATGGATGACGAAACGGATACCGGAAATCAAAGTAATGATTGCCCTAGCTCCATAGGCTTTGTTTTTGAGGAAGCCAATGGTATCGTTTCCATGGAATTTGAGGACAATAGCTTTCCAGAGGGATGGGTGTTACGAAACGCAGGTTCCGATTTTTCTGGAGATGGCTATATGCAATGGGAGGGAAATCCCAGTATGGGAAATCCCGGAAATGGCATGGTTACCTTCCCCATAAGGATAACCAACCCAGGAACCTATCGCTTTGTTTGGCATTCTTCCTTCCAACAGGGGGATAATGGGACAGAACACAACGATTCTTGGCTCCGCTTTCCGGATGCGGCCGATTTTTTTGGACGCAAAGGGGATGGTAGTGTCGTATATCCCAACGATACGGGTAAGGAACCTAACCCGGCCGGTTCCTCATCTGATGGTTGGTTCAAAATCTACCGCAGTGGAAATGACCCTTCCTTTAAGTGGCAAGCATCGACTTCTGACCATGACGCCCATGATATTTTCGTGACCTTTTCTAATGCCGGCGTGTATTTGATGGAAGTTTCCGCTAGATCGGACTATCATGCCATTGATCGAATACTGCTGTTTGAAGAGAATATCAATCAAAACAATGCTTTTGAGGCGGCAGATGCCTTTAGTCAAAAGACAACTTGCGACTGAGCTTAAACGAAGTACAAAAGTTATTCCATTAGAATATTCCTTAGCAGCTCGAAGTATCGGTTGGCAATGAATTTTGCCCCGTTCTCGTTGTAATGGACATCATCAGCCAACATCGCGTCTGTGAAACCGGTGGCCATATCCACGGTGAGGACTTTTGATGTTGTAGTGGTCTGACTTTCGGCAATGGTGACCACATCCTGGATAATTTGGTTATAAACGGCTAGAAATTCAGAGGTTTGCTCACTTGTCAGTGGAGGCGCCGCTTGTTCTATGATGATTATGACATTTGGATTTATGGCCTGGATAGCATCCACAATGGCATTGATATTCTCTAATACACCATCATAGGTAATTGAGGTTAAATCATCATTGCCTCCTGGTGAACTAAAGAGAACGATGTCCGGGATTCCGGACTCCCTAAGCCATTCGTTTATTTCCGAGCGTATCTCAGAAGAGTTGATGCCACCTCTTCCTTCATGATTCCTATCAAAGGATAGGCCATTAAAATCAGGATAGTTGGCGCGATCATTTTCAGTGCCGATAAAGTCAAACTCGGCGCCATTATCCACCAAAAGCTTCCATAGCTCGTAACGGTAGCTTTCATATTCCGGTCGCGCTCCTGCTACCCGTGAGGCCCCTAAAGGCATAATTTTGTTTTTTGAAGTGCTTGGCGATACTGCCTCTTCTGGGACACTTTCATTATTTTCACTACACGAGAGGAATGCAATAAAAAGTAGTACGAGGAGTCTGTTTCGATATGTCATCTTAATTTGTTTTCCAATAGAACAGGAAAAAACGACGTTACCCTACCCCCCTCTGTTGAAAATTGGATTGCACTAAACCATAAGGGTCCAACTTATTACCATTATCGCAATCGCTCTATTTTCCTTTTGTTTTTAGTAAGTTAAAATTCATCCCATTGGCGCAGCAACAGCTGGATTTTGGAAGATTTTGAGGGGATGGTCCTTATGTGAATCCACTAACGAAAAGCAACCATTTTAATGGTGTGGCAAAGTGGCAAAAGACAAAGAAAGACCTTTATCCCTTGGGCTATTCTTCAAAATCTAAATTTTCTGGTCTTAAACTGAAAGGGTAGGGTTGATTTGTTGTTAACGTATCGCTAAACGCCTCCATGGATTCCCCTATGATTTCAAATTTCACATCATCCAACCAAACCTTTCCTTGACCCACCAATAGAACTCCAAAATTCATTGAATAACCATCTTTGGGAACGTCCATAAGGATTTCATATTCCGTCCAATCCGTATTTCCTTTAATAGGTCTGTCCTCCATATTGTCAAAATAGGTGGAAGATACGCCACTATAATCATCAATTCTTAACCACATTCCTGACCAGTCTTTCACGTTTTCCGATTTTATAAATCCGGTCATTCTAATTTTCTTTCCTTGGTATTCTTTTGCTCCAACAGATTGCATTAAGGTTCCGAATTGTTCTGAAAGGGCACTGTCTGATAGTAAAAAGGCGCTTTTTTGACCATTGACCGCTTCCGTTTTATCAATTCCTACTTCGTAATTCTCGGGACTGCTTCCCGTTTTTAGCCAACGCTTTACTGCCACGGAATCACAGGAGTAGACGCCAAATAGCAGTAGGGACAGGCAGGCGGTTAAGGGAATTTTACCAATGACTTTTATTTTTGAGGGAGTGGATTTCATTTTTCAGCTTATACACAATAGTGCGCTATGATCATGAATCATAGCTACATGAGACATGCGCTAAAATTAAACAATTACGACATACTGCTTTAAGCGAACCAATGGCCTTTTAAAAACTACTAAATCAAAAGCGCAAAATGCAGCTCAAAACTGAAATCGCACCAAAAAATTAGGTGTTAATCCCAGGGAGAGTTGCTCCAATTGGTCCACTTGTTGAAGTCCCGTTGCGGGATTTTCATCCACCCGATAAAAAATGGAAAGTGGCACTTGCCGGTTATAAATGTTTTGAAAAGAGATGCCCAAAACGCCCTGCTGTCCTTTTTTGGACGATAGTTTAAAGCGATATCGTGCTGAGGCATCCAAGCGATGGTAGTCTGGAAGACGCTGGCTATTGATACGCCCAAAAGCTATGTCCCCACTTAGGGCATCAAAACCGGATATTGGGGTAAAGGGAACACCTGTTCTGTAGTTCCAACCTAATGAAAACTGCCAATTTTTATGCTCATAGGTGTTGGAAATAGTGAAATTGTGGGTAATGTCATTATTGCCTGGAAAGGTGCCATTTGCCAGTTCATCAAATTGATAATCTATGGTATTGTAGGTATATCCCAACCAGATACGATATCCCCCCAGTTGCTTTTTTACTAAGAAATCAAGCC
>JBCBZA010000294.1:0-1592 GCA_039815575.1 Bacteroidota bacterium | reverse complement strand
CGATGGATTTGAATCACAGATTGATCCCGAAAATCCAAATATTGTCTACGCCCAATCACAATATGGCAACTTGGTTCGCTATGACAAGTTAAGTGGGGAAGAAAAGGGAATTCAACCCAAAGAACGAAAAGGTGAAAACAGTTACCGTTGGAATTGGGATGCTCCCTTGGCAGTAAGCCAACATCAATCGGGCCGGGTCTATTTTGCGGCCAACAAGCTGTTCAAAAGTGATGACCGTGGAAATAGTTGGGAAGTAATAAGCGATGACCTGACGCAAAATATTGACCGGAACACCCTTAAGGTCATGGGTAGGGTACAAGGTATTGAGGCAGTGGCAAAAAATCAATCCACATCACCCTATGGCACTATCGTTGCCTTTTCTGAATCTCCAAAGAATGAAAATTTGTTATATGTGGGGACTGATGACGGCCTGATCCAAATCACCGAAGATGGAGGTAACAACTGGCGTAAAGTATCTGGTTTTCCTGGTGTTCCCGGTAGGACGTATGTCAATGCCGTTTTCGCTTCAAAACATGATGAAAATGTAGTCTACGCCTGCTTCAACAATCACAAAAATGGAGATTTTAAACCCTATGTTTTAGTCAGTAGGGACAAAGGAAATTCTTGGACATCAATGACGAATAACTTACCCGAACGTGGTTCAACCTATGCCATCGAAGAAGATCATATAGATAAGAACCTGGTATTCATAGGGACCGAATTTGGGGTCTTCTTTTCCGACAATCAGGGTATGGAATGGAAACAATTAAAGGGTGGCCTTCCTCCCATTGCCGTTCGGGATATTACCATTCAAGAAGAACATAATGATTTGGTGCTCGGCACCTTTGGAAGGGGCTTTTATGTTTTGGACGACTACGCCAGTCTTAGGGGGATCCAGTCAAAACTGGATAACGAGGCCATTTTATTCAGTGTTCGCGATGCGTTACAGTTTGAGTTATCTTATCCATTGGGTTTGCCAGATAAGGCCTTCATGGGCGACAACTTCTTTATTGGGGACAATTTAGGCGCTGAAGCTATTTTTACCTGGTATTTAAAAGAAGGGATAAAAAGCAAAGAAGATCAACGCAAGGAAAGCACCAAGGATTTGGCCAAAGACGGGAAGGACGATCCCTATCCTACCTACGAGACCTTAAGCGATGAAGCTTCAGAAATGGCGCCGCAGTTAGTATTGACCATTGCAGATAGTAAAGGAGCTATTGTGCGAAAACTGTTGACCAAGCCCTCCGCCGGTCTAAAAAGGATTCATTGGGACTTACGGTATGCATCACGGGAACCCATTAGCTTCTACAAGCCTCCATTTTATAACCCATTTGGAGGGGAAAGTCCTGGCGCCATGGTTCCGCCCGGCGTCTATTCGGTAACACTATCCAAAATTGTGGACGAAGTGGAAACACAATTATCACAGTCGGTTTCTTTTAGGGTGGTTCCCCTGAACAATGCGGTACTCCCCGCAGACGACCGTGAAGCCTTAGCGGTCTTCCAACAAGAGGTAAATGAGCTTTCAGGGAAGGTAGGTAGCGTTCAAAATTCCCTTTCCGAACTCTCAGAGGAGCTAAAATACATGAAAGAGG
>JBCBZA010000114.1:0-12921 GCA_039815575.1 Bacteroidota bacterium | reverse complement strand
TTCAACATAAATTTTGAAGCACTTACTTTCGCAAGAATCGATTCTTTCAAAGAACTCGCAAATAAAAGTCTTTTGACCAAACATAATATATCATACCAATACAGTCTTTCTTTAATTGATAAGAAAAGACCCAAGAAAATCTTTGACAATGAATATGTCGGTTTTTCCCCCGCTTTTACATCAAAAATGAAAGAAGATTATAAATTATCGCTTGTAGATTCTACCAAAATTGACAAAACGTATCTTTCATTATTACCCCAACCTTGGACAACCTCCTTAACTCAAAAATCTTCTAGAATGTTTAATGGTGATGCTTTTACTAATGAAGATGCAACTAAACAGTTGTTTTTAAACCATGCGAACGAGCATAAGATAATACACATTGGCACTCATGCCGAATCAAATAATTACTCACCAGAATTTTCTAAGTTAGTTTTTGCCAAATCTTTAACCAAAACTGAAATATCAGATGAAAATTCATTGTATGCATATGAAATATATAATAAGAACTTAAACTCTGAATTGGCAATTCTTACCGCGTGTAATACAGGAAAACCCACCTACCAACCCGGCGAGGGCATGATATCGTTAGCACATGCTTTTAACTATGCAGGTAGTGAAAGTATCTTAACCAGTCTCTGGCAAATTGATGAGCAGTCGAGCACTCAAATCTTGGAACATTTTTACAACTACTTGGAAGAAGGTAAGAGAAAGGACGAAGCACTACGGCTCGCTAAGTTGGATTACCTAAAAACTGCAGAGGGTCGAACGCTACATCCCCAGTATTGGGCCGGTCTCATTCTCATGGGGGACACAAAGTCAATCGAAATTTCAAAACAGGTTCCTTTGGGGTATTGGTTGGTTGGACTTTTCTTTTTAGTTGTTGTTTTGGTTTTTGCCATCAATAAACTTAAGCGCTCTTAAGTTTTGAAAAATACTCCTTTGCACTGGCATTCACTTTAGGTGCCAACCAAAGTACTGCAATCATATTTGGTATTACCATTAAGGCATAGGCCAGGTCAATAAGGTTGATGACCAAATCAACGGAAGCAACCGCCGCAAAAACAATCGTGCCTACAAAATACCAGTTAAAAAACCTACCAATTTTTGCGTTGGTCAAAAACGAAAGGCATTTTACCCCATAATACGAATACGTGAACAAAGTGGAAAGGGCAAAAGCTGCCACAATCACCATCAATAGCACATCCCCCACCCCAAATAGCGATTTTTTAAAGGCAATTAAGGTCATGATGATACCGTTGCTTTCAGCTTCCAAATAGGCGCCGCTCAAAATAATGACCACTGCTGTCAAAGTACAAACCACAATGGTATCAATAAAGGGCCCTAACATGGCCACCAACCCCTCTTTTACAGGTATTTTGGTCCTTGATTGCCCATGGTACATGGGCGCACTACCTAGACCTGCTTCGTTTGAGAACATGGCACGGCGCACCCCAAGGATAACCAAACCCCAAAAACCACCGGTTACAGCAGTTTTAAAATTGAAGGCCTCCACGAGTATCAATTTTAATGACGGTAGTATTTCCGAGGCGTTCATAAACATTACTACAACCACGGCCAAAAAATACAATGCCACCATAAAGGGAACTATGGTGGTAGCCACTTTGGCAATTTTTCGCAACCCCCCAAAAATGACGAAAGAGGTTATTAGGGCCAAAACAATACCTATGACCAACTTCCAATTAAATTCTCCCAATAACATCAGGTTTTCATCGGGTTTGACCACATTCATAAAGGTTTGGGTAAACTGATTGGCGGTAAATACCCCTAAGAATCCAAAAAGACCGGCCACACAAAAGAAAATGGCCAAAGGTTTTGCCTTTTTACCCATACCTTGGGTAATATAGAACATGGGGCCTCCTTGTAACCTTCCTTCGGAATCTTTCCCCCTATACATAATGGAAAGGCTACAGGAATAAAATTTGATGACCATGCCCAGTAGGGCCGTCATCCATATCCAGAAAATCACCCCTGGGCCACCCATATAAATGGCGATTGCTACCCCTGAGATATTGCCCAGGCCCACAGTTGCAGCAACAGCTGAAGATAAAGCCTGTAAGGAGCTTACATCTCCTTTGGCTTCTTTATTCTCGTATTTACCCGAGGTGATGGCAATGGCATGGCCAAAATACCGATAGGGTAAAAATTTAGAATAAAAGGCAAGAAATAATCCCCCGCCTATTAAAAGAATAAGCATCGCCCATTCCGTATAGGGCAACATGGCAGAAAGAAAGTCGTTTACGGCATCCATGCAGCCGAAGTTAAGCAATTCTCATCTTGCATCGTTTACACGATACTAATCATTACCTTCTGTTTTATGAATCGAAGAAATTGCGGCATATTTCCCTACCATATCGCAGGGTTGAGGGGTAAGCAGCGCATCCGGCTTATGACGTTAAGTAATTAGACCTAACACCATTTTCCTATACCATACAAAATATTGAATAACAGTGCTCAATTTCTTCAATTGGGTTTTATTGGCAAATAGCACAGACCTATATGGCTTTGCATTCCAGGGAAACTTTCTAGTTTTTTCAATGACCTAAAATTTCATGCTTTCTGTTACCACAGGAAAACCTACCAAGCCATTGGTGTTGTATCAATTCCCTTAAGAATTGGATTTAGGACTTCAATGCCAAAAAATAGTCTGTATCAAATAATTGGAATTTTTTGATGGACCTATGTACCGAAAATGCGGCTTTATATCCTTCGGTGGTAGGTATTGCATATAAATCGTTTTCTTCCGACCCTTCTGAATTCCAATTTATTTTGGAGATTTTGGAAGGAGTGATACTGTCCAAAGAAACAGAGAATGAATTCAGGGGGATGCCTAAACCCCTACCATCGTATTTGATAATGGCTTCCTTGCGGGTCCACAAGCTAAAAAAACCTTCATGTCGCTTTTCCGAGGGCAAGGCTTCCAAAGTCATTATTTCGCGCCCGTAAAAGTAGTTTTTGGCAATATCCATAATATCAAAATCGGTTTTGATCATTTCGACATCCACGCCCAAGTGATGGTCCAAACAAAAACCGATCATAGCCAAATTACCTGAGTGTGATACATTGAAATCCAACCCTATTACATGGTCAAATTTTGGTTTTCCAAAACTTTCCTTTTTGAAGATGATGTCTTTGGGTAGTATGCCCACATATTTTGAGGCTAATAACCGTAGAGCGCCCCTGGTAGTTAAAAAGCAGTTTTCATCCTTTTTAAAACGAAATCTGGATGCTCTGTATTTTTCATCGATCGATAGGTAGGAATTAAAATGCCGTAATCGACTGACCATTCGATCAATTTCTAAAAGATAGATATGGCTCTCGCTGGGTTCCAATACCTTCAAGATATTAACACTTAAGAAATTTGGATTAACCTATCATACATTTTTCAACCCCCTTTGCCGTTACTTCTGAATTAGTATCCTTAAAAGCATCAAAATGTGTGATATTTGAAAGTTCAACTATGTTTATGGTGCCCATGACCAAATCTTCCCAAGTCTTAATAACGAATGGATTGTACATTTTATTTGATCTAGGCAATAGAATCAACCAAATATCACCCTTAATTTTTTTCCATTGGTAACGATTATGGGCATTCTCTAAAACCGATCGAATTTTTTCAACTTTTACCTCTTGTTTACCCTTGGTTGTTCCAACATTTATTTTTTCTGAATTACGCTGTATTCTAGTAGAAAAAATCGTTTGTACCGCGTTGAAGGGATTTGTTAAAAGCCGACTTAAAAAACCGTATATTCTTAGTTGCATAAACGACCGTTTAAAATTATCGCGATGGGCATAAGTGTCCATCACAATAAGGTTGATATGCTCTCCCTTTTTTTCAAGATACGACGCCATCTCCACCCCGACAGCGGTACTAAAACAATAAACCAATACATTTAAGGTACCCGTGGGTTGAACGATCCGCATTTCCTGAATGTATTTTTCTGCCATTTCTTCAATATCCTGCATAATATCTTCCAAATTGGAAATCCCAGACGACTGCACCCCGTAAACCGGCTGGTCTTCCGATAGTTTATCCGAAAGGGGCTTGTAGAAGAATACGTGTCCCCCGCCTGCATGAATACAGAATAGGGGTGGTTTGGATCCTTTTGACCTAATAGGAACTACATATTTGAATGCCTCTGTTTTTTCCCCACTTGAAAGCATTTTTGCGAGTTCAGCAATTGTAGGATGTTCAATAAGAAGTGTCGGCGGTTTTTTCAATCCCATCTGGCGCTCCACTAGGGTAAACATCCTTAAGGCCTGAACGGATTTCCCTCCTAATTCAAAAAAATTGTCTTCGATGCCTATAGGATGTATTCCCAAAACGGATTCCCATATTTTTGTCAACTCCAATTCCTCAGTGGTTCGGGCAGGAATATGGGAAATATCCATAACTTCCCAATCCACCGATTCATTTTTTTGATTAACATTATTGAAGGCTGGTGGCGAATCCATGGTCTCCATCGCGTCGGAAATTGAAAATGCGTTTGGCATACATAGAACGTGCAGCAGTTTTTCGAAACCATCAAGTATCCAGTGGGCAAGTCGATCGGTAATGATTCCCGCTTCGAACATTAGGTCAATTTCAAAGGTGTCTGTTTCCTTGATAACAAAAGTGATGGGATAGGTACTGGTGAGGCCACTTTTAAAATCACTTACTGTAAGGCCTTCTACTTCCATATCATTCCAAGGATAGTTTTCGAAAATGAAGAGACTGTCGTACAGCACAGAACCACTGGTCATATCCATCCATTGCACTATTTGGTCTGCCGTCACGGTCTCATAATTTCTTGAGGCCAAAAATTGTTTTTGCAACTGTTTAACGAAATCAGAAGTATTGGCTGTGGCCGTGATTTTCGACCTTACAGGCAGTACATTCATAAACATACCGGTCATCAAGTGTATGTTTGGAAAATCAATCGATCGACCTGAAACCGTAGTACCAAATACGAGGTCGTTGTTGCTAAAAAATTTATGGAGCAAAAGGGCATAAGCCGCTTGAAATAGGGTATTGATGGAAACTTGATAGCTCTTGGCCGTATTTTTGAGCTCTTGTGAAAATTGTTGTGGTAACCTTTTTTCGAAATGCCTGGATGTAGCGTCTTTGGTTGTTCCATTATCTCCAAAAAGGGTCGTGTTTTTTAAGCCCATAAGGGCATCTGTCCAGAATGCTTTTTCCCGATCAGTATCCTTCTTTATAAACCAGTTGAGATACGACTTATAGGAAGGGACAGTATTTAATGCTGCTTGTGTTTGGGTGATGAGCCCTTTGTAGATTTTTAAGGCATCTTCGATTACAATGCCCGTTGACCAGCCATCCAACAAGATATGATGGCACAACCAAAGGAAAATATATTGATCTGTTGCTGTCTTTATCAAGGTAATTTTAGCAAGAGGTGACTTCTCCAATGTAACACCCTCACCTCTTTGGCGTGCTTTGACTTGTTCTAGCAAAAGCTCTTGTGCTTCACCTTCCTTATTTGTCCAATCCAGTAGGTCCCATTCAAATGTGGCCTTGGGGTTGACCAGTTGTATGGGATTCTGAATCTTTTTCCAGTGGATTGAGGTTCTGAGTGTGGTATGCCTATCTGAGGTTTTTTGCCAAGCATCTTTAAAAAGGGGTATATTCAGCTTTCCATGTAACTTGAGCTGTACATGCAAAAGCCCTTTGTCATTTTGGTTTGAAAGATGATGAAACAAGAGGCTTCGCTGCATCTCGGTCAGCGGATAGATTGCTTCAATCTGCTTTTTTGTTTTTATATCATCCATCGTACAACAATCCTTTTAGAGGTACTTTCAAACTATACTATTGGTGTTATTGCCTTTTTTCTGGACGTTAGGTAACTTTCACGCATTTGCTCCATTGAATTGGCATATCTTTTATTCTGGATAAGCTCGGCAATTTTATTTTTAATTTTTGTGGGGGAATCCCTCTTTTTATTCCCTGCGATTCCGAGCCCGTGGTATACAACCCTGGCAGTACATCCATTCTGGTCAAATTTCCCACCTGAGTAGATTAGCATGGGCACGGAAAAATGAATGCACTCATTAATAGTATGTACCCCCCCATGACAAAGACTCACGTCAGCATTTTTTAGGACTTTTATTTGCGGAACCCATTTAAAAAGGTGAACGTTTTTAGGGATGTTTTCAAAGTCTGAGGCCTCGGATTTACCCCCTAAAGAAAGAACTAATAGCCATTGTGGCGATGCCTCAAAAGCCTTTACTACCTTCTTCAAAAATGCAATATCTGCCTCATGCATTGAGCTAACAGAACAGTATATGAGTTTTTTATCTTTCTTTTGGGCAAGTATTTTATTGATGGCATCTATGGATTCTGACGGATGTATGTTATTACGATCTTCATTCACCATAGGCCCGGTATAATAGAAATTGGGTAAAGATGAATTGGGAAAATCGAGCTGTTCCAGATTGAGAGTGAGAACGTTCAACCCCTTGTATTCAAATACAGGTGGAAAGTACGTTTGCTCCAGCCAACCGCCTTTGATACCGACCTCGGCAGCATACCTATTCAATGTCTGCCTTCTTCCATCCCTTTTTTTTAGAATGTCGATCAGAATCCTCTTTCTTGTATAATATTTTGAGTGCAACCAAGACAATAGTATTCCAATTCTTGTGCCCCAAAGGCCCTTTCCAGGCAGACTAGTGGAAGAAATAGGAGGTACTTTAGGCCGAATTAGATTTGGAAAAAATTGGGTAATGGGAGTCACCGGTATTTTGAGTTGAATAGCACAAAATATCAATTCATGAAGCTCGGTGTCTATGAGCAATTTGTCAGCCTTTATATCAGTTAATGCTCCTTTGAATTGTCCTATTTTTAGTACTTTCTTTCCTTTTTCATAGTTTTTGAGACCATACCAAAACCGTTTTTTCAAGCCTTCTTCTTCAAGCTTGAAGTAAAAGTTCACCGAGGGCAACTGTACGTAATCCAAACCATGCGTTACAACAGTTTTTCTAACATCTTGCGGACACATGTAGGTAATACGATGTCCTTCTTTTTGCAATCGCAAAGCCAATGCTATGCTCGCATTTAGAATACCTGTAAGCCCTGTTGTGGCAATGGCAATATGTAAGGTTTTTTGGTTCATACTTATTCAATGCTACCTAATAATGCATCTAAATCGTCTTGGTTTAATCCTGCATCAGGGAAATCTGACGGGGTGTATTTGATGGTTTCTGATTCCATACAATGTGCTACGACTTCATGAAGCTTTTCTTTAAATCTTGATGCAAATTGCGCCACCGTTTTCTGCCCATGTATTTTTTTGCTATAGCCGATTGCACTTTTTAATTTACCGTCCTGTATCCTGGTGTTTATTTCGAAAAGGTAGTTTCTTTCACTCAAATCGTGACGCAATCCCTCTGTCATAAATGCAACGACCCTATCTGGTGACTCGTTCCAAATTCCCAGATAATTGAACACTATTTTTGGATCTCCCTCCAGCCCTTTTTCTTTTGCAAGGTACCTCAGTAAGCCATAACCGATACCGCCATGGGCAATTTTTCTAAGTTTTTCCTTGACGGTTATTATTCGTTGTTGTAATGTAAATTCTGCTGGAAACTCAAAGAGCACAGGAAAGAAACTGGTGAACCAGCCCACAGTGTTTGAAAAATCCATATCGGAATTGATAGATTCGCGACCATGTCTTTCTAAGGATAAAAGTACCTTTTCTTCTTTGGACCAAGAGGCGATACAATCAGCTAGACATAGTGTCAATAGCTCATCAATTGTTGTGCTGTAGGCCTGGTTCGCATCCTTCAACAACTTGCTGGTTGTTGCGGAATCAATATCAAACTCGAAAGTGCTTATATCTTTCTCATAGATTGGATGATCACCATACTCATTATAATCTATAGGGATTTTGGGCTCATAGGAGAGCTGGTCTTGCCAGAAATTCAATTCCCCTTTTAGGCTTTTGACATGTTGCGACAAATAAGAAGACCATTCTTTATACGAAATGGTTTTGTCTTCGAGCGACACCGAACCGGTAGTACCAAAAGAGTTTATGTGACGCTTAACAGTATTAAGGATCAGATTCCATGAAACAACATCCACAATCAAGTGATGGGCTATAAAGAACAAGCTGTTTTCTTCTTTTACTCCTGTATCGAAATAGATACAATTGAAAAGCGCCTCAGAAGCCAAATCTGTCGTGTCTTGTATTTCATACAATTTTTCGGAGATAAAGGAATCCTTGTCTTCGTCAGGTTTGTCCGAAATATCAAAAAAGTGACAGTAGGACCTTTTCTCATTGGTATCATAAAAGGCAACTATATTTTCTTCTGTCTTTTCAAAATTTAACCTCAAGGTATCATATTGTTCGGCCAAGCCCCGGGCCATACTTTCAAGTTGTAACTCTGATATTTGGACGCCTTTTATTTTGTATCCCTGGTTCCAAAAATGCGGTGCCTTTTTATGTTGTTCAAAAAACCAATGCTGAATGGGAGTGAGCTCAAATTCTCCAAGCTCTATCCCAGTGTTAAGTTTCTTGTCATCACTTGTAGTTGCAAAAAGGGCAAGCTCTGCGATGTTTTGACTTTCAAAGAGTTGATTGGCGGGAAAAAGGATACCCTTCTCCCTTGCCTTGGCAACAATCTGGATGCTCATTATGGAATCACCTCCTATTTCAAAGAAATTGTCGGTCACTTGAAGGGCATCAATCTGGAGAACTTCACGCCAAATAGAAAGAAGGTCTTTTTCCATTTGACTCAGCCCATGTGCTGGAATCTCCTTTTTAGGGGCTATGGTCGACGACAAGCTATCCAGTTGTTTTTTATCTACCTTGCCATTGGGAAGTCTGGGCATTTCATCAATGATGAGTATGGAATTTGGTCGCATGTAATTGGGCAATCTCTCAACTATGAAACTGTTTAGCCCTTCCTTGTCATAGCTGTCATTGACCTCTACATAGGCCGTTAAACGTGCGGGTCCATTTTTATCTTTGAAACTGACTACGGCTTCTTTGACCATTGGACTGGCGGATAAAATTGTCTCTATCTCATTCAGTTCTACCCGATGCCCCCTAATTTTAATCTGCCTGTCTGCCCTGCCGAAAAATTCGATTTGTTCCAATGCATTGTATTGGCCAAGGTCGCCGGTTTTGTAAAGCACTTCTTCAGGGTTATCGGAGAACGGGTTGGGAACATAGGCTTTTTCCGTCAAATCAGGACGATTGATGTATTTGCCTGATAGTCCAGAGCCACCGATGTATAGTTCGCCTTTTGTTCCAAAGGGGACCAATTCCATCGTTTCGCTCAACAAATATATTTCGGCACCTGCTACGCCATTTCCAATGGGTACGCGCTGATAGGCAACGTCCTTCTGCATCTGATGGGCAATACACCAAACTGTAGCTTCCGTTGGACCGTATTCATTAAAAAGCAGGGTTTGGGGCAGCTTTGAGAAGTGCATTTCACAAACCGATGGGAGACAAGCTTCACCGGCCACCATTACGGTCTCCAAGCTCTGTAAGGTGGTAACATCCACATGGTCCAAAATTAATTGGTATAGTGAGGGTAACATCAAAGTATGGGTAATCCTGTTTTTAGCTATTAGTTCACCGATTCGTACAAGATCTTGCTCAATTCTTTTTTCGGCAACAACCAATTTTCCTCCGGTACAAAGGGTCCAAAAAATACCTGCCTTTGAACTATCAAAAGCAATGGAAGAAAGGAGTAAAAACGCCCCAGGATTGTTTGGGTAAAAATCAAGGCGCCCTTCCGTAGAATTTATAATATTGCCATGTGTAATAGGAACACCCTTAGGTTTTCCGGTGCTGCCGGAGGTATAGATTACATAGGCCAGGTCGCTGCGTTTTACTGAAGGAAAATGCAATTGTCCGTGAAATGCCCCATCGTTTTGTGAATTTTCAATGAAAATGGTTTCCCCCTTGAGATTCTTGAATAGGGAAGCTAATTTTTTTTGGCTCAATACAAGTTTTACCCCTGCGTCAGAGGTCATAAAATCGATGCGATCTGTTGGATAATCGGGATCAATAGGAAGATAAGCGCAACCTACTTTCAAAATAGCTAGAATGCCAACTATCATGTCTATAGAGCGTTCCGCGCATAAACCTACAATTTCATTTCTACCTTCTGTGCGCATTAAGATTGCCCTTGACAATCGTTCCGCTTTTTCGCCTAATGTCTTATACGTTATCGATACATTATCATATACAACTGCTTCCTCCGAACTCTTTTCAGAAACGTTTTTGAATATAATATCGTGAATGGCATTGTAAGAACTGTAGTGACCTTTTTCCTTTCTTTCCTTGGGCAACAAGAACTCCTTTTCTTTAGAGTTCACTATTTCCAGTTCTGATAGGGCCTTATCTGGTGTATCAACGATTTGTTCCAACAGATGTTTGACATACCCTTGCAATCTTGTGATCGTAGACTCTTTAAAAAGGTCTGTTGCATATTCAAAGGATGAAGAAATCAAACCATCTTCAAGGGCAACATAAAAGGTGAGGTCGAATTTTGATACCCCATTGTCAAAAAAGGCATACGATAGTTTTAAATCTGTACCAAAAGAAGGTGTTTCTGGTACGGCATGGTAAATGAACATCGACCTGAAAAAAGGATTTTGCCCTAATTTTCTCTCTGGGTTCAATTCCTTTACCAGGGCATCGAAGGGAACATCTTTATTCGAAAATGCTTCCAAGGTATTTTGCTTTACTTCAGAAACGAATGTGCTGAATTGCTTTGAAGAATCAACGGTTTTTCGCAAGACAATGGTTTCATCAAAAAAACCGATCATATTTTCAAGAACGGGCTCATTTCTATTTGAAATAGGCGAACCGACCCATATGTCCTCTTGCCCACTGAGTTTATGAAGTAGGGCATAATATACGCTCAGTAAAAGTACATAGGGTGTAACCTCAAGTTCTTTTGAAAGTTCCACTATTTTTTTGGACAGTTCCCCTGAAAATTGTTGTGTATGTGAACCTCCTGCAAAAGAATGTTTCGATACGGGTTGATTATCCAAGGGCAGATTTAAGACCGGGATATCACCGGATAATTTCTTCTTCCAGTATTCCAATTGATCAAGATCAATCCCATTTTCTTTTTGATGGTATGCATAATCAGCATACTGTACATCCATTTGTTCAAAATTAATACCATTACCTAGGGTCGCATCCTTATATTTTTTGGATAATATTTCTCGAAATATGCCCATAGACCATTTATCGGTGATAATATGGTGCATGGTTATTAAAAGAATATGCTCTTTTTCAGCAGTTTTAATCAGTGAAACCCGTACCAAAGGATTTTTGTCAAGATCAAAGTATGTTTTTGTATCAGCATCAAATATTTCTTTTTTTTTGATTTCTAGCTGATTGATGCTCAAATTTGAAAAGTCATGCTCGGCAATTGGTAGAACAGCATTATTGGTTACTTTTTGCCTTGGCACACCTTCCTCAAGCACATAATAGGTCCGTAATACATCATTTTCTTCATAGATGGACTGCAGGCTTTTTTTCAGGGCAGTAACTACCAATGACCCATTAAAAGTGTAGATTTCCGCGTAGTTATAGACTGAACTCTTCGGATGTAACTGCTGCAAGAACCATAGTCGCTGTTGGCTCTTGGATAAGGGAATAGCAACATTTTCAGGGGCCTTGGTTATTCTTTTTACAACACCACCCTTTTTTTTCTTTAGCTTCCATTTACTCAGCAAAGAATTTTCACCCATGAAAATGCAATTTTCTATTCTTTAATTTATACACATTTTACGATTAACGCAGCCCCAATTTTACAGCAATTTTACGCCCCTCACTTCGGATAAACTCATCTACTGGTATATTGATGTCAAAACCTCTTTCAACAAACCAGTAAAGTGATATGACTATTAATGCTATGGATAGATAGAAAAGTAATTTAGGGTATAATTTTAGCTTTCTCAAGAAAAACAAAACAGGGAAAATCAAAGCTATTATGGCTACTTGACCAATTTCAACCCCAATATTAAAACCGAGCAAAGTAAGTGTCAAAAACTCACCTTTGATACCCAAATCACCAAGTACACTGGCAAATCCAAAACCATGGAACAAACCAAATACAAAAGCGATTACCCAATCCCTGCCCTTGAAAATAGGCCTTATGTTATGATAGGCAGCTAAACCGATTGATAACGCAATGATCGTTTCTACCAATCGCGAGGGAAGGTTTATAATTTGCAGCGAGGCCAAACTTAAGGTGATTGTGTGCGCTAGTGTGAAAAAAGTAATCACCTTTAAGATATACCAAAATGCAGGCTTAAATTTTTGAACGGGCTTCCAGGCCGGTATTTTCGAACTAGTTAGGTTTGCATTTTCAGCCTCTTCTGATGTAAACCTCCTAACAACGGAAGGTAGTATTAGGGCCAGGAGAAACAAAATATGGTCCAACCCAATCCAGATATGCCATATCCCCTGTCGAACCATTGCCATAAAACCCGCCCAAATCGATCTATCGGTTAAATCCCAAGTTTTTGAAATATTCCCTGACGTAAAGTCCAGGGCAAAGATGGCTTCGTTGTTTATCAAACCTGCCTTCCAGTTATATTCCATGGTCAAAAAGTTGCTGTGACCAGAATTTTCCTCGATAAAAACCCCATAGGTAACATCTATTGTGTCGGGTAAGGTTTCAGTATTTTCTAAGTGAAAATGTATCTGCACAAACGACCCATAAGTTACCCAAAGGGTAGTGATTTCTCCGGTAAAAACTATTTTATGCCTACCATACTTGGAAGTAAAGGAAGTGTTTTTAAGAATATACTCTTGAATCAGAGCCTCGTAAGGCCTTATATCATCTATATTTGGATGTTTCTTTAGGTTTAACCCCAATACAGCGTTCAATTCATTGACGTTTAGTTCAAAACGACCGTCAATCCCCGCC
>JBCBZA010000245.1:0-3633 GCA_039815575.1 Bacteroidota bacterium | reverse complement strand
TCTAGGCGCATCAGGGCTGCCGCCTTTTCTGCCTGTGCAAGGGAATCAAGGCGCCTCTTTTCCAAACGTCTTTGTTGCCTTTTTGAAAGCGTTCTGGGTTTAACTTCTTCTGCTACCTTTTCGTTCTTGCTTTCTATTTCCTTACTTTCCTGTTCCTTGGCTAGAGAAATCTCCCTGGATTTTACTTGTGCTATGGAGTCTTTAATCTCTTTTTCGCGTTTCTCCTTGATTCTGGCACTATTGATACTATCCATTCGTCTTTTCTCCGCGCGTATTAGAGCTGCTGCTTTTTCTACCTGTTCAATAGAGTCACGTCTTCTTTTCTCTAAACGTGCTTGTTGTCTTTTAGAAAGTGGTTTGGGTTTAATTTCCTCGGGTACCGCCTCTTTTTTGTTATTTACATCCGTCGGAGGAGTGACCACCGTCTTTTCAGCTTCTTTTATCGCAGGTTCTTCTTCGGTTGGAAGAGGCTCTGGTATCGGTTCAAAATCGTCCAAGGGTTCTCTATCAAATCCTTGTTTGCCAATGAAATACGAAAGCACTAATTCAAAAGTAGGGTCTTCATTCGAGAAGTCTCCCGTGGCAAATTCCATTAACCCCCCAACGGAAACCGTCTTAGCCAAGGTTGTACCAATTCCCAAAGAAGGACCATAAAAACTATTGTACCCGCCTTGGGCCCAAAAGTTTGGGTGTCCGACCAATGCGACAATTCCTACCTGGGTATCAAATCCGGAAACCGCATTTACATAGGCTTGAGGCCTAAAATAAGCGGAAGGCCCCAAGAATTGAAGGGGAAAATCATTACTTATAAATCCTTGGAAAACTGTAGTGTCCGAGGCGTTATTAGGACCACTGAGGCCTATAGAGATTGCATTTTGAAGTGTAAATCCAACGCTAAAAGTAGCACTTGTTAAACGGATGCCGGGAGAGATTTGAGTTGAAAAACTATTGTCCGTATCAATGCCCTGAAATTCACTTTCCGGCAAAAGAATCAATTGTTCATTGGCCAATTCCTGTCCAAAGGAAAATATATTGGCCCCAAAGGAAAGGGTCGTTTTTGCGTCCAACGCCGTTTCCCATGCTGCATTTATATAAACGCCACTTTGAAGGAATATTCCAGTATTATGCTGCAAAAAGCCTATTCCTCCCGCAAGACTTTCATTGATTTTTTGGGTGTAATTTAAAAATAAGGTCGAAGGATCTCCATCGATACTTTGCCACTGCCATCTGGACCAAAGTGCAATGGAGCGCGGCGAATTCCTATCCAAAGCAAAGGTGGGATTCCATATACTGGAATTAAACTGTCCAAGATTGTGTTGTCTAAAATCTGTTGGCAATTCAACATCTTGAGCAAAAATTCTACATGCAAATGAAAGGAAAACTATGACCGTGCACGTCTTAAGCATATTTCAGTATAAAATTTAATGCTACTTTTATCTTCACAAATTGATGTTTATGGAAAATTCAATAGACATATTGCGAAAAACCTTTAAAACGCTATTCATCCTTCCAGTTCTGCTCCTAGGGGTTTTGAGCTGCAATGATACTTCTAAAGATATTGAAATAAACACAGAACCTGTTATATCAACTTTTTATTTAATCCGACATTCGGAAAAAGACCGAAGCAATCCGGATAACCCGGACCCTGAGCTCGAACAAAAAGGATTGGATAGGGCCATCCGATGGGCGGAAGTTTTTGACCCTGTTGCTTTGGATGCCATTTATTCCACCAATTATGAGCGCACAACCATGACAGCTGCTCCTACATCAGTTAAAAAGAATATTGATATTGAATTCTACGACCCCAGGGATATTGATATGGAGGAATTTAAAGCAAAAAATAAAGGAACTAACGTTTTGGTTGTTGGGCATAGCAATACCACACCAGACTTTGTGAACAAGCTTTTGGGAGAAGAACACTACACAGCAATGGATGATGACGATAATTCAAGCCTCTTTATCGTTCGATTTCTTGACGACCAGGTAACCCACATACAATTGAAAATGGATTAGTCTGAAGAGGGCGTTACTTTTATTTCCTCTAACTCTATTTTAGAAAGAAGCTCCAGTTGGTTAGCCATAAACAGACTATCTACTTTAAAAAAATTGATTTCATGCCCTTTTAGAGGTTTCAGATTGTTATAATCCACGAATCGGATGCCATTTACATAGCGTTCATTGTACGCCTCCCTAAAACGTATGCCACCCCCATCCGTATGGTATTCGTAGGCCAAATACTTTGGTTTAAAGTCCTTCTTTTGAAACCAATATAGGTAGGTATCCTCAAAATCCATCCCTCCATTTTCTTGTTCAAAAGTCACCTTGACCTTGTAAAATTCCTCTTCGTTTAACTGTACTACCCCCAAAAGTTCCTTTGTGACGGCCCCATCATTTAAACCAAACGGAAGCCTGGAAAAATAATGGACGGAATTCACGGAATTTGCATATTTACTGGCAGTGGTATCTGACAGCGCAATCAAGTCCCCATCAAAAAAACGTTGAAAGTCGTTGCCTTGTTTTATATCGGTTATGGTAACCGAATCCGTTTCCGTAATACGTTTTAGGACTTTTTTGCCGTCTATATTTTTAGATTCGTAATACCTATCCCTAAAGGTGTAGGATACATCATGGGTCAAGTAGTTACTCCCTCCACTTATGGCAATGGATTTGTCCACGATTTGCTGTGCCGTTAAACGGTCTTGGGTACTATTTTGTTTACAGGAACAAAAAATAAGGAAGAAAATCGCAAAAAGGTAAGCTTTCATAGGTTCGTTTTATTCTAATATCGTCAAAAATGGCTTTTCATTACAGTTTTATCAAATCAGACTATTTTTGTACCCCATGCAAAAGCACATCAACATAAAAAACAAAAGGGCCACTTTCGATTATGAACTGTTGGACAAATATACCGCGGGAATTGTTTTGGGCGGCACAGAAATCAAATCCCTAAGGCTAGGAAAGGCTTCGCTCTCACAAAGCTTTTGCGAATTCAACGAACGACGCGAGCTTTTTGTCATCAATATGCAGATCGATGAATACAGTCATGGGGGGCACTACAATCACAAACCTAAGGCTTCAAGAAAACTACTCTTGAACAAAAAAGAACTAAAAAAACTTCATAAAGAAGTGAACACTTCGGGACTGACCATAGTCCCCATCAATGCTTTCATCAATGATCGTGGACTGGCAAAAATGAACATTGCCCTTGCACGTGGAAAAAAACAGTATGACAAAAGGGAAACCATCAAAGACCGGGATAACAAACGAAATTTGGATAGGATCAAGAAAGACTTTAGGTAAACCCATTTCAAATTTTAAGAAAAGCTAAATGTCGTCACTAGCTCCGCTATCTAACTTCAAATCAGTACCCAGTTTGCAAATGAAGTACCTCCTTCCCTTTTTACTTGGTCAGATACTATTGATAAATGCCCAGGTTGTGGGTACGGTCACAAATGAACAGGGAGACCCTTTGCCCTTTGTAAATATTTATTTTGAATCCACTGCCAACGGAACCACTACCAATGAAAATGGGGAATTTAATTTGGAGCTTAATAGCACGGGAACGCGGCTCACTTTGCACATGGGCGGTGCGCTTTCTCTCATAAGCGCGATAGACACTGGCGGCCTTGTAAT
>JBCBZA010000184.1:0-7293 GCA_039815575.1 Bacteroidota bacterium | reverse complement strand
CGTAATGATTTTGATGACAATGGAACCATAGAGTCCTTAGTGACCTCCTTCCATGATGAAATTGAGACTCCTTTCGCTTCAAAAGACGAACTGGTAAAGCAGCTTCCCTTTCTTAACAAAGAATTTCTTTCTTATAAAAAATTTGCTTCCGCATCCTTGGAGGAATTATTCGGAAAAGACAAGCTAGATGACGCACAACAAAAAAAGGTTTTTGAACTAGAGACCTCTTATTTTGAAAATAAGGGAGACAATACCTTTGAAAAGAAAGAACTTCCCAGTTTTGTGCAAGTATCCCAAATTCGTCAAATCATTTCAGATGACCTTAACAATGATGGTTTTCCAGATGTAATTTTAATGGGGAACAACTATCATATTAGCTCACAATTGGGCAGACTGGATGCCCTTCATGGCATAGTATTGTACAACGATGGTCAAGGTAATTTCAAAAATATTGAACATTTAAAGGTTGATGGTCAAGTGAATGCCATAGAACCGATAACAATAAAAACAAAAAAAGGTTATATCATTGGCCGTAATGATGCTAGCCCTATTTTCCTGACTAAAAAGGATTCTTTATGAAAGCAACGTATACAATCCTCTGGATTATAGCTCTTCTATTGCTCATGGCCTGCAATGAGACGAAGGAAGAGGTATCGACAACAATTAAAAAGCCACTTTTTTCCCTATTGACCCCTGAAGAAAGTGGTATTGACTTTGTCAATTACGTGGAAAACCAAAAGGACTTCAATATCTTCAAATACCGTAATTTTTATAATGGTGGAGGCGTGGCCATAGGTGATATTAATAATGATGGATTGCCGGACATTTATCTAACGGGTAATATGGAGCCTAATAAATTATACCTTAATAAAGGCGACTTACAATTTGAAGATATTACTGAAAAAGCTGGGGTTGGTGGCAATAAACCCTGGTCTACCGGTGTAACCATGGCAGATATTAACGCAGATGGGCTGCTTGATATTTATGTAAGCAACGCAGGAAATTTGGAAGGAAACAATCACGATAATGATCTTTATATTAACAACGGGGATTTAACCTTTACAGAAAAAGCCCAAGAATTTAACTTGGCAAAAACTGGATTTTCTACCCATGCCTCTTTTTTTGACTATGACAAGGATGGGGATTTAGATGCATATGTTTTGAACAACAGCAATATCCCAGTTAGCAGTCTGGGTTATGCCGAACAACGGGAAGTGCGCGCGCAGGACTGGGAAGGCGTGCCTCATATTTTTAGGGGAGTTGGAGATATGCTACTGCGAAACGATGATGGAAAATTTGTTGATGTCAGTGAAAAAGCAGGAATTTACGGAAGTTTAATTGGTTTTGGTTTAGGGGTTTTGGTAACGGATATCAATAATGATTTTTGGCCAGATATTTATGTCTCCAATGATTTCTATGAGCGAGATTATTTGTATATCAACCAAAAGGATGGAACCTTCACTGAAGAAATCAAGGACTATACACAGCATTTGAGCTTATCCGCCATGGGTATTGATATTGCGGACATCAATAACGACGGCCACAATGATATTTTTATTACCGATATGCTTCCAGAACCTGAAGAAAGGGTAAAATCCGTAATGGAATTTGAAGGCTATAACGTTTATGACTTAAAGCGAAGCAAGGATTTTTACCAACAGTACATTCAAAACACCTTACAGCTAAATAACGGAAACGGCACCTTCTCAGAGGTTGCCTATTATAGTGGAATTGACGCCACGGACTGGAGCTGGGCCGGGCTCATATTTGATATGGACAACGATGGCCTAAAGGATATTTTTGTGACCAATGGAATCAACCACGACCTTACCGACCTGGATTTTGTGGATTTCTTCGCCAATGAGATCATACAAAAAATGGCACTAACCGGGAAAAAGGAATCCATCGATTCCATTATCAGCAAAATGCCCATAAAGCCACAGCCTAATTTTGCTTTTAAAAACAATGGGGACATCACCTTTGATAATGCCAATAAGGATTGGGGATTTGACTTACCTACGCGCTCAAACGGAGCAGCCTACGGCGATCTTGACAATGATGGTGATCTTGACCTAGTCATAAACAATGTGAACACCAACACCTTTGTATATCGCAACAATACCAATGAACAACTCCAACATAACCATATACAGATCAAACTGAATGGGCAAGACAATAATCCATTTGCCATTGGGTCTTTGGTCACATTTTATTTTGGCAAAAATACCGTAAACCAGGAGCTAATACCTTCAAGAGGGTTTCAATCCTCCATTGATTATGTAATGACCTTGGGTTTGGGCAATACTAAAAAACTGGATTCCATACGGGTAGTATGGCCAAACGATAAAACCATAGTTCTAAAAGAAGTTCAGGCCAATCAACGATTGGAGCTTTACCAAAAGGATGCTCAAAACACTTATGAACCTGGCCACGACAAGACAGAAAAAACACTTTTTCAAGAAATGGACAATTCCAATTTAATCGCCCATATTGAAAACTCATATAACGATTTTGACTATGAAGGGCTTATTTACAATAAATTATCCCAAGAAGGTCCGGCCATGGCCGTGGCCGATGTAAATAACGATGGCCATGAGGATATTTTCATTGGTGGTGCAAAAGGTACCCCAGCAATGCTGTATATCCATTTGGGCAAAGGGAAATTTAAACCAAGACCATCCAGGGTTTTTGATGCGGATAAACCCTTTGAGGATACGGCCGCGGCATTTTTGGATACTGATGGCGATGGGGATATGGACCTTATGGTAGGAAGTGGTGGCAACGAAGTGGGCCAAGACAACGTATATAGGACGCGACTTTATATTAATAATGGGAACGGAAGTTTTAGCCCTTCCAATCAGAACTTGCCCACCACCTTTAAAAATGTTTCGGTTATAGCGCCTAACGATTACGATGGAGATGGGGACACCGATGTTTTCATTGGATCCCGAAGTGTGGTTGGTATTTACGGTCTTGATCCCAATCACCTTTTATTGGAAAATCGTGATGGCATTTTTGTAGATGCAACGGAACGAAGGGGTTATAACCTAAAAGATGAAGGAATGGTCACCGATGCCATTTGGGCAGATATGGACGGGAACGGTAAGGACGATTTGGTAACAGCATCGGAATGGGGTGTACCCAAAATCCATAAAAATTCTGGGAGAAGGGTCCAGCGTATCAACACCTCATTAGATAGCCTAAATGGTTGGTGGAATACTGTAGAAGCAGCTGATTTGGATAACGATGGGGACTTGGACCTCATTTTAGGAAATCAGGGCGAAAATATGCACTATAAGCCCCTCGAAGGGCATCCCATGAAGTTATGGATCAACGACTTTGATACTAATGGTACCATTGAACAGCTGGTAACCATAACTGAAGATGGGAAAGATTATCCCATCCATCAGAAAAAGGAGGTGACCAATCAATTGGTGTCTCTAAAGAAGGAGAATCTCAGGGCCTCGGAATACGCCAAAAGGACCATTCAAGAGCTATTTCCAAAAGAAATTATTGAACAGTCCATTGTAAAGCAAAGCATAGTATCTGCCTCTGTATTGGCCATTAATGAAGGTAATGGTCAATTTAAAATCAAAAAATTGCCACCACGGGTCCAGTTTTCATGTGTTTGCGATATTAATTGTAGTGATGTCAATAACGATGGTAATCTTGATTTAATTATGGCAGGAAATAATTTTGAATTCAAACCCCAATTTTCAAGATTGGATGCCAACTTTGGTCATGTGCTTCTGGGTGATGGCGATTTAAACTTTGAATGGCAAAATTATAATGAAAGTGGGTTCTTTGTGCGTGAGGAAGTAAAGCACTTAAAAGCCGTTAAGGATAAAGACGGAAATCAATTTTTGATTGCTGCCATCAATGAAGGAAAACCCAAAATATTTACCCTAAAATGAGGAGGTGGTTCACTTATCTTTTTGGTTTGGTTGTAATTGGGTGCAACGAAGGAGGTTCACTTTTTGACAATCCTTCGCCCAGCAAAACGGGTATTGATTTTGCCAATACGATTACTGAAACCAACGACCTAAATATTTTGGATTATCTCTATTTCTACAATGGAGGCGGTGTCGCCATTGGAGATATCAATAATGATGATCTTCCCGATATTTATTTTTCAGGCAATCAAGTAAAAAACAAATTGTATTTGAATAAAGGGGACATGAAGTTCCAAGATGTCACCAATAAGGCTGGTGTGGCGGGAAAAAGTGATTGGAATACGGGTACAGTTATGGCTGATGTAAATGGGGATGGATTGTTGGACATTTATGTGTGCGCCGTGGTCGGAATTAATGGTTTTGGAGGGTACAATGAGCTTTACATCAATAATGGCGACCTTACATTTTCGGAAATGGCACGAGAATATGGTCTGGATTTTGAGTCCTACAGCTCATCCTGTTCCTTTTTTGATTATGATTTGGATGGAGACTTGGACCTTTACCTATTGAATCATGCCGTGCATACCTCCGAATCTTATGGAAAAGCAGATTTGCGTTATCAGCGTAATTATGAAACGGGTGATAAATTGATGCGAAATGATGGAGGAAAATTTATTGACGTAAGTGAGGAGGCGGGTATTTACGGAGGAATAAATGGTTATGGCCTGGGGCTTGCCGTCTCCGATTTTAATTCCGATGGCTATCCAGATATTTATGTAGGAAACGATTTTCATGAAGACGATTATTACTACCTTAATAATAGGGATGGAACCTTTACCGAAAGCCTGAGAGACTATTTTGGGCATACCTCTCGATTTTCCATGGGAAGTGATGTCGCAGATATTAACCATGACGGGTTGCCTGATTTAATCTCTTTGGATATGCTTCCAAAAGATGAGGGACCCCTAAAAGCTTCTGAAGGGGATGACAACTTACAGGTCCAAAAAATGAGGATTCAAGATTTTGGATACCATTATCAATTCACCAGAAACATGCTGTATGTGAACCAAACCAATGGAACGTATTTGGAAACCGCACTTTTAAGTGGCCTTGCTGCAACTGATTGGAGTTGGAGCGCGCTCTTCGGGGATTATGATCAGGACGGAAATCAGGATTTATTTGTGGCCAACGGAATACCCAAACGCCCCAATGATCTGGATTTTATCAAATTCATTTCCAATGATCAGATTCAGAATAAAATCAACAATACCAAGTTAGTGGATCAAAAGGCGCTGGACATGATTCCATCCGGAGTGGCCCAAAATTATATTTTTCAAGGGGATGGTAATCTTTCCTTTTCGGATAAATCAAATAGCTGGATGACCAATGACACTTTGGTTTCTGGGGCCTCAGCTTATGGAGATTTAGACAATGACGGAGACTTGGATATTGTAGTCAACAACCTCAACGCGGTAGCAAGTATTTATGAGAATAAGGCAGACAACTCCGCCAATTACATAAAAGTAAAATTGGTGTATGGCGAAAAAAACAAATTTGGAATCGGCTCTAAAGTATATCTCCATTATAATGGTGAACTTCAGTTTAAAGAGCTATTCCCAGCGCGAGGTTTTCAGGCCAGCTCTGAGCCCATACTCCATTTTGGTTTAGGCAACAAAGAACAAATTGACTCACTACAGGTGATTTGGCCAGATGGCACCTATCAAACCCTGACCAATATTCAGGCAAAGAAAACCCTTAAAATAGCCCCAGAAAGCACTAGAAAGACCTTTCCCGGAAGTAAAAATAAGAAAGGAACACCCTTATTTGAAAAAGACACTACCAACCTTGGGATAAACTTTGCGCATGTAGAAGATAACTACCTTGATTTTAATCGGGAAAAACTAATTCCTTATCGTGTCTCCGATAGGGGTCCGGCTTTTGCAAAAGGCGACATCAACCATGACGGTAAAGAAGATTTATTCTTTGGTGGTTCCAAATTTATTCCCGCAACCATTTTTGTCCAGCATCAAGATGGGTTTCAATATAAGGAAATCACGGCCACAAAAAATGACTCCATTACCGAAAGCATTTCGGCCTTCATTGCTGATTTTAATGGGGATAATTCCAATGATTTATTGGTAGGAAATGGAGGAGGTGATTTTTTTGGTAATTCCGGACCTCTGGTAGATCAACTCTATATTTATGGCCCCTCTGATTGGGTCCAGACCGATTTTCCAGCGTTTTTCCAGAATACCTCAGTGGTAAAACCTTTTGATTTCGATAATGATGGTGACCTTGATATTTTTATAGGAGGACAAACCAAGACCTCCCAATTTGGAAAAGAAGTACCTTCTTACCTTCTCATTAATCAGGATGGAACGTTCGAAATTGACAAGAGTTTTAAGTTAACGGGTATGGTCACCGACGCCATTTGGGACGATTTTGACCAAGATGGTAAAAACGACCTTATTGTTGTTGGCGAATGGATGTCGCCGCGCTTGTTCAAAAACTCAAATGGAACTCTAACTGAAACCATAAAAGTTAATACTACCGGACTTTGGCAGCGTATTCACCCATTTGATATGGATAAAGATGGTGATATGGACTACCTACTCGGCAATTGGGGGCTAAATAGCAAATTCAAAGCCTCAGAAAAATATCCGATGCGGTTGTACTTTTCCGATTTTGATGACAACGGACAAACCGAGACCGTTACCGCCTTTGCAAAAAATGGCACCTATTACACCCTTGAAGGTTTGGATGCCCTAGCTTCACAAATGGTCAGTCTACGCAAGAAATTTACGACATATACCTCCTTTGCCGGAAAATCCATTGAAGCTGTTTTTGAACCTGAGCAGTTGGAAAAGGCGGAAATACTTGAGGTGAACACTTTGGCTTCCGGATATTTAAAAAATAATGATGGGCGCTTTGAATTTGTTCCTTTCCCAGAGGTTTTGCAGATTTCCCCAATCATGGATTTTGTATCCTATGATTTTGACGTTGATGGCCATCCTGAAGTATTGGCTGGAGGAAATTACTTTGGGGTAAAACCGTATCATGGCAGGTTTGATTCATTCCCTGGGGCCTTGATAAAATCCGAAAATGAAATAATTTTGGGCAATCAATTAGGATTGGACCTTACACAAAAATCCATACGACACTTAGATACACTTTCCATTAATGGAATGACATATCTATTGACTGTTTATAATGATCATGAAGTAGAAGTTTACAAAATCAATTCCAAATAAAATTAAAAATGAAAAAAGTACAGTTTTGCTGCACAACATGCGCACGCTCGAGTCGATGCCGCGGGAGAAACAAAGCCGCATCGCCCGGGAAACGCTCGAGATCTACGCACCCATCGCCAACCGCATGGGCATCAACACGATCAAGACCG
>JBCBZA010000235.1:0-3844 GCA_039815575.1 Bacteroidota bacterium | reverse complement strand
AATTTTTGCCAGTAAAGCAACCATTGGGGGATGATCCAAATACCCCCAAGCCATGTTGTGGGAATAGTACCAGTAATACGTTTCATCGTAGATGAGGGGAGTAAAATACGCCTGAAGAAGATTGAGTAACAATAAAATTCCTAAAAAGAGGGAAAAGGTCTTGGAAAATTGGTTTCCCATAGGGAGTTGGTTTATGGGTTTCAAAGTTATGAATTATGCGCAATCCCAATTTCATGAAAGGCAAAAGCAAGCAAAACACTATTTTTACCTCTTAAATAATACTCAGATTGGCAGAGGGACTGGTCATCATACCCACTTTTAACGAGATTGAGAATATCGAAGCAATCATTAAGACCGTTTTTGATCTTAAAAAGGATTTTGACATTCTTGTTGTCGATGATAATTCCCCAGATGGTACTGCAGAAAATGTCAGGGAGCTGCAGGGGCAATTCAAAGACAATTTGTTCCTTGAGTTAAGAACTGAAAAGTCGGGACTTGGGACGGCCTATATTCATGGTTTTAAATGGGCATTGGCACAGGACTACGAATACATTTTTGAAATGGATGCTGATTTCTCCCATAAGCCAAGTGATTTACTTCGTTTGCATAGAGCGTGCTTGGACGGGGCCGATGTCGCCGTAGGATCTCGCTACAAGAAAGGAATAAACGTGGTAAACTGGCCTTTGGGCAGGATTCTACTATCTTATGGAGCCTCGTTCTACGTTAAGCTCATCACTGGAATGAGGGTCCATGACCCTACTGCAGGATTTGTTTGCTATAAACGAAACGTATTGGAATCCATTAATTTAGATGCAGTTCGTTTCATTGGTTATGCGTTTCAAATTGAGATGAAATTCAGGGCCTACCTGAAAAAATTTGAGATTAAGGAAGTTTCAATCATCTTCACAGATCGCATCAATGGAAAATCCAAAATGAGTTCCAAAATTATTTGGGAGGCTGTTTTTGGGGTCGTTATTATGAAATTTAGAAGTGTTTTTATGAAAAAATCATTTTAGACATGGGAAAGATCCTATTGAAAAATGCGACCGCGATAAACGAAGGAGTACAATTTGAAACGGATGTCTTGATTGAAGGGGAAAGAATTATCCGTTTGGATAAGGACATTTCGGATAAAGGTGCGAAGACCATAGATTTTAATGGGGAATTATTGCTTCCAGGGGTCATAGATGACCAAGTACATTTTCGGGAGCCTGGCCTTACGCATAAAGGGGATATTTATAGTGAGAGCAGGGCTGCCGTCGCCGGGGGTATCACCAGTTTTATGGAACAGCCCAATACCATACCACAAACGACGACTATAGAAAAACATGAAGAGAAGTTTGCCATTGCAGCACGATCGTCCTTCGCTAATTACTCTTTTAAGTTTGGTGGGACCAATGATAATTTGGAGGAAATAAAGCGACTGGACAAAAACAGTTGTTCTGGAATAAAGCTTTTTTTAGGTTCTTCCACGGGAAATATGTTGGTGGATGATGAGACTGTTTTGGAAAATATTTTTAAGAGTACCGAACTGG
The DNA here is from genome assembly GCA_039815575.1 of Bacteroidota bacterium. Taxonomy (GTDB): domain Bacteria; phylum Bacteroidota; class Bacteroidia; order Flavobacteriales; family Flavobacteriaceae; genus Croceivirga. The sequence continues at coordinate 2,309 of JBCBZA010000235.1, read as the reverse complement.
TGATTTCCACGCATTGCGAGGATGAAGGAACCATCAGAACCAATTTAACCCAATACAAAGAAAAATACGGCGATGCCATTCCCATACATTTCCATCCTGAGATACGTAGTGCGGAGGCCTGTTATCTTTCTTCTTCCAAAGCCATTGCCTTGGCAAAAAAAACAGGGGCTAGGTTACATGTGTTTCATCTTTCAACGGCCAAAGAGATGGATTTGTTTACCAATCAAGTCCCATTAAAAGAAAAAAAGATTACCGCTGAGGTGTGCATACACCATTTATGGTTTTCTGACCAAGACTATGCGGATAAAGGGACATTGATCAAATGGAACCCTGCCGTTAAAAGGGCCGAGGATAGGGATGCCCTCTGGAAAGGCTTATTGGACGGTAGGATAGACGTAATAGCCACAGACCATGCACCTCATACCATAGCGGAAAAGGACAATGTGTATACCAAAGCGCCTTCTGGTGGGCCCTTGGTGCAGCATGCCCTCATCGCGATGTTGCAAAAACATAAAGAGGATAAGATTTCATTGGAAAAAATTGTACAAAAGATGTGTCACAATCCTGCTGAATTGTTTGATGTCAAGGAGCGGGGATATATTAGGGAAGGTTATTTTGCAGATTTGGTGCACGTAGATATGAGTACCAGTTGGACGGTTAAAAAACCTAATATTTTCTATAAGTGTGGGTGGTCTCCTTTCGAAGGGCTTACCTTTGATTCTAAAATAAGGCGAACTTTCGTGAACGGACACTTGACCTATGACAATGGGGAACTATCCCATGAAAGTAGAGCGAAACGATTGACCTTTAATCGATAATGAAATTCACTAGGTTTTTTACGATAAGTATTATTTTCTTTCTTGTTTTCTCTTGCAAGGAAAAACTTATTGAACCTCCCGAAGACTTGATTCCACAAGCAGAGATGACGGAAATTCTCTACGACTTGACCTTAATAAATGGATTGCGCTCCATCAATGCCAATGCTTTGGATAAGTACAGCATTGAGACGATGCCCTATTTGTATGAAAAGTACGGAATAGATAGCCTACAGTTCATTAAAAGTGATGAATACTATGCCTCGGTACCTGTTATTTATCAAGCGATGTATAGCACGATTAAAGAGCGGCTGGAAGATGGAGTCAAAGAATCGGATAGACTTCGGGAACAAAAAACAGATAGTCTGCGCAGCAAGAATCAACGTGTTAGGGACAGTCTGAAGAAAAAGGCCTCATCCACTAAATCCCCTGATTCCGTTCCGTCAAAAAAATAGAGCAGTATTTTTCAATGCTATTTTCCAAGTCCTCATACGAAAAATCCAAATCATCAATGATTTTGGAGTTATCATAAAAATCCCGGGTCTTAAAAAGATGTGCCACCGCTTTTGATAGTTTCCTTCGTTTTCCTAAAAGGTGACTTTGAAACCAGTCCCATCTCCAAAATAGGTTGAGCATCCAAGGTTGTATTTCCTTTTCCGGTAGTTGTTGCTTTAACCCTTTTGCCAATAGCTGGGCAAAGGTTTTATGCGTCCAATTCTGGTTGACCAAGATGTAGCGCTGGTTGACTATTTTACTTTCCATGAGCTGTATCATGGCCTTGGTGACATCATTGACCCCAACAAACCCGGTTCCGCTCGGAAGATGGTATTTGGGTCCCTTGGCAGCCTGATGGAAAAAACTACCACTACTACTTTTCCAAAAGCCTGGAGCAACAATGATACCGGGGTTCACAATAACCGCTGGTACGCCTTCTTGCGACCCTCTCCATATCTCCATTTCAGCAAAGTGCTTGGATACGGCATAGGTAGCAGATCCATTGGTCCATTCGTTTTCTTCCGTAATGGGTTTCCCATTGATGCTAGGCCCCAATGCTGCTATAGAACTCACAAAACAGAGCTTTTCAACGCCATGTTCAATACATAGGTTTACGATATTGGCCGTGCCTTCTATATTGGTCGTCAACAGCTTTTTATCATCTTTTGGGTCAAAAGAAACCAATGCTGCGGCGTGATATACTTTTTTAACATCGTGAAAAGCCCGTCCCAAAGATGATACGTCCAGAACATTGGCTTTTATCCATGTTATTTTTTCAAATAACCTATCCGGTTGATCGGTATAATAAGTGAAGACCTTTTTGACCAACGCTATTTTTTTTTGGTTTCTGTATGTGGCTTTAATGGATTCATGGTCTTTACTGAGCTCAAAGAGAAGATGCGCCCCAACCAAACCCGTACCACCTGTAACCAATATCATACCCAAATGTACCCATTTGATAGGTAAAGTATAGCGAAACGGGAGCAAGATTCTATATTT